>CAYNJG010000224.1:0-11878 GCA_964397295.1 uncultured Pirellulaceae bacterium
ATGCGGTGGCTGGCCGGTTAACAAATAGAACAGCAAGGCCCCCAGTCCATACAAGTCCGTCGACGCTTGCACTGATTTACCTTCGGCCTGTTCCGGCGCCATGTAGTCCAGCGTGCCAAGTACGTGGCCGAGTGACGTCTCGGCGTGTTTGTTGGTTCGCTCGGTCAGATGCGCCAATCCAAAATCGAGCAGCTTCGCGCGGCCGTTGGAATCGAGCATGACATTGGACGGCTTCACATCGCGGTGGATAGCATTCGATGAGTGCGCCGCCGCCAATGCCTGGGCAACTTGCCGCGCGATCTCGGCGGCTTGAGCAACAGACAACGGACCTTGTTCTCGAACCAATCGCGCGAGGTCGATGCCTTCGATCAACTCCATGACAAGGTAAGCTGCGGGTCCAACTCGACCAGCATCCGTCGCCATCACGATACCGGGATGATTCATGCCACCCAAGATGCGAATCTCCTGTTCAAACCGATCGCGGACATTGAGTGCCGAAGTCAGTTTTGGATGGACAACCTTGATGGCGACTTCGCGCCCCAGTTGGCGATGCCGCCCACGATAGACGACTCCCATGCCTCCGCGACCAAGAACTCCCAACAGTTCGTACGATTCCAAACCGCTAATGGGGTTGCTTGTGTTGGTGTCGGCGACGGCATCCGTGTGCTCAACCGGTGCGGTTGGCAAACCGGCTTTTAAACGGTCCAGCCACGCCGGGCGACTTGGTGATTCAGGCGTTTCCGGATGGACATCCGAGGCGGCCGCCAGCGGCAAGTGACGCAGCAATAGATCCTTCGTATCGTCGAATCCCGCCAGCGTGTCTTCGCATGCAGCGCACTGAGAAAGATGTCGCTCGATTTCAGCGCCTTGTCCATCGGAATAATCACCGATCAAATAGCGGCGAAGGGCGTCTTGGGGTGGGCAGATCGGGTCCATTGTGAAACCTCTTGGGCGGTTGGTAATCTTGGCAGTGCCTCGCCGATACCTGTTCAATGCAAAGGTGTGACACGTCCCCCAAACATTTTGGTTAAACTGTTGCTATGTCAGCCATTACGGACAATTCGAGCGATTCGTCTGACTTGAGCTTGGCGATCCGTCTGCAGGATGGTTCGTTGGGCGCCTGGGGCGAATTCGTCGAGCTTTACGGGCCGCTCGTTGAGAGTTGGTCGGCTCGAGCCGGACTGAGCAAGGCGGCCCGCGAAGACGTGGCACAGGAGGTTTTTCTTTCGGTCCACCGATCGATCGGCAAGTTCGACTCAACCCGCGAGAATGCAACCTTTCGCGGTTGGCTCTGGCGAATCGCCCGTAACGCCGTGTTGCAGTCGTTACGCAAATCTGAAACACCCGGTCGCGGCGGCAGCACGGCTCAGTTCCAAATGACAGCCGTGCCGGACCCGTTCGCCGATTCGGTATCCGAATGGACGGCGCTACCCGAAACCGAACCTCCGGCCGACGCGAGCGGAACCGCCGCGTTGTTGCAGCGGGCGATGGACCAGATTAAATCTCGAGTCGATCCGCAAACATGGAACGCGTTCTGGAAAACCGCAGTCCTGAACGAATCGACTGCCGACGTTGCGCAGGCGCTGGGGATGACTGCGGCGGCAGTGCGAAAAGCCAAGAGTCGCACCATCCAGCGGTTGCGGAAACAGCTGGGTGATCGGGATTAACGTCCACAAGGCCCAAATCCGTCTAACAAACGAACCGTAACCACGTCGGATGCCCGAGACCTGTTGGTATTCGAATCAAACTCGAAATTGCGGAAGTCCATCGAATCTTCTCCACGGTGATTGAATTGGGCGAAGCCACGTCGCCCGCCAATTAGAGCAGTTGGTCAATCAGCACTTCAATTTCCTCGAACGATTCCAAACCATCGCTATCGATGGCCGTAAGCCGGATACGGTGCCTCGTTGTCGAAACGCCTTCTGCCGCATAGAGGCGAACGGTCACGACTACCCCTGTGCCAAGCGAAGCAACCTGGGTGTCGGCGCGATTCGTGCTCCAACGCAGCATGTTACCGGGAAGGACTCCGTCTTCCGCATCTGTCGCACGCCCTAGGAAGCTAACAATTCTAAATTGTCCGTTCTCATCGCTTCCATTTACCATGCCGCGGAGTCCATCTGGGGGTGCGATGATTTCGACTTCCGGTCGAGCTGAAACGCACGACTCCGTAACAAAGAAAACATCATCGAACAATGCGGTAGTTCCACTGCTTTCACCGATTACCGTGACGGTGAATTGATCTATTTCAAAAGGCTCCGCACTGCTTCTGACTGTGATCGAGTCACCAACGCCGACAATAGTTCTATCGTCTCTCCACCACTGAAATTCACTATCGAATTCGACTTCTCGATCTGCGAAAGGGGCTCGGTGCGTTAATTCAGCCGTGAGATGAATTTCCGTATCCGTACAGACCGCTTCGTCGTGGACAACGCCTAGGATTTCAAGCCGTGGTTTTACGAAGTTGGGCTCGTTTACCGTAACCTTGTAGACATTATCTTGGTCACCGACCGCTCCCAGAGCGAAGCGAACCGTCTCCCCGGGCTGACCACCGATAGTGTAGTTGGTTGATGAACCGCGCGAGGTCAGCACGAAATCGTCTCCCCCTTCAACGACTTGGATGAACGCGTCGTCTGAGGGATGTTCGATGCTCAGGGTAGCATGGTAAAGTCCCGTGCCGGGATCTTCTGTGGGCATGGTGAATTCGAACCAATCAATGTCCTTGGTCGGTGTGACACTCCCCTCCGGCCGCAGGTCAACGATTGTGCCTGTGGCGGTTGTGCCAAAGGAAAGCGTGGCTGCCTCGTCGCTGGTATCGTTCGGTGAGAGTAGTTCACTGAATCCCAACGTGTCGTCGTAACCCAGCCCGGTAAGATTCGGAATCCTACCGATCGACGCTTCCTCGACCACTTTCAAAGGATTAACGATTTCTCGACGATCGGGTTGGTCAAGCAATCCCATGGCGACTAGCTCGGTGTTGCTGGTACTGTTTTCGTCGCTGGTGATCAGGCGAGTAATGGCCGGTACGATCCGTCGCAAATCGATATCGTCGTGGCGAGGATCCAGTGGATTCAACTCAGGGTTGATAGCTTGAGCAACCGCAATCAATCCGGTTACCCACGGTGCGGCTCCACTGGTTCCCGAAATGAACTGTGTCACGAGCGGAGACGATGCATCGGTAACATCCGATGGAGCCACGTAGGCGGAACCGGTGGGCGCCCAAGTGTCGACAAGATCGCCGTTGAAGTTAGTGCTTCTCAGTTCACTGTCTACCGAGCCCACCGCAATCACGGAAGGAATCGCTGCCGGGATCACCATCCAGTCTTCTAAATCAACCGTACTCGTGTCAACGAACCTCCGAACCGCAGGTGGCAACGCCGAGAAAATATCATTGCCAGCCGAAGCAACGACGGGAACGCCGTGGTTCGTGGCGTAGCGCACGGCTCGCTCCATCGGTCCTTGTTGTTCGCCAAACGCGAGGCTGGCGACAACCGCATTCGTTGATGCTGCGGCTGCCGAAGTCGCGATACCGCAAGCAATGGAGCCGAAAAGGGGAATGAATCCACTAGCGGCACAGACGGTTGCGGCTGCGGCGTGAATTCCAGCCGTG
This sequence comes from uncultured Pirellulaceae bacterium, assembly GCA_964397295.1. Taxonomy (GTDB): domain Bacteria; phylum Planctomycetota; class Planctomycetia; order Pirellulales; family Pirellulaceae; genus CAYNJG01. Next base: position 3,608 of record CAYNJG010000224.1, read on the forward strand.
ACGGTCGTCGCCAATCCTAGGCGACCGGTCGGGCTGCAAATGTTGTAGTCAGGTCCAACGTTCGTCAGAACTCGACATGGATAACCGGCGCTGATGTTAATTGCCGCTGCGCCATCATCGACGGCCCGCCTGATGCCGGCTCCGATGTCAAACACGTACGAGCCAAGGTCGTAGCGATACAGCATCGGCTCGACAACTTGCCCTCCAACGCCAGCTGCTCCGAATCCGTTGTTTACAACACCACCGATCGTGGACGCGACGCCTGTACCATGCCAGACAAAGCCACCGATGCCACTAGCTGGGACATCAGGTATGGCTTGGGCTGCGCCGGGGCCGCAAACTGGAGGAGAAACGGTCATGTTGCACTCGTGTAGGACACCATCGACCGGTTGTCGAAAATCGGCGTTGGTGTCGAATCCGTAGTCAAGCACGGCAACCGGTACACGTTGTGTGTCGAAGTCCCATAACGCGGTGTGAGCCCAAACAGCGGAGACATCGGTGACACAGGCGACCGATGGGTCGAGATTGCAACCTGCTGGTGTCGGAGTCGTCGTGCCACCGGAATTAAGTTCATTCTGTTCTGACAAAGTCACTTCCGGTGCCGCTAAAAAGTCCAGACGCGGATTGACCGAAACGTCGAATCCTTCCGCCCGCATCAGCAGTACAAAGTAGTAGACGCTCAACACGCCTTCGCTGCTTGCGACGAGGTCGCCTTCTTCGCCGTACAACTCACGCAGTACTTCCAGGTTTTCTAGTTCCGCTGGCGACAGTGGATCAAGTTCGATGCGAATTAGGTGAATATCCGGACCACCGTCGTCGAACGATTGCGTTTCCACGAGCGTTCCACCGGATACATCTAGGAATTCTTCCAGCTCTGTCGGATCCGATGTGGAAAGCAAAACCTCTTGCAAGGCGATATCAACGACTCCGGTGCGACCACCAAGAGTGCCAGTTTTGTCGTCAAAGCGAGATGCGTCACTTCCGATAAGGCCGTCGATGAAAAGCTTCGAACCGTCGGATGGGATACGCGTCATGACGGCAAAGTCGTAAACAATATCCTCCTCGATTCCAACGAGCCCCGAGGCTTCTGGAATAAACATCGCATAGAATTCTTCGCCAGACGTTGGAGTGAATATCCCGTCGGCTGGCGTTGAGTCACCGGCCGGCGAGCGGATGGTTATCGGATTGATAGAGACATAGCGACCTGGTCCCTCCTGCCGAAGCGAAATGGTTTCGACGTCCCCAGAGTCTTCCGACGAAAGAATGATTTGCGGTGTTTCAGCGGGCGGAGGAACGTCACCGAAATCAAGGCTGACAGTGAGCGAGTCGCCTGGCGAGTAGAACAGGGAATTCAGTGATAGTTCGATGCCAGAATGCGACTCAGGTTCAACCAAGCGGGCGGCACTCTCGAAACCAAAGTTCGCCGACATCAACAGGAAGTCAGCGAAGTTGACCATGCCATCGCCAGTGAAGTCGCCTTGTGCCCAGCCGCCGTCGCCACCAAAGTTTGCTGACAAAATGAGGAAGTCGGAAAACTGAACGTCGCCGTTGAGATTCGCATCCCCGTACGCCGTGTTAAGGATCTCTTCAACCAATTGGTCGGCATCACGGTTGTCGGTTAAAGAATCTCCGTTTAAATCCGTGTTTCCTAAAGATGCTTCTGTTCCGCGGAGCACGGCAAACAGGCGGTCGATATCGTCGGCATCGATGTCACCATCCATGTCAATGTCGCCTAAGAGGTTTGCCTCGGTATTCAGCGTGAGCGTGTAGTCGTCGTTTACCATGCCGAGCTGGTTGAGCACGCGGATGAAGTACAACTCGTCCTCGGTTACGCTCCATTCAAGTGTCTCCAATACGGTGTCCGCTTCGGCAGTCGTGAGTCGTGTACCACCTGCATCGTAGAGCTCGAAGGTCAAAGCTGCGCCGTCGTCTGCTGGATCAACTCCAACAGTAAGAACCGCATCGGATTCTGCCGTCCACGCGTAGTAGTCCGGCACGCTGCAAAACGCTCGTCCACCGCAATCGAGAATGGACAACCCTTCGTGTTCTTGGCTGCCAGTGCCCAAGTCCGTGGCTAAAGCGAAACTATCGTTAGGCTCGAAAATATCACCATCCAGCGGAGAAAGGTACATGATGCTGAAGAGCGAATCGGCTGGAGCTCCTGCTGCATCGAAACAGCGAACGTCGATCCTATCGGCGAACAGCGCCCCCATCACACAATTTGTTTCAGCGTCATACGACGTGATTTGTGCATGCCCTTTGGAAACACGAGCACTCTCACTGCTCCTAGGAAAGGAAACTCGATAGCGACCTACATCACTTCGATCGATCGTGATGCCACCGCCCGATGCGTTGCGTGAGAAAGTCGTGTTGGGATTGTAGACTTCTGCCTCAGGGTCATTTGCCCAGGCGTAGTTGATCGAGGATTCAGTTCCACCGGGTATAACAGCAATCGAAAACGGTGCGTCGGTTGCACTTCCGTCGGTGGCGGTACAGTGGACATTTGCCCGAAAGTCGGATCCACCACTGCTCCAACTGGTGACGCCACAACGGGCATTTGTTTCTCCGTATGCGGTGACCTGAACGTTGCCTCCCTCGACGCCACCGAGTTCGCTAAAGGTCACAGAATAGCGGCCCATCGCTGCCCGATTGACCAGCACATCGTTTCCGTTGTTGGATGAATAAATGGGTGTTGCTGTGTACTCGTCAGCAGGATTGTCCGCCCAAGCGTAGTACACCTGTCCTTCATTGACAGGAGCTTCGCGGAAAGAGGTCACGGCGTCCGGCATCAAAACTGCGATCGAGAAATCCGAATGCGCGGGTGCTCCGGAGGTATCGAAGCATACGACTCGGGCACTAAGATTTCCTTCAGCTGATTCTCCCCAAGAAGCAACATTGCAATGCGAGCCCCTAGTCGATTGGGATGTCACCTGGACGTTGCCCCCGTTGCCACTTACAGGAGTAAATCCCGGAAGCAATTCAAACTCGACAGAGTAACGGCCCACGTCGGTCGATTGAGCAACGATGTCGCCGCCAGCCGGGTTATAAGAAGAAGGCTCGGCGACAGCAGGCGTCGTTCCACCTCTGACCAAGGCGTACGAGAACGGAACAAGTTCATTAGCTGTTAGCAAGAGACGTGGTTCCAAAGATTCAATTGAGTAGCGTTTCGGTCTTTGCATTCGTTGGATCCTTTTTATTGACGTAAAGATCTCGTCGTGCCGGTACTCGTGATCGAACTTTGCCGTCACGGAGGTCCCGCACTGTTTATCTGCAGAAGACTCGATGTAACCCACGGCTTTCCTGTAAACGTTCAGATTTAGTAGACCTACGTGGCTCTAAATCGGACGCGTGAAATCACATAAAAATTATTGCGCCGTGGGTGGTCTCACGATTTAGCGGAATACTTATTAGTTGATATGTTGTACATAACCGCGCGCTGCCGAAGACTTGCCGCATGACGAGTGCGCGGCAGTGATGGAGAATAGGTGGATGTCGAAGGACTCCAAGCATTTGGAACATCTCATGGTGTTGAGCCGCGAAGGTGATCGCACTGCATTCGCTGAATTGTGTGAGCTACGCCGAAAACGGCTGTCGGCAGAAGTACAGCGCAAAATGGATCCTCGGTTGATGGCTCGAATCGATCCATCCGATGTGATCCAAGAAGTGTTTCTGGACGCTAACCAGCGTCTATCGGAGATGCAGGGAGCTGACATACCTCTGATTGCATGGCTTCGATTTCTTTGCAACCAGAAACTTGTTGACCTCCAACGAAAGCACATTGGCGCGAAGAAACGAAGCGTTCAACGGGAATCTCGCCAACAAGCCGCTGACTTTAGCTTGGATTCGATTGCCGAATTGCTCGTTGCGAATCTTACGTCACCCAGCTTGCGCGTACATCGCCGTGACTTGGCGGAACGAGTTCGCGTCTTGCTAAAGGAGTTGTCACCGTTGGATAGAGAAATACTCGTTTTGCGTCACTTCGAAGAACTGTCGAACCAGGAAGTCGCGGACTCGTTGCGTTTAAGCTGCAACGCCGCAAGCAATCGCTACGTTAGAGCACTAAGACGCTTTAGAAGCGTACTCGAATCAGCGAGAATTGAGCTGGCAGACTCGGACGAATAGGCTCGGTCTTCGAGCAACTGCGATGACGTAGCGAGAAACTGTCTTCATTGGCCACGAGCAAAACTCAAATGTCACCCAATCCGTCTCAAGGAGATCAAACTCTCCTAGATCGTCTTGCCGAGGACTACGCGAACCGACGTCGGGCAGGCGAGCAACCGGACATTGAACAGTACGCCACAGATCATCCGGAATTGGCCACGGACATTCGCGAACTGTTCCCAGTTTTGGAGATCTTAGACAAAGCAAAAAAGCCGCCCGTAAAAGACAGTGGCAGTCGCGGTGCAATGGAGATTGGTACGGGCACCGTGTTGGGTGACTACCAATTGTTGCGGCCTATCGGACGCGGCGGGATGGGCATCGTCTACCAAGCCGAGCACCTCACGCTGGGCAGTGTCGTGGCGATTAAAGTACTCCCAACAGATCTTGACCGTCCGAAATTGCGACAACGATTTCAACGAGAAGCATCGGCGGCCGCACGCATGCACCATCCCAACATCGTACAAGTCTTCGACATTGGTAAGCATGACACTTCGCTCTATTTCGTCATGCAGCTCGTCAACGGCTGGGCACTCAATCGTGTCATTGGTGCTGCGGCGAGATCGCAAAGTGACGCGTGTTCGCTCGAACCGGAAGGCGTTCCTCCGACACGAGCCGACCTCGTCTCCATGAGCGAAGATAGTCTTCGCAACGTTGGGCTATCAAATACGATGGAGAGCAAACGAGACGATTCGAGTTTCATATCTTGTGAGACAACGTCTTCAACTAGTTTGGAGGAAAGAACAGTTCGCCAGTTGCAGTCGGGGAGTTCCAATACATCGGGGACGGATCTGCATTCCTTGTGGACCTGGGTTGCCAAGGTTGGAAGCCAGGCAGCAGACGCACTCAGCTATGCCCATTCCATGGGCGTCGTGCATCGCGACGTGAAACCCAGCAATCTCATGATCGACGAAGTCAACACACTGTTCGTAACTGATTTCGGACTGGCTAAGGTCGCCGGTGACAACGAGCTAACAGCTACTGGTGATTTGCTTGGAACACTGCGGTACATGCCACCGGAAGCCATCTCTGGTCGGTCGGACCACCGCGCCGACATCTATGGATTGGGGCTAACGCTCTACGAGTTGCTGATTGATGGTCCTGCTTTGGATGTTGTGGACCGAGGGCAACTACTAGCCGCAATCACGTCTGGAGCCATTCCGCCTCTCCGCAATCGAATCCCCAAAATTCCTCGCGACCTGGAAACCATTGTGCACAAGTCGATTGAGTCCGATCCGAAGGACCGGTATCAATCCTCGGCTGAGCTTCGTGACGACCTAGTGCGCTTTCTGTCGGGAGAACCCGTGTTGGCGAGGCGCGCGACCTGGGCGTATCGCGCGAGCCGGTGGGTCGCACGGAATCGAATCATTTCCTTACTGGCAACAGGTGTAATTCTACTACTGGCGGCGGTTGCGGTAATTTCCTCAATAAACGCAAGTCGGTTCGAGAAACTTGCGTTCGAGAAAGCCCAGGAAACCACTGTCGCAAGGAACGCAGAAAGCGAAGCAAACGTGGCCCGCGTGAGGGCCCTTGCGCAGACACGAATCGCCAAAGAAAACCTCTTGGCTGCCAGTCTATCGGATGCGTCTGGACTCGCAGCTAGCCGCCAATTGGGGCAGCGGACTAACGGCTTGAAGGCGCTGCGATCCGCAATTTCTCTGGCTCGTGAACTAGATGTCTTCGAAAAACATCGCGACCGCATCAATCTCACTGCGGCTGTCTTATCGACGTTGAATGATCTACCAGAGCTTACAAGATGGAAGCATCCTGTGCCCATCGGCGGTTACGAACCGATTGCTTTCAATGGCGATCTCTCGGAATACGCTCACTCAGACTACCGCAGCGATCCACCGGCATGCAATATCTATGGTGTCGGCGACAGCAAGGCGAAGCCGGTTGAGTCAATTCCCCTCGAAGGGCATCCGCGCGAAATGTCGTTGGAAATGTCCGACGACGGACAGATTCTCTCCGCAATGATCGTAGTGAATCGTGATGGAAAAGACGTTGTGCAACCTTGGGTATTCGATCGACTTACCAACAAGACGCACTTCCCGGAAGCGAGTGGAAGCTATTGGGATTACGTGGAGTCGATGCGGATTCGTCCAGGCTCGCATCAGGTTGTCCTGTTGAATCAATCGAATCAATTAGTGACTTTTGACGCCGACCTAGGCGAGGTCGTATCCGAAATTGAACTCCCGCCTGAAGGCTGGACGCAGATCAGAATCAGTCCTGACGGCAAGCACGTTGCGGCGGTGGTTCGAAATACGAAGAACTTGATTCTGATAGACACAGAGTCTGGCAACATTCGTCGCCCAGAATTCACTGGCAGCGGGATCACGGAATTAGCCTGGCGCCCGGACAATCGACAGCTCGCGATTGCAGGCAACAAGCTCGTGTGGATTTGGGATATCGAGAACCAGGAAGTCTGCGCAGAATTCGAACACAGTGAAAAATCCGCGACGGAGTTGCACTATAGTGCTGATGGTCGGCTGGTGTTGGTATGCGGCTGGAATGGCTATACCCAAGTGTTCGATCCGCTGGCCGGCAAACGGGTGTTGCGTTGCGAACGTTTCTTGATCGATGTGTCCGCAAGACTTGGGCAACTCGCGTTTCTCTCTGGTCGGGATTTTGAAACGCGTAGGTTAGTTACGAGTGAAACGCTTTGGGAATACAAATTCGGTGCCGTAGAGCGTGAGTTGCAAACGGGCATTGATCCCGTTTCTTCGACTCTCTGGATGTCACATCCATCCACAATAGAAACTATCGATTTGGTCAATCACCGCTCGATTGCGAAGCATCGAACAAAGAGCACGAGAGCGACTCTCACCGTTGATCCATTAGGTCGTGAAATCATCGTTTCCGACGGCCACACTATTCAGCTACTACCAATCAAGAAATCAGACAGCGAAGGTATCGACAACGCGCCGCCTTCCATCACCATCGGCCCTAGCATACTTCAATACAAGCAACGAGTTCGCCGCAATTTTCGACCGTATCGGGTCGAACTAACCGGAGATGGCGAACTACTTGCGATCAGCGGAGATACTGGTGATCGGTCTCAAGTCGTAGCAGCTCGCAACCAAAATTGGTTAGCCATTTCTCACACTCAATGTGAACAAGCGCAGGTCCGTCTCGAGGCGCATCCGACCAAGCCGCTCGTTTGTTCGAGCTCTCATCATGCAAGTCAAGTCGAAGTTCGAAACACAGAAACGGATCAGATCGTGTTTCGGCTTGGCGGGAAGCAAACGGAATGCAGTTTTTCAATGTGTGGCAAGAAGCTATTTGTATGCGCAGCTGGTACGCTGCGTAGCTTTGAGGTGGGGACCTGGAAACTGCTCGCCGAATCGCCGTCCGCCTGCGACATTGCGGTGCAGTACATGTCATTGTCGCCCGATGGCGCATGGATTGCCGTTGAATCCCGATCACCCAGAGGCGTGCTAATTGTCGATTCAGAAAGCCTGCATCCTGCACTTCGATTATCGGGAGACCCGATGTTCCCAGATTCCTTCGTCGGTAACTTTGGTCCCTCGGGACGTTTCTTCACTTGCGATCGAGGAGCCGGCGTAATCGGAGCATGGGACCTCCAGAGGCTTCGAGAACACTTTGAATCTCTCGGTCTTGATTGGCCGCTTCCTGGCCTTGGCAAACCAGCTGCTACACGAGCCCCATTGGTTGATGTAGTGATAGACTGGAATCTTGTGGACAAAGGGATCTCAGAAGCCCATCATCGACAATATTATCAGCAGCTCTCAAAACGTATTCTTCGTTCCGTTTTCGGGAATTTGGACGAGGCGAACAAAGAGACGAACGACTAGCCAAAGTTTAGGTTGGATCGGATGCAAATAGATTCAGTGAGTCGAATCCCTGAGTCGATTTCGGACGTTCAAGCCCGAGCCAATCTGACAATACTCCCGAGTAAATGTCGCGGAAATCAATGTTGTGTTTCAGGTCACTGTCCTCAAGGTCGGTCAGCTTTGGAAGCTGGCCGTAGCTTCGACTGCGGAGTTTTGTACCCGCAAGCAGAACGGGGCCAGCCGTGCCGTGATCCGTTCCGATTGACGCGTTCTCCTTGACTCGGCGACCGAACTCACTGAATGCCATGACCAATAAACG
>CAYNJG010000225.1:0-11812 GCA_964397295.1 uncultured Pirellulaceae bacterium
TACCCGCACCCGGAGAAAACGCGCAACACGTTGCCATCGCCTTCCGTAACAAAGTATCCATTCAGTTTGTCTTGGTCTACGCCGCCGTACTTACAATGGAAGTCGTCAAGGATCGTATAGTCAATCCCCGAATTCGCTAGATCGCTGGTAAGTACCTGCTCCCAAACACGCTCTGGCATCCACATGCCGCGAACCGTCGCGCCCAAGCGATCCTGGAGCCATTTCGTGTACGTGCGAATCTGCCCAATACGATCTCGCGACGGAATCATCGTCAGGATAGATTCATAAAATGCTCCGCCCATGATTTCCACGCGGCCAGCGCTGACAAGATTCGCCAAGCGATCGAGGTAGTCGCTGTGATTCTGATCGAGCCATTCCATCAACGGACCGCTGGTGTGCAGCGAGATTTTCAGATTGTCGAACGGCTCGAATACTTCCAAGAACGGAAGGTAGCTGTCTTCGTATGCCTGCTGAAACACATGATCGAAGTTTCCAACAGGTTGATGATTGTGAAGCGCGAGACAAAGTCGAATGCGTTGAGACATGATTCGTACAATTCAATGAGAAAATATAGAAGTGGATGCAAAAGCGGATCCACGCATGCCGGAGGACTGCGTCATGAGTTCTCTTCGGCAAAACTTGAGTGAATTAGCTAGCTAAACGCAGAAGAATATCCGTTGCGGTTTGACACATGGGCAACTAACCCACACAATCGCACTCATAAGCGACGCAACCGTTACCGTTCCTGCCGGAGTTCACAAGCCGCTCGAGCAGGTTGCACCGTATTGATTTCAATGCCAGTGCCCCATTCGAAGCCCGCCTGCTTAGCGGTTCGCGGCAGAAACTCGAAGTGCCAGTGATAGTGTGCGTGTTGAGGGTCGCCGAACGGTAGCGTGTGCAACAGGTAGTTGAATGCACCAATCCGCGGATGCTGTTCGATCTTGCCGACGAGCGATCGGAGAATGCGGCTCAGGTCTTCCAACAACGCATCACTGATTTCTTCAAAACGTGCGAGATGCTGGCGCGGTGCGACCCAGACTTCGTAGCTAACTCGACTCGCGTAAGGACACCAAGCCACGAAATGTTCAGTGCAATCCACAACACGAGATTGATTGCCGAGTTCAGCGCGGATTAAATCGCAATAGACGCACTGCTGGTTGGTTTCAAAGTATCGTGAAGATCCATCGAATTCCCGTTGCACTTGCTCCGGAACGAACGGTAGACCGAACAACTGACTATGCGTGTGACGCAGTGAAGCTCCCGCGTCTTGGCCAGAGTTTTTCATCGCGAGTGCGAATTGAATTCCCTCGGAGTTTCGCATCGCTTGAATTCGATCTTGATACGCACGAAGCATGAAAGAGAATTGCTCGTCGCTCAATTCACTCATCTTCGTCGTGTGCGTCGGCGACTCGATGACAACTTCGTGGATGCCGAGTGCGGGCGAACTTTCGAACTGGCCCAAAGAAGTGGGCGGAGCCACGATCTGGCTGCTGCTCAAAACGGGAAACAGATTGGGAACCACGCAGACTTGCCAGGGTAATGTTGGCGATTCACCGTATTGCGCCACGGTCGGTGGCGTGTCCATTTGGTGCGCACAAAATGGGCAGGTGTCCGCGCTGGCAAGATCCGCTTTTGACTCGCGATTTTCTAGTTCGCGATCGCGACGGTATTGATTCGGTCGAGCATCTCGGTCGGCAGAGATGATGACCCATCGTCCCGTGATGGGATCTTGGCGAAATTCGTTCACGTTAAGCTGGCTCGCTTGGGTTGGCGGCAACCGGATGCGAATCAGTATCTACGCGACAACTTCTTCCGCAATACGCTGTAGCGTCTCTTCATAGAGTCGCTCGTACGCCCGCGCACTGGTCTTCCACGACCAATCTTGTCTCATGCCGGTCGTAACGACCTGATCCCAGGCCGATTTATCGTGACGGTACATATCGCAAGCCGCTCCCAACACCGACTCAAGAGCTCCAGCATCGTAGTCGTCGAACGCGAAGCCATTTGCCCGGTGATTAGCAAGGTTTTCGCCGGTTGGATGCGTAATTGTGTCAGCGAGACCACCTGTGCGATGAACGACTGGAACCGTTCCGTACTTCAAACTATAAAGCTGGTTCAAACCACAAGGCTCATAGCGGCTGGGCATCAAGAAGATATCCGCACCCGCTTCGATTCGATGTGCCAACACGTCGCTGAATTCCAGGCGAGCGGAAACTCTTTCCGGATACGACTGCGTTAGCTGAGCAAAGAGCTCGTGGTATTCGGGAGCACCAGTACCAAGAATTGCCCATTGCACATCCGCGTGGATGGCCCATTGCTGCATCACACGAGCAACCAAATCCAGACCTTTTTGATCCGCAAGCCGACCAACGATTCCAACCAGTGGCACGTCGTCTCGAATTGGCAAACCCATTTCTTCTTGCAGTGCTCGCTTGCACTCCGCTTTACCTTGGTGCCAATTGTCGGCGCTGTAATTGGCTGCGATCTTCGTATCGGTTTGAGGATTCCAAACCGAGTAGTCAACACCATTGATAATGCCGCTGACCGCCGCGCCGCGCTGTTGCAGTGTTTCTTGCAAACCGCATCCTAGAGCGGAATTCTGAATTTCTCCCGCATACGTCGGACTTACGGTTGTCACCGAATCGCTAAACACGATTCCTGTCTTCAGCAGATTTAGATTTCCGTAGAACTCCATTTGGTGAAAGTTGAAGTACTTCCAGTCCAATCCGGTGAGCATCATATCCCAATGCCAGAACTGACCTTGGTACGCCATGTTGTGAATCGTGAAAACCGTCGCAATCCCACCGTAACCCGGCGCATTGCGGTATTCGATATCCAACAGCGCTGGTAGCAAACCAGTTTGCCAGTCGTTCGCATGAATAATATTCGGCGAGAGATCCAGAATCCGAATCGATTCCATCACGGCTCGGTTGAAGAAGACGAATCGCTCGCAGTTGTCGCGGTAGTCGGTACCGTCTTCGCCGTAGAGCCCAGGTCGATCGAAGTACTCGTCTTGCTGCACTAAATAGATCGGTACGTTACTGTCGGGCAAGTGACTTCGCAGCAAGCTCCCCGAAACGATCTTGTTGCCAATAGGAATGTCGAACGAAATGCCGGTCTCTTCGATTGGCTGGCCGCAGTCGAGCGTTTGACGATACGCAGGGAGCATGATTGAGACACGGTGTCCTAATCGAGACAGCTCAATCGGCAGCGATCCGACTACATCAGCAAGTCCACCAGTTTTGGCGAAGGGAATCGCTTCGCTGGCTACCATCAAAATGTTCACGACGACCTCTTTTTTCAGACAACGGGCTTCTCTGGATTCTACGGAACCCGTTGGAAAAAGACACTCAGTTACGACACGCCCGCACAATCAAAACTTACCTCGCAAATTGCGTTTCGCGAGAATGTTCCAACTTCGGAACATGTGTATTCGGCGGCAAACTCGGGAAGAGACCGATTTCATCGAATACGGGGGCTGTTTCCGGCCCGATACCGAAACAATCTGGCGAAAGAATACTGACTCACCTCAAAACGCCGCGCGGGCCCCCTCGGTTTTATCAAGCCGGCCGTTTGTGTCCCTAAGATTCAGATCACTTTGGCGATGTCATCAAACGCCGTCTTTGCGTCGTCAAAGTAGCCGCAAAAATGCACGAAACCGTGCAACATGCCTGGGTAGCGTTTGATCGTGGTATCGACTCCAGCAGCCTTCATTCGAGCTGCGTATTTCTCACCTTCATCGCAAAGGACATCGTATTCGGCTGTCAGAACAAATGCCGGTGGCAGATTCTCGACGTTTGCGTTCGCCAAACACGCGTAGCGTCGATCATCCTCGCCGCTGATGTATTGATCCCAAAACCACTGCATCGTCGTTCGAGTCAAACCGTGACCCTCTGCACACGACAGATAAGAATCTGTCATAAAATCAGGCTCGATCACTGGGTAGATCAGAACTTGTTTCGCAATCGCCGGTCCACCGGTGTCTCTGGCTTTGAGTGCAACAGCCGCCGCGAGATTACCACCGGCACTATCTCCTGCGACTACCAACCGGCTCGCATCCACCCCTAAGTCACTCGCATGGTCTGCGACCCACTGCGTCGCTGAGAATGCATCGTCGAACGCGGCCGGATATTTGTGCTCGGGCGCCAGTCGATATTCGACCGATACGACCACAGCATCGGCAGACTTAGCAATGTTTCGGCAGACGGCGTCGTGAGATTCAATATTGCCAAGTACCCAACCGCCGCCATGAAAGTAAACGACAACCGGCAAATCTCTTGCATCATTCGGACGATAAACGCGAACGGGCACTCCCAGGTCATTCTTCCTATCTTCGACAGAATGTAACTCCGGTCCGCGCCCGAAGATGCCTTTCATTTCGTCAAACAAGACGCGAGCTTCACTCGGAGACATTTCGTGCCAGCCGGGTCTGTCCTGCTGCGCAATTTGGTCGACGAAGGTCTGAGCTTGAGGATGTAATGCCATGATTCGTTCGGGAGAGATCGGAATTCGTTTCTCGATTGAGCTCGAGAAGTCGCATTACCATAGCTGCAATGATGAACGGGCTCAAATCCGTTCACTTCAGCTGGATCGACATTTCTTGCGGTTCACTACCCAATTCGAACTCGATCTTTTCATATGGCGGTGGGCCGAACTTCCCGCGAGCGTTGTTCGAAAAACCATAAGCTTCCAACGGATAGCCTAACGCGTGACGATCCAACTTTCCGTTCTCGTTCGCGTCGTGAAAGACCGCAACGGAGTACCGACCGGGTGGAAGCGTTTGGATTTCCCAAGTGATTTCGGATTCCGTCGCCGGGAACGTTTCGTTTTTCAGAGAATCGGTGCGCTCTTTCAGCGTTTCTTCGCTGTCGAACAAGGCACAGGAATAAACGCCTGCCGTCGATTTCGCGCCACGCACCAAAACGCGAAGCACAGGCCGGGACGTTTCAGAAGTGCGCGCACGCGCTTCGCCCTGAATGACTTCGATCTCGATCGGTTCTAATTCACTCACTTCCACTCCAGGCTTCGCCGCGGAATCGACGCCGACGGTGACTGCAGTTTCGCTTAGCGGCGTCGTACCCGTCGACACGGTTCGCTGATTGCAGCTAGCGCAACAAATGAGAATCCCGGCCCAACAAACAGTCCAGGCAATCAGTGCCGAACGAACCAGGATGCGGTACACTGACGGGCTATTTCTATTCACATCATCCTCGATACGAAACAATTGAATGAACTTCACCGGGAAAGCCATCTTACTCGACATCGAGGGAACAACGTCCTCCGTCAGCTTTGTCTACGACGTGATGTTTCCGCTAGTTCGTCGTGAATTGACAAGTTTTTTAGAGCAACATTGGGAAAACGTCGATGTCCAACTCGCCGCCGACCAAATTGCCAGAGACGCTGGTCACGGTGGAGTGGAAGCTTGGTGCGGACCAAATTCGATGGACCAGAAAGAAAACGTCGAAGCCGAAGTCATCCGACTGATGGACGGCGACGTGAAAGCGACCGGATTGAAGCAACTGCAAGGGCTGATTTGGCGGCACGGATTCGAAAGCGGCGAAATGAAAGCTCATGTGTACCCGGAAGTCCCGAACTGTATGCGAGCTTGGAAAGACGCCGGCGTCGACCTGCGAATCTATAGTTCAGGAAGTGTCCAAGCGCAACATTTGTTTTTCGCTCACACAGAATCTGGTGATCTGCTGGCATTGTTCAGTGGTCACTACGATACGACCGTTGGGTCGAAGAAGGAATCTACCAGTTACGAAAAGATTGCCGCCGACTGGGGAATAGATTCTGCAGAGATTCTGTTCTTAAGCGACGTTGTTGCAGAGTTGGACGCCGCGAAGGCAGCAGGTTTACAAACCGCACTTTGCGTACGACCCGGCAACGCGGAAGTCACGGAATCGCACGAACACAACGTGATCGAATCGTTCGAAGCAGTGCTGGCTAGTAGCAGTGCGTAGGCCCAGTACAAATTCGACCGGATTAGCCTGACAAAAAAGTTGACCAGCTCGCGAGTACGAGTACTATTCGTTTGTCACTCGGCGAAGAACGACCGACAAGATTTTCACGGCAAGGATGCAGCACATGCGGTACCACATGGAGGTACAATCGTGTTTCGGTTGCATCGAATTCTATTGTTTGTTGTAGTGCTGTCCGCTTCGGTCGCTCTGGCCGACCAACCTTGCGTGCAATTCGATGTCGCGCCATCGATTTCCGCCGAAGACGTATCTACTGCCGACTTTCTAGCAGACCATCCCCACGAAAAAAGAATCCGAATTCAAATTCCGATTTCCGCGCTTATTCAGTCCGATCAAGACCCGCAGCTTCAACTTCTCTATCTCGTCTCCGGCCCTACCACCTCGCCGTTTCAAATCGTCGACTACGCACCCAAGACGATTCTTACCACAGACGTGAAGGGACTTATCGCAACTGAGCAAGCAGACGATCGTGCAGCGTCCGTTGGCATCAATGCGTTGTCTCCTACTGAACTACCTTTGAAAGCAGACGCAACCGCGAATTACAGTTCCGGTTCCAGCTACTCGCGTCGCATGGAAGTGCTGCCGCCGAAGCAGCTACTATCGGCCAGCGGCACCATGCATCGCGGCGTATCCGCATACTTCAAACTCAAACCTTCAACTCAGACAACGTTGGAAGGCAGCAAAACCTTCGAAGTCGTCGCTCGCGTTCCCAAAGCATGGCGAGCCAGCTTGCTATATGTGAACTGTGCGGCGTTCGGTCGCAGCAAATCAAAAAACACTCGCAACCTGCAAGGTTTCGTAGTGGGTGTACACCTTGCGGGTGACGAAGAAGCACAGCATCGCGTCGAACAATTGGCGTCCACACAACGAAAGCTCGAGACGCTCGCTCGAAAACACGCGAACACTATCGAAGAGCAGCGTTTTCCAAGCATTGGACACCGACTCGGTGGAGCATTGTCAGTCGTGAAGCCGCGTATTCCGAACCGATGGCTCAACCAGCTTCTCACCTCGGACGACTTCCATTCGTTCGAACGCCACTTACCGCAGACGATCCGAGCCGCCGCGACGGATTACCGCCAAGCTCGTGCCCATGTGATTAGTTTTGCAGGAAGAAGTTAATAGTCCGTTTGCAAATTGAAAACACCTTTCGGTCGGCTCGCTCTACATTGAGCCTTTCTACGCCCCACATCGAGTGGAGTGAGTCGACCGTTTTCTTTCGCTCAGTTTTTGGGCAAACGTTTCTCAAGCTGCGTGGGTAGTGCCTTCATCGTCCGCTTGTGTTCGGCCACCACCTTCGCAATGTCCTCGAGCGTCTGAGCGTTTTCCGCCGCGATATCAAACCGCTCTGAAGGATCCACCTCAACATTGTAAAGCAACGGTGGATCATGCTTCACTGCTTTTTGGCCCACGTAAGGCGTCTGTGTAATGTAATGAGCTTTCATGGCTCCGACTCGAACCGCGAAGATCTCGCTTCCGCGATAGAAAAACATCGTTTCGCGCGGGCTCTTCTTTCCTTCCTTCAAGACGCCAGTCAAATCGACGCCATCGACAATTCGATCTGTTGGGACTTTCCCGCCCGACAACGAAATGCATGTTGAATAGATATCCATTGTGCTGCCCATTTCCTGACTGACCTGGCCAGCTTCGATCGACCCTGGCCACCATGCAACCGTCGGTTCTCGCTGGCCGCCTTCCCACGTACTGCCCTTGCCTTCACGCAACAATCCGGCCGATCCACCGATCTCATTGAACACCAGCCATGGGCCATTGTCGCTGGTGAACCAGACGAGCGTGTTTTCGCTCAGACCCTCATCGCGAAGCGTTTGCAGGATTTCGCCCACAGACCAATCGATCTCTTGAATCACGTCACCGTAAACTCCGCGACGGCTCGTGTCGGTGAATGCGTCCGAGCGAAAGAGCGGAACGTGCGGCATGCTGTGCGCGAGGTAAACGAAAAACGGGTGCTCTTTGTTTTCCTTGATCTGCTTCACAGCTTCTTCGGTGTATCGACGAGTGATCGTGGTTTGCACAGCCGGACGCTCGATAACTTCTGTGTCACGCAACAAAGGAACGTTGAAGTACTCAACCTTGGGTTCAAAGTTCGCACTTCGGTATTTGGGTGCCGAGCCGAGTTTGTCCATGTCATTGGAATAGGGAATTCCAAAATAGGAATCGAACCCATTGTTGGTTGGCAAGTATTGAGGCAGATGTCCGAGATGCCACTTCCCGATAGCCGCCGTCGCGTAGCCCTGCTCTTTGAGCACTTCGGCCAATGTGATTTCACTCGCTGGCAATCCGCCAGCGGAATCCGGAAACAAAACACGCCGTTTCGAATTGCACATACCACTGCGAATTGGCAATCGCCCGGTGAGCAACGCGGCGCGGCTAGGCGTGCAAACCGACGAAGCTGAATAGAATTGCGTGAACTTGATTCCCTCGGCGGCCATGCGATCAAGATGCGGTGTCTTAATCGTCGGATGTCCAAAGCATGCCAAGTCGCCATATCCCAAATCGTCGCAGAAAATGATAACGAAGTTGGGTTTCGCTATGACCGTCGAGCAGCAAAAGACGAAGATGGCGATGATTCGTAGGAAACTATTCATCGTACAGCACCTTGAATGGTTGGTTGGAACATGGTGGTAGGCAAAATCAGCTGATGACTTCCAAGACTTTCGAACCCATCGCTTCCGTCGACAGGGCTGTGCCGCCCGACGCAATGTCTGCCGTACGATGTCCCGCCTCCAAGACGTTCGACACGGCTGCGTCGATGGCATCGGCTTCTTTGTCGAGCTTCAACTCATGCCGTAAAAGCATCGCGGCGGCCGAAATGGTCGCCAACGGATTCGCGATTCCTTTGCCAGCAATGTCGGGCGCCGATCCATGAATGGGTTCGTAGAGTCCTGGACCCGGATCACCTAGCGAGGCGGACGGCAAGAGTCCCAACGAACCGGGCAACATGGATGCTTCATCCGTAAGAATGTCGCCGAACATATTTCCAGTAACGACGACGTCGAAGTCGGCGGGTCGCGAGATCAGATGCATGGCCATGGCGTCCACAAGCACGACTTCGTACTCGACTTCGGGAAACTCGTCTTTGATGATTCGTTCCGCAGTCTCTCGCCAGAGCCGTGATACCTCGAGGACGTTTGCTTTGTCGACCGAAGTCACCTTTTTACCGCGACCCATGGCCGCCTCACCAGCGATACGTACGACCCGCTCAACTTCCGGCACAGAGTATGTCATCTCGTTGAAAGCTTCTTCACCTAGTTCGCCTTGCCGACGACCAGATCCGCCGAAGTAAATGCCGCCAGTAAGCTCACGAACAAAGAGAATATCAACGCCAGAAATGATCTCTTTCTTCAAAGGCGACGCGTCAATCATTTGCGGATGCGGATTGACCGGACGAAGGTTCGCGAACAAGCCAAGTTCCTTGCGGATCTTCAGCAAGCCTGCTTCCGGTCGTGTCTTCGCGCGGGGGTCGTCCCACTTTGGGCCACCCACGGCGCCAAGCAGAATCGCGTCAGCTTCCCGGCATGCCGCAAGTGTTTCGTCTGGCAGAGCAGAGCCGGTTGCGTCGATAGCGCAACCGCCCATCAAATGCGATTCAAAGGTGAATTCGTGCCCGAATTTTTTGGCGGTCGCCTCGAGTACGATTTTTGCTTGTTGGACAATTTCCGGCCCAATGCCGTCGCCAGGGAGAAGAACGATTTTCGCTTGCACAGTCAAAGCCTTAATGAGCCAATTTGAAAACCGAGCATTGTAACAACTTCGCGATGCCTGAGTAGAATTCGCCCAACGCATCAAGCGTTAGCGATTCATTCACTGCTATGCGCTCGACGAATTTGGCGCGAAATTGGTGCAAAGTCGGATGGGTGCGTGTCTTCTCGTGCGAAATCGCGACCAACCAGTTCCGCGTTAAGCAACCGATCCTCGAGAAAGAAGTAAGCTTGGGGTCTTCCGTTCTCATCCAGCCGCCGCCGGTCCAGTCTCACCGTAATCTGGTCAACCTGAGCCAATTCGCGCCGAAGCCACACGGATGTCGATTCTGGTTGCTCAATCACGATACCCAGCCAACGAATATCCAATTCGCCAGGCTCCGAGTCGCCAACGTCAACAGCAAGCTTGACCGAAGCATCAGGATTAATCGCAAGCAACTGATAATCGCCCGACTGAATCAGCGAAGGATCAGCGGTTGGCTTCGATGGCCACAATCCAAACAGAATTGCCACACCGAGGAAAGTGCCGACGACCCAATTTTGCAAACGTGGCTTGCGACGAATGGGTGAGTTCATGATCGACTCATGAAGCAGATCAGTTAGTTGTCGCTGAAGCCAACGGGTTTGGACGTTTCTTTACCCAACGGGTTTTGCATAAATGCAAGATAACAATCGCGGCACACATCAAATCGCTTACGTTGATAGACTTCGTCATCAACGAATGTGTCGAGCGCGTCGCTTTGTCGCTCAATGATTTCGTGAATCTCTAGAAGATGGTCAGGCGCTTCGTCTTCTGAAAAAACGTTCTCGCCAAGTTTTGCTTCAACTTCGATTCGCAATACGTAACGAAGTTCGTCATCTGTTTCGATAAGACGCTGACAGCGATCGCATGAGTAGTGGATCATCTTTATCAATCCGTTCGCAGAAATGGAACAACAGCAAGTATGAAGAATCAAATCACCGTAGAATTACGTGCTGCCGTTGGTCTCATCCTAACCCTGTTTGAGATCAAGAAACAAGTCGATACCGAATAAACACTCGAGTTTCGTGAATAACTTCTCACTCAGATGTTCCCGTCTTTTTCCGGTCGTAATGGGTACGAATAATGTAAAAAAGACGCCTGAATGAATCGGAAACCCAGCCAACCTGTCAATGAAATAGAGCGATTGGATTTTACTCCGAATCGTTTCTGACTAAAATCTAGTAACACATTCTGGCGGCTAAACGGAGTCATAGTAATCAGATACCTTGCGTTGGCGAGGCAAATTTTAGCGTAGGAGAAATTGATGGAGTCTCACTCCACCAACAATGCGCTGTTTTCAAGCGTCCTTGTGCTGAATCGTTTTTACTTGGCGGTTCACGTGATCAACGTACGTCGTGCGTTTGGCTTGTTGTACCGAGACTTAGCAGAAGTGCTCGACCTAGATGACGGTCAGTACGCCAACTACGACTTTCGCACCTGGCTCGAAATGAGCGAACTCCGAGCGGAAGAGAAGGAAGAGACGGACGACTGGATTCGATCCGTCAATTTCGAGATCTTAGTTCCTCGCGTGATACGCTTGCTGAACTATGACAAAGTCCCGCGGCTTTCGACTCGCTTCAATCGAAAGAACCTCTTCGCCCGCGACAACAACCAATGCCAGTACTGCGCTCGGGTCTTGCCCATGAGTCAATTGAGCATTGACCATGTAATGCCGCGAAGCCAAAACGGTCAGACCACATGGGAAAACGTCGTCGCATGTTGCGTCAAATGCAACACAAAGAAAGGCGGACGTACTCCTCAGCAAGCACATATGAAACTAATGCGGCCACCGAAGAAGCCACGCAATAACCCCATGTTTGCTGACAAGCTTACCAACCCAAAATACGAAACGTGGCGTGCGTTTGTGGGTCACACTTCCTCTACTTCTGAAGTCGCTTAGCTCTCGACACAGCGGTGTACAGAAATCTATGGCGTTCTGCGGGTCCGCTACGGAGAGCAACACAGTTTCACAAAAAACGCCCCGCGAATTATCACGGGGCGTTCTCTATATGTCAGCGTTATAGCGTCGCTCGACTATGCGAAGTAACGATCAATCATCCTCTTCGCAGCATCACGACCACCCCAACCAAACG
>CAYNJG010000226.1:0-11793 GCA_964397295.1 uncultured Pirellulaceae bacterium
CGATCCGATCTGCTCGCAATGTTTGATCCTCGACGAGTTGGACGCCCTTACGCTGGTACTGGCATGGCCGTCCCGGCTGCACGCGTCAACCCAGCGGTCGATCCATCAGCAGTGGCGCTTTCGCCAGAAATGAAAGCTCAGCTCTCGATGGCGTCGCACTTGGAAGGTCGCGAACGATCGCAAATTGTTGAAGAAGCACTTCGTCGCTACTTGCCGAGATACGAAAACTCGAAAGCCGCGTAAGTGAGCCTTTGGTTCAGCGAAGTGTGTCAGAGAGTATAATGATGACCGGTCGAGTTTCTCGGCCGGTCATTTTTTTACATCCAATTCAACACGAAAAGTGCAGAATATGAACATTGCCGTTGTGTTACCGTGGATTGTGATTGCCATCGTGGCGTTTGTTGTGCTGCGAATGGTGGTCGGCGCGATAAAGACTTCCGCCAAGATGATGTTGTGGATGGCCGTTCTACTCGCGGCAGGCTTCGGTTGGCTGTGGTGGCAGTCGAACCAAAACGGAGCCACGAACCTGCCGGGTACGACCTTCCCGGTGGAAGACATGTCCCAGTCCCCACGCACGATTCGTTAGCTCCATAGTTGGTCAATCGAGTTGCTGGGCTTCTGGGCTCAGTCGTCTAACAGCTGAGTACCGTGAGCGTAGGCTCCGCCGGCGCGGATAGCTGCCGCCACCAAGGTGACCTCAGCTATTTCTTCTTGCGTGGCCCCGGCTTTGCGGGCATTTTCGCGATGAACTTCGAGGCAGTACCAACACTGCGTCGTAAGAGCAACGCCTAGAGAAATCAATTCCTTGTATTTCTTGGGAATCGCTCCATCATCAAGGGCTGCCGTGTTGAACTCCTGGAATTTGGCCCAAGCGTCGTTGGCAGCCAAATTGAGCTTCTCCAACTTCTTCAGATCTTTGAGGGACTGTGGCATAACGTGATGACCTCCTGGCATTGCTCGAAAAGAGCGTTCTATTGACTACGGCTAGTGCCAATGAGACGTCGTAGCGCAGCAGGGTCTTACGTTGTGCTCCCTCCGTTTGTCTGTGATCCAACTGACGGAGTGGATTGTCGGCCGATTCTTAGAGTGCGGGCGCCGTCCAGGCGGGAATTCCCATCGTCTCGAGCTGTTTGTCGTAGCGAACTTTCTGTGGTTGCTCGGGTGCGAATGGCACGTCTTCATTTACCATCAGTGGCACGGTGGCCTCCCACCACGCGTCGTAATCTTTTCGAAGCTTCGCAATCACATCGGGATGTTTGTCTGCCACGTCCTGTTTCTCATATGGGTCGCTCGAAATGTCGTAGAGTTCTTTATTGTTGACGAAACGCCAGCGAGGCGTTCGCACCGCACACTTTGTGTATTTGCTGCCGTTCGGATCGACTCCTTTCTTCCAGCGTCCAACGTGAAAAAACAGATTACGCTCTGGCCAGGCCGCGTTGGGGTCTTCGAGCAACGGAAGCATCGTGCGGCCATCGATTTGCTGGATCCCGTCCGGCACGTCCACGCCTGCTAAGTCACAGAACGTTTTGAACAGATCGATGTGTCCCGTCAGCGAGCCAATGTCTTGGCCTTCTTTAAGCTTACCCTTCCACCGCCAGAAAGCTGGCACGTGCGTTCCGCCTTCCCATGGCGAACCTTTGCCAGTCTTGAATCCAGCGGTGAACATCCGTGTCTTCTTGCCGTGGCGTTTGCCGCTTCGACCTGCTTGGCCGTTATCCGTCATGAAGATGACCAAGGTGTCGTCCCACAATTTCCAGTCGTCCAGTTTTTGCATCAGCTGACCGAAATTATCGTCGATGTTTTTGAGCATGCCGTAGCGACCTTGCGTGTTCTCATCCCAGCCGGCGTCGGCGAACGGCTTTTTATATTCGTCCGGCGCGAGCATAGGCCCGTGCGGCGCGTTTGGCGCAATGTAGGCGAAGAATGGTTTGTGCGAATCATGCTGTTCTTTGATCCAACCAAGAGCGGCTTGGAAGAAGACATCTGTGCAGAAGCCCTTGGTCTGCACAAGCTTATCGTTGTGCAGTATCACGTTGTCAAAGTAACGGCCTTCCTTCTCGCGGTTTGGTGGGAAGTCAGCGCAGCTGCCAGGGTAAGCCTGTCCGATTCCTCCGGCACCATGGATGAAGGTCTCGGTGAACCCTCGGTTGTAAGGTTGGTAAGCGTCTTCGTCGCCGAGGTGCCACTTTCCGAAGATGCCTGTCGCATAGCCGGATTGGCTCAGCAGTTTTGGGAACGTGGTGGTCGACAACGCCATTCGCTCGCGTTCGAGGATCGTGTGTGTGACACCATTGCGGAACTCGTGACGGCCACTGAAGATTGCGGATCGCGTCGGAGCACATGTTGGACTGACGTGGAAGTCCGTGAATCTTGTTGACATCTCGTAGAAGCGATCAAGGTTGTCTGTTTGCAGGTCTTTGTTGCCCATGCAGGACAGGTCGCCCATGCCCTGGTCGTCCGTCATGACAAGGATGATGTTGGGGCGTTTGCCTGCCAGTGATTCACCCAGCGAGACGCTTGGGGATGCAAAAGCTGCAATGACGACGGCGAAGAAGATTGGCAGAGAATGAAGTCGCAACATTGGGCATCGTCCTATTCAAGATCCAGTACCTGTACCTCCCTGTTTTAGCTGATGTGAAGCGGGAAGCGAAGCAGGTGCCTTGAGCGATTGAGATGCGACTTAAACTGAAGACATCAACCTGAACTCGTCAAGTTAACGAGTTCGGATTCACTAAGCAGAACAACAGGTTCGCAAAGACACAGACACCGCCTGCTTTCGCTCTTACGGTGTTAGGTTGGGGACACCAATCGAGCGACCATAGAGTCGGCACAGACCTTCGGGCGACGCGTTGTACGCACGGCGCAGACTGTCCTGCCACTTCAAGCCTTCTTTGATCCCATTAATGAACAGTTTAAATCGCACCGGATCTTTTGCGACAAGAAGATGGACGATAGAACTGGCCGCACCGTATTGCCAAGCCTCAATTGCTTTCGCGTCCAAGAATTGACCACCGAAAGTGCCGATCGTTCGCAATCGCTTGGCGGCATTATTCTGCCGTGTTTTGATCGACTTCGACGACGGCACGGCCACGCCAGCAATCCAATCGGAGATTCCTTCGTTTAGCCACGAAGGAATCCGCGCGTTCGTTCGAAATCTCGCCACATACCCATGCGCCGTCTCATGTACGAGTAACACATTGAAGTAATTCGTACTGTTGCCTCGATAGCAGCCGACAACCACACGACCTGTCGAATCCGAATGGCACAATCCCTGCACGGAGCTTCCTACTTCGCTCTTGTTCATGAATTCCGCTTCGAACTCGACGAAATCCGTCCGGTTCGCAAATGCCACTATGACTGCCTTGCCCTTCCAGATATTGTAGCCCGGCTCGTAGCCGAAAGCCTTGCCCAGTTCCTCGTTCATCGCATCGAGCTGCCTGAGTACGGGAGCCATCTGCTGTCGAGGCATGTCGCTGAGAAACAAAAAGTATTTCGTCTCCGTAAGGTCCATTCGCAACCGCGGACTAAAATGCTGCGTGACCTCGTGAAGAAACTCTTTGTGTTGCGTCACATGCTCTTCTTGCTCGTCCGGCGAGAATTCCTCCCAGAATTTTCGCCGAGTTTTCTGTAGTTGTTTTGTCACTGCCACTCGCTGCTGCTGAACATCGACAATGGCGGCAGCCTTGGCGGAAGGCAGGTAGTTCACCTTGTACGCATTGTCGCCCACTTTGAACGAATAGACTTTTGCCGCTGGGTACTTTCGTTTCTTGCCGTTGGCTTCGACGCGAAACATCGCAACACGATCGTCCCGCCGCCGAGTCGTAAATGCCAATAGAGTCGTGTCTTCAAGACCGTCCCATCCATCAGCAAAGCGGTGCCCGATTGCCCTACCAGCTTCTGAATCTGTTCCCCTGAAATGGCATACTCAGACAACGCAGCTTCAACGGTATTGGCCGCATCGGAAGCTCGTTCTTTCGCTTGCGTCAACCCACATTGCAGTACCAAGAGAGACGCCACCAAACTGAATGGAACGATGATGAGTCGCACTTGAACGCGTGGTGTCTTTGCAAGTCGGGTCAAGACCGTGTTCCTTCGATACAAGAAAACCTGAGAGGAATGTCACGATTCTAGACTGAATACGAGATCCAAGAAAGCAAATGAATATCGTCTTGCGAAGATCATTCCTTCACAAACTACTTTGTAGATTCTGTGCGACGTGGCACTTTCTTGGAAATTGCCGCTCTCCACCGGAGGCGAGGCATTGGAAAACGGGAGTGCGATCCCTGCGGACACGGCGATGGTGTAGTTTAGACGGCTCCTAATTTGCGTAAGCGTTATGAATAATGGTTACGGCGCCAATAATCCTCTAAGTGAGACTCTCGGTGATTGTTTTGCGACATCACGATTCGCAGGAGGTTCAATATTTGGGTTGGGCTCGTCCTTTGATCGCCTCAGCGCGGCGGTATGAAGGAACTCGATTAGGTGCACCATTGAGCACCAAAGTTGGCGTTGGCGTACGCGATAAGGTCGGTGATAAACGCGATTGCAAAGCTAGTGACGACACGCGTAAGCGATTCCTGTTGGCCGATCGCGGCGCGCGGATACAAGAGATTGCGGATTGGCTGGAGCCGAGGATTGCGCAGGAACTGCTGTTTGGCTACATCAGCCGTTTGCTTGAAGTCATCTTCTTAACTGGAATAAAAGGGATTCTGGCGAATCCCACTACGAAGAAGCAATGAACCTGCGTTTTGAATCGTCTTCTAGCTTCTAAACTCGACGCAGGTCAGCCTAACTGGCATTGCGCATCGGATAAGATGAGCCAGTCAAAAGCAACGAAAACGTTCAGCTGCAAGATATTTGTTGGAACCCAAAGCCATCTCAGTTGTCAAGAATATGACGGCTGCCGTGGGGTTTTCAGGTAAGTTCAAACCTGAGGAACTTAAAGTGGATGCAAGAGACAACTAATGAGTCTCCTTTTATTCCCCGCCAGACACGTATTTATCTCGCCGCGTTCTTCAGAACCGCAAATGAATCAAGTAAATCGAGATCGCGCCACGATTACGAGAAAGCCATGGATTGGCGACGTGATCGCTGCCTATGAAAAGAATCTTAATACCGACTGCCAGCGGCAGGTACACCAGAAGATGGTGCTGTTTGCTAGTCTGATCATTTTGTTGTATTTCGGCTGGAGTTTTTTGCCTCTTGCGGCAGCGTTAATTTGGGCGTGGTTTTCAGATAAATCTCTAGTGCCTCTAGTCGTAGGCAGCGTTGCAGTCAGCTGGTCTTTGTTTTGTTATTACGTCTTTAAGGCATGGTGGAAAAATTTCTATCACGTTGACGATAAAATTTCCGTGTCACGTAGCGACGTACCTTCGCTCTTTCAATTGATCGATGAAGTTTGCGTAAAGTGGGAAGATGCAAAAGTTGACAAGGTGATCTTTACAGAAGGTCATGGAGCTTGGGCTGTGTTTGGTCGCACTGAGCGTTGGTACGGCGGAGCAAGGGAACGCTTCATTAAGCTGGGAGTTTTGACTTTGTACAGCTTGTCTGTACAGGACCTCAAAGCGGTCCTCGCGCACGAAGCTCATCATCTTTTTGCCGACAATCAGAACGGGGTCGCTTTGGGCCACTTTGCTTACACCATAGCGTGGAGCACTAGATGGGCCCCATTATATTGGCCAGTAAAGATACCGTTGAGAGTTCTGGAACGGCATCTTATCGCGCTGATGTATGTTCGGTCAAAACGCAGTGAGAAGGCTGCAGATGCGTATGAAGTAGAAACCTGTGGCCCGCGCGAAGTTGCAATCTCACTGTTGAGGTTTTATGCGGCGGAGGACGAGTTTCGTAAGGCCGGCCCCGAGGTCGAACGAGGTTTTTGGCTGCAAGAGGAAAGTCAGATCAATAGGAGAACTAGGGTCTACGAGCACTTTATCCGAAACCTCTTCAACGAGCGCACAAAATTAACACGTCGAATGAAGCGACAATTGGGGGAGATCGTTGCTATTGACGACATTCATCCCTCACTCAGAAACAGAATAGAATCAGCACTTGGCCCCCAATCCGATCAACAGCTAGAAGAGTTGGTGATGGCGGCTTCGGAACCGATTGATAAAAGGGCAAGGGTTTTGCTTGGTTACTCCCTGATGCGCGTTACTCGTACGCTAGACAAACAACAGTGGGCAAAGTGGAAAAGCCACTGGAAAGCTTTTAATGAACATCACCTGAGACTGCGGCAACGTTTGGTTCCTGCCAAAGAGGTAACCACCGTTCAACAAGCCAAGGATTATTACAACACTGTGTCGGCTATTTCGGGAGAGTACATCGCACGGCCTTGGTTGGACAAGGCGATGCAATTCTCCCCGCAGGACACTCGTGCAAAGTATCTGCTGGCTCATTTCAACTTGGAACACGCTGATGTTCGGGGCCAAGCCGCTGCGGTGAATTCACTACATGCACTCGCAAACGGACCGTCAATCATCTCGGCGGAGGCGTCGCTGAACGATCTTTCGAGCTACTACCGCAAGGTCGGAGATCAGAAGCAGCTTGAAGAAATTGGACGACGGCAATCGCGACTAGAAGCTCGGAAGTACAAATTGTATTACGAGAAACAGCCAACCATTTTTGGGAAGTATTCTCCTGTGCCGCTGGACGGCAGCATCTCATTTGAAAAATGTCTCAAGCTAGAACAGTTGGACAAAGTTGTCTCAGCCGTCTACGTCGCCCGAAAACATCTTAATCTGTGCAACGAAACTCAGTACTTCGTGTTAGCCCTGCGCTTCCATCCATTGAAAAAGCTTACAGAGACCTCACGGAATAAATTCATCAAGAGTTTTACAAAGCAGATTGGTGCCGATTTAAAGGTCCAACGTGCAGAATTCCATGTTGTCGATCGAAGTACTTTAGTCGGGCTAAAGGTTCGTTGGTATGGAACCAGACTTTGGCCTGTCTCTTGATCCGACTTTAGGAAAGTTTAGGCCAAACATAGGTGTCAGCTAAGGTCCTAAATGACTCGGCACAGACCATTAGTCAGCCTTCGCCGGCAGTCGATTGAGCCAAATCTACCAAGCAACAAATTACATCGCGGTGTTTTGGGGAATCCGATTGTGGATTCAATTATTCGTATTTGATGCCCAAGAGTATTTACGCAACTGGTTTCTGAGGCTTGGCTTTCACGGGCTGACTTTGGTGTTTGCGTACCATACGGCTGTGTACGGTTACGTCGCACTGTGGGGTTAGTTGCAAGACGATTGCCTCCGCTACTTGCGAAGGAAAGTGTGGCAACTTAAATCGTTGTCAGACCGTAGCCGTTACCCCTTTCTGATGGGTTTCGCGAAAAAGAAACCCATTGCCACTAGTAACAGAGCAGCAGCGGACGGCTCTGGAACCGCCGCAACGTTTGCAGAGAAATCTCCTCCCTGTCCAAAATTGACAGAGAGCGTCAGGAAATCGGGGAACCCCACTGCGCCATCTTTGTCAAAGTCGCCGTCCGTGTAGATCGCTGGCGTGAGTCCGAAATTAGTAGACAGCGTTAGGAAATCGGCAAACGCCACACCGTCCACGCCATCGGAGTCACCTCTGGCAGTTCCGTTGTCTTCCAGAAGCATGTCGAGGCTATCGTTCGCCGTACAGTTTGCATCCAAAATACTGACAACTCCGTCTCCGTTGCAGTCAAGTGTTACGACTGTGCCAACGGAAACCAGATAATTGTTAACCGTGTACTCTGCACCTTGGCCGGGATTGCCGATCGAGAAAAAGGTGTCTGACGGATCTGTGACCGCAGCACCAAACGCAGTTTCACTGAAAGCACTACCAGTCGCAAAGCCAAGCACACGTTCCAGAGCCAAGCCATTCAACTGCAAATCGGTATCAGCAAACTGTAACTGAGTTACGACGTTAACGGCCTCGTTCAAACTAGCGAAATCACCTGAGAAAGGGAGGAAAACGGGTTCGTTAACGGTGTTACTGAAGTCATCACCTAGAAAGGACAACGTCACAGACTCAACATCAAAGAATATGGAGCCGCCAAATGGCGAAGTGGTAGAAGCTGTCGAAGAATCGTCAAAAGCAGCAGTGAACACGAATTGCTGACCACCCAGCATCAGTTCGTCTACGAAGGTAGTCGGGTTCGTGTGTTCGAAGTTGCCAGTCAAGGTCACGGTCGTTTGCCCCGAAGCAACACTTGAGACACTCAAAAGGGCAAGCGCCAAGCAAATTGAAGACGTTAAAAAGTTGGTCATCTTGTCAACCGCTGGAAAGATCATGGCTATTTGATAGGAGTTTCAATAAAAAAAGGCCGCTACGAATCCTGCACAGATGACGATCGGAAGATGGTCACCGTAAACCTTATTTGGTCGAGTGCTTTCATTCAGTGGGCGGCTTCACGTTGGCTTCTATTTATTGGGGGCGGGGTAGGATGCCGTCCCCCGCCAACATTGTGATTGCCAGACCGAACGATACAAGGTGGGGAAATTTAACAGGAACGCGCGAGGTTCACTTGGCTCACATTCAAAATACGATTGAGCATGTCCCCGTCGTTGTTGATCTGCGCTTAGGCTCGAATTTGAAAAAACCTAATGGCAACTTTGTCTAACCGAATTGCTGGAAACAATACAGTGTCCAGGTGGCCACGGTGACCACGGTGGTAACACCGCAAGCAATCCAGTAGCGGGTCAGTGTTTTCGCCGTGATTTGGTATTCCGTCGTCGCCCGCAGGGCTGATAGTGGTTTCATCGCCATCGACAGCAAGTACACAGACGGTGCGACCAGCACACCTATCATGGGCATGGCATCGGACGTTGTACTGAAAATAGTGGGGCTTATAGCAGTCAACGCGATCCAAAGCACGGCTCCACCTATCAGGAAACAGGCCAAGCCGACGAACCTTTTGGCGGTTGCCGCACTGGATTGAGCGATTTCCTCCGTGATGGTTTTTGACCCCGATTCCTGTGCTTTTGCGACGGTATACAGGCCGTACTTGTAGACCAACTCGTACAGCCCCCAGGCAACGCCGAATCCCATCAGCACGGCGTACCAGAAAAAGAAGTTTTGTTCGGTAGCCGTTCCCATGACGACCGACCACGCGCCGAACAAGAGCATCGAGATCACACAGCCAACTACTTGGGCGAGATCCACGAGCGTGATCGGATCGAATTCCTCTGCCGGCTCTTCAATCGTCAAAGACTGATTTCGAGGCAGTCGCTTCATGAGCCGAACGGAGACAGCGAACCGCCAGAGTCCGAGGACCAGTGGACCGGCCGCACCCGCAAATCGCATCACCGAATGGTCGGTGAACAAAAAGACGGAGGCCACGAGCAAGCAGACAACAGAGAGCATAAAGCCCTGCTTCATAACGCGGCGGGCGTGGGGCGGTGGCGTCTCCCAGGTCCAACGCTCGAAGACCGGAAAATCGGTGAAGTGCTCGGCACGACCACCAAGGCCGACGATCTGCTGGATAAACCAGTCTGGCTTGTAGACCGTGATATACAGCACCATCAGGATGCTGACCAAAGCCGACCATCCACCAATGACGATTTGCAGCAAGGCTGGGGTCGCCAGCAGCGCGGACAGTTTGAACCAGGCCAGGAGCTTGGTAGCGGTCGAACCGACGGCTTGTCCGCCGACGCCTAACAAACCGATTTTGGAAACCGAACCAACGAGCTGGGGCGACGCCTCAGCAGAGTTTTCTGTCATGAGCAGCAAGAGCGACGACAGGCCAAGGGTAACTCCGCGCTGTTGCAACTGACTTCGCAACGTTTCCAACCCTTGCTGGATGCGCCGTGAAACGGTCGATTGATTCAAGTCCAGTTGCTCAGCAATCTGTGATTGGGAATCGCCGTTCAGATAGTGTTGTACGACGGGCCCGCGCAGTTCCTCAGGCAGTGTGTTGATGACTTCATCTAGAATCGGAGCCAGGTCGGACCAGGTTGGATCGGTGACTTCGCGACCGGTGGCGGCCGCGACTTCTGTTTCCACCGCGACTTCATGCTTCACGCGACGGTTCTTTGACCGGATCAGGTTCAGCGAGCGATTCGTCGCCATCCGATGCAGCCAACCTGCAACCGAAGTATGAATCGAAGTCGCCTGTTTCGCGAGTTCGAAGAAGCAGTCTTGCGTGACTTCTTCCGCATCATGGACGCTGGACGTGATCCGCAGACAGGTACCGTAGACGCTGCCGGTATAACGACGGGCCAATTCGGAAAAGAGCGTTGGGTTGCGGGTGCTTGCGTACTCGCTCAGCAGCAATGCATCGGATTGATCAAGGTTTGGCAAAGTCGATTTGCGTCCAGAGTTTTCAATGACTTGTAACACGGCTATGGTTCCTTAACTATTCTGGTGGGGGAGGTTCACGATGGAAAGAAGAATCCACGCGAACGTGCTAGTGCGTTGTCTTTCCTTAATGACACCGGCCAGAACCGGCTTATGCAGAGGAATGCCAAAGATTCTTGAGAAGTTGCAGAGACTGGCGCCGTAGTCAGTAACCGCAGCTTTCGCGGTACGGGTACCACCAAATGCCTAGAAACTGACCTAAAAGAAGCTCAGCGAAGGGCTGGCTACAGATTTCAAAACACGAATGCGAGCAACAGTTTTTTAATGTCCTGAAGAGCTAAAGTCCTTCGCCGAAATCTCGAAATGCTTGGTTTCGCCGACAATTGCGATGCTGCCCAAGAAGGCCATCGTCAAAACCGATGAACTCATCGCACTCGGAAACCACAAGCCAACGGGTCGCGAATCGACTCGTGCGGCCAAGGCTATACGAACTCCGACCTAAGCAACAGAAAATCAGCAAAGCTGACGGTACCATCGCCGTCAATGTCGCCATCTTCTTGTTGCACCTCGCTCAGCCCAAAATTCATGGAGAGTATAAGGAAATCCGAGAATCCCACTGCACCATTGCGATCAAGGTCACTCGGGGCAGAATCAAAGGTGTAGCCCAACTCGGTCATGTAGGCATCTACCTGATTCGATTGAAGCTCAAGATCTATCCCGCCAGTCAACGCCCCGTTCACTAACGTGCCTTGTACGGTGTAGATGACTTCACTGCCAACTGGGATATCGAGTCGCCTTTCTGGTGCGTCAGTGAATTCGGACTCACTTCGTCCATACACGAGGTAGGCCTCGCCGTGCATGAAACCCATATCCAATCCGTCATTCCACGATGAGAACGTTCCAGCGAATGCATCTCCAATCAGGAGATCGTCAATTCCATCGCCGTTGATATCGAAGTCGCTGGCGAGACTAAACTGCGCCCTTCGTTCCACGAAAAATAGATCGCGAAAAAAATCGTTCGACTGTTCGCCAGGGTGAATACGAAAGCCATTGCTGCCATCAATGTTGGCAACGTGGAATTCCGATTCGAAAACGTCCACACCGAAGATCACGTCCGCCTTGGCATCGGTGAAGCCAATTGTTGGTCCGCCCGGGTACGCCAAACGCGGAACAGCGTGAGCAACGACTATGTCATCGAGTCCGTCGCCGTTTAGATCGCCAATGGCTACGTCTCCGACGGTGGAAACGTTATCAGCGTCGTGGGACAAGGAGATTACGAATCCGTTCGCGCCGTCCAATTCATCGACCTCGATTTCCTCCCCAGTTTCTGTACCGAACACAACTGCGATCGACTCGCCTAGATCAATTATCTCATCGAGGAGTCCGTCGCCATTCACGTCGCCTTCGTTCGCCACTTCAAGGGCAACTGGATCGGCGCTGGTTTCGGTGTAGTTCGCGGGGAAATTGCCATCGCTCCCGAACTCCGCGGAACCACTGAAATTGAGTGTCGCGAAGCCATGGCTTCGC
>CAYNJG010000227.1:0-11782 GCA_964397295.1 uncultured Pirellulaceae bacterium
ACTTTCTAGAGATCGTTGATCAATTAATGTTGGTTAAGTGTTTCGTCGAGATTCAAAATCGTGCTGCACACCATTGTCCATGCCGCAAGTTCCGTCTTATCGAGTTCTCGAATAACCGACGATCCGTGCGACACGAGATCGCCTGCCAATGTCGGATCGTCGCGGAAGGATTGGAGACTCGACTGCAAGAGCTCGGTCAGCACTGTTAACTCTCTCTTGTCAGGCAGTCGAGCCAAGCAAATGTCGTACGCTGCTTGCATTCGTGCTTCTTCATCGCTGTATTCATGCATCAACCGGGCAGCCAAATTCCTGGCCGCTTCGACGAACTGCCCATCATTCATCAATAGCAATGCCGCCGCCGGTGTGTTCGTTCTTGGGCGACGAACAGTACAGACTTCTCGTGATGGAGCATCGAGGATTTGCATTTGCGGCGGTGGCGACGTTCGCTTCCAAAATGTATACATTCCGCGCCGATAGCGACGGTCGGGCGGATCGGCCTTGAAATTTGCGGTATTGCTTGAAGTGTATCCCACGGCATTCCACAGCCCCATCGGTTGCGGCGGCTTTACGCTCGGACCTCCTACGTCACCGACAATCAAACGGCTTGTCGACATCGCGAAGTCGCGAATCATTTCGGCGTCCATGCGAAAACGGGGGCCGTGCGAGAGCAGTCGGTTTTCTGGGTCTTCCCTCGCCGCTCGTTCCGAAAGATTCGAGGACTGTTGGAACGTCGCTGACATGAGGATCTGCCGATGGATAGCCTTGAGGTCCCAATCGTTGTCGACCAGTTGTGTTGCCAAGAAGTCGAGCAGCTGCGGATGCGACGGCCATTCGCCTTGCGAACCAAAGTCCTCTGACGTTTTTACGAGTCCAACGCCAAAGTACTGTTGCCAGATTCGATTCACCGTGACTCGGGCGGTAAGCGGATGTTCACCCGAAACGAGCCACTTTGCCAAAGTTAGTCGGGATTGTGCTTTTGCGTTGGATGCCGGGAGGAAGGCCGGAATCGCAGGAAAGACTTGCTCGCCTTTGTTGTCGTATTCGCCTCGAACCAATAAGTATGTTTCGCGAGGCTCTTTTCGCTCTTCCATCACGAGCGTGCTCGGGAAACTCTGTTCGAGCGTCGATAGTCGCTTTTTCGCAGCGGTTTGTGCATCCATCGCAGCGGATGCCTTCGAGTGCGTGCGCAAGTACTCATCGATCAGTCGCGAGTCTTGCGTTTCCGAACGATCATCGACATTCATCGCCAAGATTCCAATGAGATTGTTGCCCTCGCCGAGTGCAACAATCTCTTCTTCTTTGAGACACCGATCGAAAACCAAGAGTTCGTCGATCGCACCGTTGAACAACGCAGCCGACTTCCGTTTTCCAACTCGGAAGGGTTCTTTCGTAGCGATCGATCCTTTCAACGTATCGTGCGTATATTCAAGTTCTTTCGCGGCTCCGTCCACGTAAATCGTGATGCCCTCTGCTTTGCTCGAGCCATCGTAGGTTGCGAACACGTGGTGCCATTTGTCTTTTCGAATTGGCAGTTTCGTGTTTACGCGAATCGCGTCGTCCTGCCATTGCGAGATTAGGTGCACGAAAACTTTACCGCCAGCGACATACAAGTCGTAGCCGCGGAAGTTGTCAGCGTCGTGCATTCGCGAAAGAATCGTGTTTGCGCCGTCGTTCTTGATTTTCACCCAAGCACCTAAGGAGAACGTGTCGCTGCTATTGAACTTGGCAAAGTCGTCGTCTTTGTGCTCGATCCACGACTTCCCGTCGAACGTAAGTGCATTCCCTTGCTTGCCGGGAACTGTTTCGAGATTACCTGTCGTTTTGGCAGCGGCGTTTTGTTCCAGCGATTCAAACGTCCAATGCAATTTCGAATCGACAGGCGCTGGAGTTGCGCTGGAAAATGACTTCGCAAATTCGTGTTCCCAACTTCGATCTAACTTGGCGTTTGCTCGCCACTGATCGACTTTCTTCGTTAGCGATTCCAGCTTGCGTTTGAGTTTTTCTTGAGCCCGTCTTTGCAACTCGGTTGGTGCCTTGATCGCTGGCGGCGGTAACATTGCATTGCCGTCCATTGCCTTTTCAGTCAAGTTGTTGAAGTAAGCAAAGAGTTGGTAGAACTCGCGTTGTGAAATTGGATCGAACTTGTGGTCGTGACAAGCGGCGCATCCCGTCGTCAGACCCATCCATACAGTTGACGTCGTTTCCACTCGATCCACCGCGTAACGGGCGAGGAATTCTTCCGCAATCGCGCCTCCTTCGCCGGTCGTGACGTTACAGCGATGGAAGCCCGTCGCAATGCGTTGGTCATCTGTTGCATTGGGTAGTAGGTCACCGGCAAGCTGCTCGATGGTGAATTGATCGA
This sequence comes from uncultured Pirellulaceae bacterium, assembly GCA_964397295.1. Classification (GTDB taxonomy): domain Bacteria; phylum Planctomycetota; class Planctomycetia; order Pirellulales; family Pirellulaceae; genus CAYNJG01. The sequence continues at coordinate 2,363 of CAYNJG010000227.1, forward strand.
ACGGCATGTTCGAATTGAACGCATCGATCACCCAGTCGCGATATCGCCAAATCGAACGTTCGTTGTCCAAATGCATGCCGTGCGTATCGCCGTAACGAGCGACGTCTAGCCAATAGCGTGTCTGATGCTCGCCGTACCGTGGCGATTGCAAGAGTCGGTCAACAAGTTTTGCGTACGCATCGGGTGATTTGTCTTCTATGAACGCTCGCAATTCATCACGAGTCGGTGGCAATCCCGTTGCTGCCAGCGTGGCTCGACGGATGCGTGTTCGTTTGTCGGCTCTGGGCGAAGGCTGCCACTTTTCGTTTTCAAGTTTCGCGAGTACGAAGCGGTCGATTTCGTTTTCGCCCCAGCCCTGTTTAGCAATCTCCGGGAAGCTAGGACGCTGTGGAGCGACAAAGGACCAGTGCTCGCCCCATTCGGCTCCCGAGGCAATCCAACGCTTGAGTATGTCTAACTGGTCGGCGGAAAGCTGCTTTCCGGTTTCAAGCGGCGGCATGCGAGCGTCTTCGTCGTCTGACGTAATCCGCTTGATGAGTTCGCTGGATTCTACGTCACGCGGCACAATTGCGTGGGTATCCGACTCAAGCAATGAGAACGCACTGTCTTGCTGGTCGAGTCTTAACTCGGTCTGACGTTCGCCTTCATCAGGTCCGTGACAACGATAGCAATTGTCCGAAAGGATCGGCTTCACATCGCGATTGAAATTGATGCCCGAGTTGTCATCACTGCGTACCTCGTGCGCTTGGCAAAGCCAGAAGAACGTAACCAGTAGCCAGCAGAAAATCCGAGCCATGGGACCAAGACGGAGTGCGTGAAGAGAACGGCTGGGCAATTCGATCGCCCATACAACAATTTTAACACGCCTGCCGAGGATCGACCAATTCGTTACTGTTTTTTGGCGGACATTTGTTCGGCTGCCATGACACGATTGTCGCTTATCCAGTCTTCCCGTGTGTAAACAATCACTGACGTATCGGTTTCTCGGACTTCGATACGGTTCAAGGTGAATCCAAGCTCGGTAATTTCAGTGAATAGCATGTGAGCAAGATTCTCGACGGATGTTGGCATCGCGAAACGCTTCATGCGAAATTTCTCGCCTGTGCGTCGCTCATGTTCGCACAGAGTTTCATATAGCGGATCGTTGATGTTGATCAGCATTCCGTGGTCGTAGTTCTGCTTCAGCAGCGGATCGACTTTCGCATCAAAGTCGCCAAATAGAGTTGAGATCGAACCCTTTCGCTCGACTTCGAAATGGCAAACCAAACCGTAACGATGACCGTGCAAGTTTCGGCACTTATCTTCCAGCTCTTCGTTGCGATGTGCCGCGTAGAATTTGTACTCTTTGCGAATGATCATGTGATGGTTCCGAAGTCGTTTAGCAGTTCAATTCATTGCCGTAGGCGGGCCTGTATCGACGCCTCAAAAACATCGCCTTCGGCACGAGTTGACGAAGACTATCCGTTGTTGATAAAGGATAGCACCTCATGTCGGCTAGCCGGATTTGTGCGAAAAACCCCGCGAAGTGCACTCGTCACCGTCTTACTTCCAGCTTTTCGAATGCCACGAATTGACATGCATGAATGCTCGGCCTCTGCGACAACGGCTACGCCAGCAGTGTCAAGTTCTTCTTCGATTAAGGTCGCGATTTGGTGCGTGAGTCGTTCTTGTAACTGAGGGCGTCGAGCTACTTCATCGACGACGCGAGCAATCTTGCTAAGTCCTGTTACCTTGCCGTTGGGAATGTAAGCGACGTGTGCGATTCCGTTGAAGGGCAACAAATGATGCTCACACATACTATTGAAGGCAATGTCACGCACCAACACCATCTCGTCATACGACTCGGGAAACGTGACCTTCAAATGCCGCGATGGATCACTGCGTAAACCAGAGAACATTTCGGCATACATTTTGGCGACACGTCGAGGAGTTTCCACGATGCCAGGTCGATCCGGATTCTCACCGACGGCGCGCAAAATTTGTCGCACGGCGTCTTCGATCGAGTTCAGGTCTACGTCTCCGGCGATTGGCACCGTGGAGCTAACGTCGCGAAGTTCAGTATCATCTGAGGTCGCACAAGAATGTTCCGATTTTCCATGCATGGATCAAAGCACCAATTTGATTTGTCATGTCGCACCGACACCGGTTTAAAGACACAGCTTTATAGAAGTGAAATCGACGCTGACAAGTGCGAAACGGCACAAAGACTGTGACTAACGCACATTTTCGCACGAGTTGGGCGGACTGAGCTGACCCACTCGGCACAATTGATTCAGCCAAAAGAAGGGACTTGCGTGCGCAAACGCATACGTCGTTCGGCGACACACTCGCTCAATTCGGGGTCGCAGCTTGATCATTCTCGCTCGTAGTGGCGATTCGAATCAGTTCAAGTGTTGAAAGTCGGCCTATGAATGTTTGCGTGCGGGTCCAATGTTTGGCTGTCCAGATCGCCTTGTAGACAGCAGGCATGAGTGAAGCCTGGGTTGTTGCTTCGTATTGCTGTGAAAGTTCGTAGCCTCTGTCGATGAGCGTTTGACCGACTAACGATTCGACGCTTGCAAGTTGTTCGTCCGACATGCCTGCATGCCATCTTCCTATTGGACTAAAGTCGTCTTTCGTCCCGAACGAGGAATTCGGCTTGCTCACCGACCCAACGGGGTTCTCTGTAATATGTTTATAGTCCAGTTCCTCACCAACAAAATCAGATAGTTGGTTCAGCGTCTTTCTAGGTTGCTGAACGAGGTCTTCAAATCGGACTTCCCGATATTTGTCACCGATCGCTGCGCCATCACGATTGCCAACACTCACGTTGTGTTGCCAAAACAAAGAGGCTACGGAAATGGATCGTTTCTTATCCCACGGCAGCGGAGTAATCCAACGCTGACGCGCTAGAGACAACGCTACGTCCCGGCCATCTCGAACCATATGTATGAACCGAGCATTGGGAAAGGCGGCATGCATTTGTTTCAGGTAGAACACGTGCGCGGGTGTGCACTCCGCCCAACGATTCAGGCCCTGTTGTTCAGACATCAACCGCATCATACTGCTCAAGAAATCCGCTGTGGACGAGCAGTCGTTGAGGATCGCGTCGCGCAGTTGATTTCGGTCGAGGTTTGTCTTTTCGCAGTAGATGCTTGGAAGCCAATGCTGCAGAAACAAGCATCGATCGCGATGGGTTTTTAGATTTCCAAATTTCGGACCGAGAATGCTGAACGCATGAACTTCCGCGCGATAGTTGACGAAATGCCCGGACGACACCAGCATGTGGTAGAGCAAAGTCGTCCCTGATCGCGGGCAACCCACGATGAAGACCGGCGAGTCTAGTCCGATATCCAAGTCAGGACGCGACGGAGGCGTGTTTTGCAGAGGTGTCGACATTCGGTGTTCATTCAGAGAGGTTTCCAGCTGAAACCTAGAACCCCTGCTATAGATGTCCAGCGACGTAAAAAGTCGCCCGAAAGATCGGATTGGTGGGCAGAATCGGAACCGATCTGAGAGTTCGATCGGCACAATAAAACGGGACAATCGTTAGCTTCCATGCAACGCGGCACATGTTGTGCACTCGCTGCTGAGACAAAACGAGTTGCGCTACCACGTCACGCTACGGGGTAAGCACAATTTTTCCCGCGAGTGTTCCGCTCTTTTGGAGAGTCGCTGACTCTTGCATGCGGTGTGCTTCGGCTGCTTTAGAAAGTGGAAGCTCCAATCCGATTTGAGATCGAAGCTTGCCGCTTAAGAGCCACTCGTTGATTTCCGTCGCTGCTTTACGCTGCGAATCAGCACTCGCTTTGAACATGACGAAGCCGTGGATCGACGCACACTTGACGTAGAATGGTCCAACGGGAAAAGAAGGGCGTGCATCACGACCAGCCATGATGACGATCCGACCGCGTTCTGCCAAGCACGACACTAATAGATCGAAATCGGGCTCTCTTTGAGTTTCCCAAATCACGTTCACGCCATTTGGGGAAGACTTTGCCACCGCTTCAGCGACGTTCGCTTGCGTATAGATGACGACTTCGTCAGCACCTAACTCAAGACAGCGTTGTGCTTTTTCTTCGGTGCCCGCCGTTGCGACAACTTTTGCGCCTGCCGCTTTTGCCATCTGCAAAACCATCGATCCGACGCCGCCAGAACCGCCTTGCACTAAAACCGTTTCGCCGGCTACTAGTTTGGCTTCCGCGAATAAACCTAGATGAGCAGTAATGCCAACCAATGCACAGGCTGCGACCGTTTTATCATCGACGCCGTCCGGAGTCGGGTACAACCAATCTTCTTCAATCGTACATAGCTCTGCGAATGTACCTTGCTTGCCGAGCAGACCTTGATTGGATCCCCAAACTCGATCCCCGACTTTGAATCGCGATGTTGCGGAGCCTACTGCCTCGACGACTCCGGCTACGTCACTGCCAACAATGTAGGGTTTCGGCAGCTCCCAGAAATTCGCACCGTTGCGAATGTAGGTGTCGATCGGATTCAAGGACACGGCTGCAGTACGTACGAGAATCTGCGAATCGGTTGGCGTCGGATCGGGCAAGTCGCCGTACTGGATTTGTTCCGGCGGTCCGCATTCTTCGATGTAGCTTGCTTTCATTTGATTGACTCAAAGTCCAACGCGTTCAGTGCAGGGTCAGTTCTTTTTCTCGTTTTTATTCCCAAATTTGTGTTTTGCCCATGATGCTGCACCGATCACGCTCGCGTCATCGCCCAATTTGGCTTCGACTACGTCAAAAGAGTTCGCCAATGTGGGAAGTGCTCGTTTCTTGGCCGTCGAACTTACTTCACCAACAAACAATTCGGGCATCGCTTCGACAAGACCGCCGCCGAGCACCACCATATCCGGTCCCATGATATTGACGACGCCTGCAACGGCGCGACCGATATGTCTGGCTGCCTCGCGTATCAGGTTTTCCACTTGGGTATCACCTGCGGCGACCGACGCGGCTAGGGCACCGCTACGGATGTTCTGCAAATCCGAACCCGCTGCTGCCAACAGATGCGGTGCTTGGCCACGATACGCTGCTGCTGCTGCCTGTGAAGCGATTACCAATCGGCTTGCAACTGCCTCTAAACACCCACGTCGCCCACATCCGCAAAGCGGCCCTTCCGGAGCAACTTGCACGTGACCGATCTCCATGCAAGATGCGGTTTTGCCGCGAATGATCTGGCCGTCGTAGACACAACCACCGCCGATGCCCGTCCCAGGAAAGACACCAACAACTGTTCTGGTTTCACGAGCTGCACCGTATTGGTACTCCCCATACACGCCCGCATCCACGTCGTTCAGCATCACGACAGGGCAGTCAAATGTCTTTTCGAGGTGCGCTTGGATGGGAACGTTGCGCCAACCCAAGTTCGGCGCATTGTGAATAATGCCCTTTTCCAAATCCAAAGGTCCAGGACAGCCAATCCCAATTCCGTCGATCGATGATCTCTTGATGCCAGCTTGGTCAATTGCTTCGTCAATTGTCTTGGCTATGCGCTCGAGCCCAATATCGGAGCCTTCATAGCCCTTCGTTTTGTTTCTCGATTTTCCAAGTCCGTTGAACTCGTTATCGAAGATCTTGGCGAGCATTTTCGTCCCGCCCAAATCGAATCCGACCCAATGTTGCTTCTTGCTCATATGGTTACTCTCGCACTCCCTACCAAGATCAGGCACATCATAGCGTCGGGTCGTTGCTTTCGCGAGGCATGAAAACTGCGTTTATGTGCAACCGCGCGAGACCGGCAAGAAGAAGGACAGACCGGTCGTCGAATTACTGTTTGGCGGATGATTCGAACGGCGATGGTCCAGGTGTGAGCCAGAGCAATAGACCACCGGGCACAATCGCAACGATCCACTCAAGCGCACGCTGTACGATGGAGACCGCTAAACCTTGCGCTGGCGAGAATCCTGCGACAACTAGAGCATAGACGAAACAGCCTTCCTGAATACCAAGTGCTTGAAACGAGATGGGGATTCGCAACAACAAATGCACGATCGGCATTGCGAATAAGAAAAACCAAAGCGATACATCAAGCCCTAGTGCCCTTGCGGAAAAGAAATTTAAAACGAAGTAAGACAACACTTCAACTAACGCAATTACCGAAAATGAAAACAATGCGCCAGGATGACGCTTGTAGTCGACAAGCGTTTCATAGAACGATCGCAGTTTCGCTTCTAGTTTCGAGCCCCTTAGTTTGGAAACGCAGCCCAACACCAAATCGAGGAATCGTCGACTGAACATGCACGGAATCACGGCCAAGACTAACACAATGATGCCGAGCAGAACGGGTACGAGCCAAACCGAGTGCTGATAAAGATACGGCAGCGTGATCGGCAACCCCGCCAGGACGAAAAAGCAAACCGCACAAAGGCCGGCATAGCGTTCGATCAGCAATGTCGATAGCACGACTTTCGATTTGCCGAATTCTCGCAACGCATACAAGCGATAAGCGTCGCCGCCGATTTGTCCCGGAGTCCAGGACCCGGTGAAATGAGCAATAAGACTCATTCGCATCGCCTGCCAAGTCGAGATCTCGACGCCCCGCGCGCGGAGTAAAATGTTCCACTTCCATGCTCTTAAGAAACGCCCCAGCATGGCGGTCGCCAACATGATCGCGAAGTAGATCGGCGATAGAGTTCGTAGTTGTTGAAGGAACTGCGTGAGATCAACAAAGTAAACGACTGCGAGGAGAATCAACAACCCAGCGACGACGCGGATGAACTTCTTTTTCTCGGGGGTCAGATTCACGGTGACAAACTCAGCGACCAGGTCTTCTTGTGCCCGTCAACAACCGCTCGCCACTTATCCCTTACCTTGTGAGCATCAACGTGGTGCATCCCGTTAGCGTTCCATTCATGACTCCCAGCGGTTAGCACGAATTCTCCGTCGATCGGTTGTTCCGCGTACTCCGTTCGGTTCAACTGCGTTATCCGAAACGCTCGCAGTTGATTGCCATACTTTGGCGCACAGTCTTGGGCGAACCGAAAAAGTTGGCCGTCGGATTCGACAACCTTTCCGCCTGGTCTCGCCGTATCGGGATTGCTTTTGATGATGGGACTTTGTGGATGCTCGGTCCAAGGCCCCGTCAGTTCATCGGCGAAAAACAATTGCAGTCGATCGTGCGTTCCCGAACGACCAAGAAACATCCACCAACTGCCGTCGTGGTGAAAGAGTGTTGGGTCTGCCAGGTCGTCGCCCTGCATGAGCGTCGCGACTTTTTTCCACGAGGTTGGAAACGACTCAGCTTCATACAGGTGCACGCCGGTATTTCCCTGTGGCAGCATGTACCACTTGTCTTCTAGTTGAAAAACTGATGGATAAGAAAGATGCCACGGCTCGTCCAGCACAATCTGTTCGTATCGCCATGACAATCCGTCGTCGCTGCTCGCGACCGCAATGTCGCCTTGGTTGGTCTTTTTATTGAGCACCTCGACGAACATATACCACTCTCCGTTCGCTTCCACCATGAAAGGATCTGCGACGAACAGTGCGTCGACATCCGATACATCCGAAGCCGACAAGACTGGCACGTTCCGCGTTGAGATGGGACTCAATTTCGTCGGTGACGGACCTTCGTAGATGGCGATCGACCACACGTTTTCTCGATGCAAAAACGGTGGCTGGCCCGTGACTTTGAATTTCCACGCCGAAAACACAAGTGCAGCGAGTCCGATAGCGATCAGCGTCAACAATACTCGCATTCCAGATCGCGAACTCGGTTGCGCTAGATCCTGTTCTTTCTCGGCTAACACTTCTTAGCTCGACCCTCGATGCCGTTATATCCGTAGTGCACATCGATATCTTTCAAGGGCGAGTCGTCAAACCACTTTCGAAACGTCTCAATGGTTTGCCGTTGGTCGTACGCTGGGTTGAGCATGTCGAAGGTATCCAAAATCGACCACTCTTGCAGCATCTCTTCCGAGAGTTCGTAGCGACCGCGGTAGTCGACGATCAGCAGCATTCGATTGATCTTGTGTCCCACAACGGGAATCTTGTTGATCAACTTTGCGATAGGCCACATCAGTTTGATATACGTCGAAACCATTTTGTACAGTAGTTGCGTCGGCATGCGTCGTGTCAGTGGTCGCACCCAAAAATACGTGCGATAGAAGATTTCGACGAGTCCCATCAAGCCGCTGCGTTTGTCGTAGACGTCCGTTACATAGCTGCCGGCTTGCTTTAAATAATCTGGCAATGTCTTGAAAGATTTTTCAACGTCTGGCGTGTGCTGAAGCACTCCCAAGCAAAACACTTTGTCGAACGATTCGCGACGGAAAGGCATCTTGTAAATGTTCGACTGCACGATCAGCAGGTTGTCGACGCCTTCGTGTGCTCGGTAGTTTGCATCAACGGCGCCGCTTAAGTCCGTCGCTACCACCATTGCACCGGTTGACACTGCTTGGGCAGTAAAACGACCGCTGCCACAACCAACCTCCAAAATGGTTTCGCTTGAAAGATCTCGCTTCCACTTCGTCTCGTTGAAGAATCGGTCTTCCGAAACCGTCGATTTCGAGTAGCTGTCGTGCTGTGTTAACGCGTGCTTATTCCACTGAAAGTCGAACCCGTCCGCATAGTTGCTGAGTTCCACGAACCGCGGAACCCCACGCAGAATTGGAAACTGCTTATCACATGGTGCGCAGACCAGCTGCCCCTCGATAACTCGATCGTCGGTACGATCCGTGACGTCCCCTATGGCCAAATCACTTTGGCATTCAGGACAAACGAGATATTGAAGATGCGAATCTTTCAACTCTACTTTTCCTAGGCACGTTGAGTTTCGGTCGCGCGAGATACAATTCGCAGTGGAGCGGGCTTATCGATCATATGAGAAAACTGATCAATATAGTCTCGTTGCCACATTTCGATGGTCATCAAGGTCCACAGTTCTCGACCTCGCGACACACGCTCATCAAAATGTTCTTCAATTAGCGTGCGAACCGAGATGTTGTCGAAGATGCAACGGGACTCAGTCCGACTGTCACAGAGAATGTCGAGCATGTAGTCACGAAGGTCTTCACGCAACCAGCGATCTAGTGGCACCGAGAACCCTTGTTTTTGCCGATCCACAACCTCTTCTGGTAGCAACTGCTTTGCGATATGGCGCAGTGAGTGCTTCGTTGTGTGGTTGTTGAGTTTAGCGTCGTCGTGCAATGTTGCCGCATACTCGAACAACGTGTGGTCGAGAAAGGGCGATCGTACTTCCAATGAGTTAGCCATGCTCATGCGATCCACTTTGCGGAGCATGTCGCCGGGCAATTCGTTTTTTGTACCTATGTAAAGAAGGCGGCTGAGCTCGGTGGCATTCTCTTGAGAATTAAACAGCTCTGTGATTTCTCTTTCGTCAGGGACATTTTGATACCTTGACAACTCCGGTTCGTAATAGAGCATGTCTCTGGTTTCGCGCTTAACCTTTGTTGCCCAACGAGTGTAACGT
>CAYNJG010000228.1:0-11719 GCA_964397295.1 uncultured Pirellulaceae bacterium
GTTTCTGCGCGATCGCTCCCGATCATTTAGTGGCCGAACCGATCGTTCCAGCCCATCATCGACTGAAAGATAACGCCGCATACCAGGCAACGCATGCTGGGCGTTTACTCGTCACGGAATTCAAGTGCGCCGCTTGTCACGAAATAGAAGGCCACGCCAACAGCGAGAGCAAATCTGCACCAAATTTGAGCAATGTCACGAGCCGCGCAAAAGCAAAGCACTTACAACAGTTTGTACTCGACCCGCATGGAACGAAGCCGGGTACCAAAATGCCAGATGTAGTGACGGATACGAAAGACGCCGAAGCAATCGTGCACTTTTTAGCTTCGATTAACCCTCAAGAGATTCCGCAAGGCTATGCGAATTTCGGCGGAGGCCGTCGAGGCAAAAAGTTATTCGACACGGTAGGGTGCATCGTCTGCCATGGCCCATCGGACAAAGACGATGACTGGCCCGGCGCTGTACCACTTGGAAATCTGGAAGCCAAATACACACTGCCGGCGCTCGCCGAGTTCGTACGCAACCCATTGCACGCGCGACCAAGCGGTCGTATGCCAAGCTTAAACCTCACGGGGCGCGAAGCCGCCGATATTGCGACGTTCTTGCTACCAAGCGTTCCAGAGAAAGCCGGTATCGAGTTCGCTTACTACGAACTCGATAACCCCGATCGATTGCCGGATTTCGAAAAACTCACTCCGACCAAGACGGGCACCACATCGTCAATCGATCTAGGCAAGCACGCAGCCCGAAGGGAACGCTTCGGACTTCGCTACTCGGGAATTCTAGACGTCACGGAACCGGGCAAACATGAATTCTCATTGGGCTCCGACGACGGATCGCGTCTGTTGATCGATGGCAAGGTCGTCATCGACAACGATGGCACACATGGAATGGAACGCAAGAAAACAACTACCGATTTGAAAGCTGGTCGCCACACCGTCGAAATTGAATATTTCGAACGCGACGGTGGTGAAGAGCTCGAAGCACTATTCCAACCGCCCAATGGCGAGCGTCAACCACTGGCAACAGCCATGGTCTCGTCTTCTCCGCAAGAACCGCTCGAAGATCTTTCTTTCAGCGTCGATCAGGCGAAAGCAGCCAAAGGCAAGGCCCTGTTTACGAGTCTCGGTTGCGCGGCATGCCACGAAGTCGGCCAAGCTCTACCAGCAATCCCGAAGGCTCCCGCCCTAGCCGCCGCAACGGATACATCAAAGGGTTGCCTAGCAACATCGGCAACGCCAGCGAACTACCAATTGAGCGACGAACAACGAACAACACTTGCCAAACACATCAAGAACAAGCCAGCGAAACTCACACCCGAGCAGGAAATACAGCACACGATGCTGCAATTTAATTGTGTTGCTTGCCATCAGCGTGGCGAATTGGGCGGTGTCGAACAGCGGCACGTGCCGTTCTTCGAGACAACGCAAAAAGAAATGGGCGTCGAAGGCAGCATCCCGCCGCACTTAAACGGCGTCGGTGCGAAACTTACGTTGCCGTGGCTCGAAAAATTGCTGGCTGAAGGTGCGAAAGACCGTCCCTACATGCTCACCAAGATGCCAAAGTTCGGCACCAACAATGTGGGGCACTTGGCCAAACAATTAGCAACCGTCGACAAGATGGAGTCTTTGGCTGAAGTTAGCCTCGATCGCAAGGAGGCAAAGAAAGTTGGCCACAGGTTGGTCGGCGAAAAAGGTTTTTCTTGCATCAAGTGCCACACGTTTGGCCGGCACAAAGCAACCGGCGTCCAATCAATCGATATGACGATTATGACGAAGCGACTGCGCCCGGATTGGTTCCGTAGCTATATCCGCAACCCGCAAATCTATCGCAAGGGCACTCGCATGCCTTCCGCATGGCCCGTCGAAGGCAAGAGCTATCTTCCTGACCTGCTCGATGGAGACAGCGACAAACAAATTGCTGCCGTTTGGACGTATTTAAAGGACGGTAACGCAGCGAGAACACCATCCGGACTTGCGACAGGAACAAAAGAACTCATTCCGATCGATGAAGCGATTATCTATCGCAACTTCATCCAAGGCGCCGGCGCTCGCGCAATTGGAGTAGGCTACCCGGATGGCTTGCACCTCGCATTCGACGCCAACGACCTACGCTTGGCTTTGATTTGGAAGGGCGCGTTCATGAACGCACAACGCCACTGGACGGGCCGAGGCCAAGGCTACGAACCTCCAGCGGGTCAAGACGTTCGTCAGTTAGCCGAAGGAATTCCAATCGCAACACTTTCGAGCGCCGACGCCGTTTGGCCATCGCAAAGTGCTCGCGAGTTAGAAAACTACAAGTTCAAAGGCTATCAGTTAACACCGGAACAATTTCCCACGTTCCACTATCAAATCGCTGGTCTGACCGTGAACGACACGACACTGCCAAAACAAACGGACGTGTCAACAACGTTCAAACGAACTCTGACTATTACAGGCAACGCAAAACCGAATACGTTTCTTCGCTTAGCAACCGGAAAGATTTCCAATGACGGAAAGCAATTCGATGTCGGTGACGGTTTGAAGATCGCGATCACACAATCCGCACAACAACCACTCATACGTAAAAGTGACGGCAGCGACGAGTTGCTGATTCCACTTTTAGGCGATCAGCCGATGACCGTAGTGCTTGAATACAGCTGGTAACCGGAAACTACAACGAAGCCACAGCGTTGGAAAAAGAATGAATCGACGACTCGCAATACTTCTACTGATTTTCGCAGCAACGCTTTGCGGTGCACAGGAAAAGGCTCCGATTGAGTCAGATTTCTACCCGATCCAAGAAGTCCCCATTCCAACGAACGTCTACTTGGAGGTTGGCGGATTGGAGGAGCTCGACGGAAAGCTATACGCAAGCTCGCGCCGAGGCGACATCTATTCGATTTCAGGAGCCTTCGATGAAGACTTAAGCAAAGCTGAATTCAAAAAGTACGCAAGTGGACTCCACGAAGTACTCGGTCTTTCGGTTTTGGAAGACAAGATTTACGCCACACAGCGCTGCGAAGTAACGCGACTGAGTGATGAAGACAAAGACGGTCGCGCCGATCTATTCGAAACTGTTTCGGATGGTTGGGGCATCAATGGTGACTACCACGAGTACGCTTTCGGCAGCAAGTTCGATAAGCACAATGAAATGTGGCTAGTGCTTTGCTTAACTGGATCTTTCACGGCAGACAGTCCGTATCGGGGCTGGTGCCTGAGAGTGAAACCGGGCGGAACCACAGTTCCTACTTGCAGCGGAATCCGCAGTCCTGGCGGCATCGGCATGAATTCCGCGGGCGACGTGTTTTACACAGACAATCAGGGACCATGGAACGGAACCTGTGGGCTGAAGTGGTTGAAACCCGGCTCCTTTCAAGGTAATCCATCGGGCAACAAATTCTATGACACGACCGACGCTATCGGTGCTCGTCCCGAGGATCCGAAAAGCGGAAGCCGAATCATGTCCGAGGCAGATAAGATTCCAGAATTCGAACCCACAGCAGTTATGTTTCCTTACAACAAGATGGGCAAATCCGCTGCGGGAATCGTTTGCGATACGACTGGTGGTAAGTTCGGCCCGTTCAAGGATCAACTTTTTGTGTGCGATCAATCGGCGAGTACGGTCATGCGAGTCTGTCTGGAAAAAGTCAAAGGGCATTACCAGGGCGCGTGCATTCCATTTCGTAAAGGGTTTGGCAGTGGATCTTTGGTAGTACAACTATCGAAGAATGGCTCGATGTTCGTGGGTGGAACGAATCGTGGCTGGGGTTCTGTCGGCACAAAGCCGTATGCTCTCGAACGGCTTCAATGGAACGGCAAAGTACCATTTGAGATTCTAGAAATGCGTGCGAAACCAGATGGATTCGAGCTCGAGTTCACGCAACCAGTTGACGAAGAGACAGCCACCGCAATTTCTTCTTATGCATTGACGACGTATACGTACATCTACCAAGAGAGCTACGGCAGCCCAGAGGTAGACCATACGAAACCGAAAATCGTGGACGCCAAACTCGTGAACGATCGCACCGTACGACTGTCTGTGGATGGTCTACAAATCGGCCACGTACATGAACTGCACACAGACGGATTGAAATCTGCTGAAATGAAGTTTCCGGTTTTGCATCCGGTGGCGTATTACACGCTGAATTATCTTCCAGGTAAGTAGCTCTTACTCTGTCTGCTCCGAATCGGTCGGTATACGCAAAAACTCGAATGCATTGCATTCGAGTTTGCTGCTGACTTGCCAATCAAAATATCTATCTGATTGCGATCAGATTTCTTCACGCAACATGGTTGCACGGGCAACGATCGTATCGGAATCGTCGAAAAAGATTGGAGTAATCCAGCCGTTGTTGACCACTGGCACCGTCACAGTTACCTGTACTTGTTCTGTAGTGTCAAAGATGTTCGGTGGCACAACGTCAACAGTGATATTCTGGGCACCAACGGTAGCCATGATCCGATTCGCGACGTCTTCACAATCGGCAGCTGTCGCACCAGGAACGATACCGCGGCGAGCAGCTTCGTACGCCGCATTGTCTGCGGTGTGACGCTGAACGTTCATCCCGCAGAATTCAATAGCTGCGAACAACATAATAAACAGGATGGGGGCAACAATCGCCATTTCGACGGTGACCGCACCACGTCTTACCGATTTTCTTTTCGTTATATTGAGCACAATAGTTCTTCGTTTGAATTTCGTAGGATTGAACTAAGTTCTTGGGACCAAGCTACCAGCCATTCACTCATTATTCTGTTAGGACAACAGGTAGCGTGAGTGCAATCTCTTCGAAGATTTCTTCCAGCCGCTCCGCAGTTGGAGCGTGAAAATGGCTGCCACCGCCAATCGCTGCAACTTCCTGCATCAGCGTTTGATTGGCTGCGTCGCTAAACGTAATCGTATGAATTGTCAGGCGAGGAAAATTAGCCTTTGCGTTCGTGGCAGCATCTCGTGCGGCTTGCTGTGCTGCTGCTTCGCCCCCTGGGGAGTTGGCTACGCCATCCGTCAAAACGATCAACGTCTGTTCCGCAAACGGTCGGCGACGAGCAGGATCGGTAACAACAGTTGTTCCCTGCTCGATTCCTGCGGCAATATTGGTACCTCCGGCGATGCGGAAGTCGGTCAGGTTGCCGTTTTCAATAGTTCCGGAGTACTCTGCAATTCGGCTCAATATTGGCGTGTAGTCGGTTGTCAATCGGACGTCCACACGGCCATTAGGAACGGTTACTCCACATGTCGTGCCGGCTGCTGAGTACGATGCAATCCCAACAAGCTCTTCGTCATCTGTACCGTCAAGAAGACCGAGGAACAAATTCATCGCTCGAGCCAATGCTGCCCAGCGACTGTCATTCTCGTCGGGACCATCACACCAATCGCGTCCATTTGGGAATGTGTTGTCTTGAATACGCCAGTTCATCGAACCAGAACGATCCAGTACAACACAGATGTCGCGATCAAGGTGTACTGCTCGAGCCACCTGTGTCGGCAAAAACGTCGTAGGACCAAGCACACCGGCAAACAACAAGCCGACAGGTCCGGACGGCGAGTCTGCGGTTCGGCGACCAATTACGCGAACTGAATTGACATCTGGATCTGTTGCATTGAAATCAAAAATGCCATTGGCGCCGCGCGTGGATCGACCAAAGATGACGTCACCTGCGTCCGGATCAAGCAGTAATGGCTCTCCTGCGACAAGATTGATTGAGGCAGCATCTTGTGCGGCAAGCGTTGCTGCGTCGACATCTTGTGTTCGCGAGAGTGCTTCGATGCCAGCGCGGGCTGCGGCGTCAGTGCTCGTACGAAGTTCCGTACGTGTCAATTGCATGTATGCTACGTCAACGGAAAAAGCCGCCGCGATGACAAGCAGGACGATGGTAATCGCAACGAGTACCAACATCGCACCGCGCCGCTTCTTACCTCTACCAATGACAGCAAATTGTTTGTGGATCATCAAACTATTATTCCTTGATCATGATTGCGGTGGCTTGGAGTTCGCCACTAAAGAATTGAAGTGGTAGAATACTGTTTGCGTCGGCTGGCGCCCTGACGATCACAGTCACAGGTTCTCCACGACCAGCTGCTTCCGTATTCACTGGATCAGTCGTGACCGTGCCACCCTCTACATCGCGCTCTGTGAAGAGTTGGTTGCATCGATTGTTGACGTCGGCAGTCGTTGTGTCGTTCTTAATGCCAATTCGGACACCCTCATAGGCCGTAATTGCGAGTGTCTGACGAAGAAAGATCATCGACGTGCACTCGATTGCGCCCAACACCAGAAGCAAGATCGCGGGTAGACAAATCGCAAGTTCAGCAACAGCTGCACCTTTGCGACTACTACTTTTTCGTTTAACACGAATCATTTTCAATTCCTAGTGAATCTGCGCTAACTAACAATAATGGAACGGAAGGACTGATCGATAACTAAGCGGTTTCGACGGTTTCCCGTTCTTCAAACTTCGAACTGCTGCTGCCATTTTCCGTTGCACGCAAACCCTTCATCTCTTTAGCGATCTTGTTGAGATCACCGGTCATTTCTTGCCAAAAATCGCCTTTGCGAAAACGGACGGCTTCTGGGTTTTCACCATTCGCAAGTTTTTTCAAAGCAGACTTGAAAGAAACCATGGGACCAACAAAGCGATTGCTCATCTTGATTGAGTCATAAATGAAGACGGGAGACAAAACACCCAACACTAGCGCCAATAGACCGTATTGATTCCAAAGGGCTGCCATGTTTTCACCGAATCCAAGTGAGAATCCGTTTGAAAAGGCTTGAAGCGTGAAGAGGTAAATAAAGATCAGGAAGCACGCCATGCACCAATGAAGAATTAGTTGGCGTACCAAAGAACCTTGGACCTTCGAGTCAACAAAGAGTCGCTTCCGCTTGTACGTTGGAGTTTCGCTGTTTTTTTTCGTCATTTCAGGAACCGTCGTCGGTATGTTGCACTGTTCTGTCACCAACCTGACGAAACAATTCGCCAGTCTCATTTCAAAATCCTAGTTCACGATGGCCACAGTGGTCGGCCAACCGTAAATTTTTCGTTTAGTGAATTCGTTTGGATACAATCGATTGCCGCTAGATGCGATTAGACTGATTGTGACGAATACCGACGATTTCAGATCGTTCGCTACCCGTTACATTTACGGGCCTCCACCGAAAACCACTCAGACAGAGAGATCCATGGACCTCACCTCAATTCAGCAACAACTGCGGGACCAGCACCTCGACGGTTGGCTATTCTTCGATCACCATATTCGCGATCGCATCGCCTATCGCATTTTGGGATTGGAGCCCGGCCATGTTTCTCGCCGTTGGTACTACTGGATTCCGGCCGAGGGATCTCCCCAAAAACTGGTACATCGAATCGAATCTGGAAAACTCGATACGCTCCCAGGCGATAAGCTGGAATATTCGTCTTGGCAAGAACAGCAACGACTCGTCGGCGAGTTGGTTAGCGACGCAAAGTGTATCGCCATGCAGTATTCTGAAAACTGCATGATTCCGTATATTTCCATGGTAGACGGAGGAACGATCGAATTGGTGCGATCCACCGGCACGGAGATCCGGTCGTCCGCTGGGCTTGTGCAATACTTCGAAGCTCGTTGGTCAAACGAACAATACGGCATGCACCTAGAAGCCGGAAATATCGTCGACCAGATTCGGGCCGATGCGTTTGAGCTAATTGGAAAAACACTTCGATCAGCTGGCGAGATTGGCGAAATCGTCGTGGCGGATTTTATCCGAGAGCAATTCAAAGCGCGAGGCCTCATTTCAGCAGACGGACCAATCGTTGGCGTGAACGCGAACAGCGGCGATCCGCACTACGTTCCGACTGCACAAAATTCTTCAACGATCAAAAAGGGAGATTTCGTTTTGATCGACCTGTGGGCAAAACTCAATCAGCCCAATGCGGTGTACTACGACGTTACATGGACGGGTTTTTGCGGTACGGCAATTCCGCCGAAAATCCAAGAAGTGTTCGATGTGGTCACCGGTTCACGTGACGCGGCTCTGACGTTTTTGAATTCTGCGATCGAAGCTAACGACAACATCGCGGGTTTTGAAGTGGATGACGTAGTACGGAGCTACATCACGGACCGAGGCTACGGAGACGCGTTCGTCCACCGTACGGGGCACTCGATTGGCGAAGAGGTCCACGGAAACGGCGCGAACATCGACAACTTAGAAACACACGATACCCGAGCCATCATTCCTGGCACTTGTTTCTCGATCGAGCCGGGAGTCTACCTGCAAGACTTTGGTGTTCGTAGCGAGATCGACTGCTATGTTTCAGATACGGAAGCCAGAGCTACGGGCGAAGTCCAAAAAGAGATTGTTCGAATCATCGAGTAACCCGTGGAATTCCTAGTCTTTACGATCCAGTAATGGACCGTACTGGACCCGTTTACGTATGTCCGCGTTTACGCTGTGGTAGCGACGAAATAGGTTTCCTGAACCGAATCGCGTATCGCGAATCTGTTCCACATCGTCATAGCCGATGGCGTTTGTGAAGATCGGCAACAGGTACTCAGCACCAACGGACGAAATCGACATTCGAGATTCGTCGTAGAAAGACGGATGCAGAGTACGAGCGTGAATCAGGCCCCATTGGTCGCGGAATGAGTTTCCGTCAACACTGTCCAGATAGAAACCGTTTTCTTGCGACCATTGCAAGATCGCGCAGTAGTTATTTTGCCCTTCGACCAGCATTTCAACTGCCTTGCCACCCAAGCGTGCTGCGTAAAAGCGATCGAATGTCAATGGTCGACCACCGCGTTGAGTGTGACCGACTTTTCGAGTGAAGATCGCTGTCTCTGCCGAGTCATTGCGATTCTTGCGACGAAAGAAATCGTCACCAATCTCATCGATGAGAATCTGTCGAAGCCGATCGGCTGCTCCGTTCAGTATCATATTGCCGGAGGGATCTGTCGAAGAGATCGTCGCACCTAACTCTTTGCCCTCCCGGTCGACGATTCCTTCGCCAACGACGATGACAACGTTCCGCTGAAAGTCGTAGATTTCTTTGACTCGTTCCACAAGCAGTTCGACGTTAACACCGAACTCGGGTACCAAAATCAAATCGGGTTGTCCGTACGCGCTACCAAGTGCGATGTAACCGGAATGCCGGCCCATTACTTCAATGATCGCCACACGGCGGTGACTTTCCGCCGTCGTTCGAATCCGCTCGACACCACCGGTTGAAACAAACACAGCCGTGGCGTAACCAGGCGTGGCATAGTTGACCATTTGCTCGAGCGCAAGGCTTGATGGCCCTTGCACGAACACCGACGGGTTTTCTCGGTACACAAACTTGGAACTATCATTGGGATCCGGTTCTCGAATCCACTTGTCATTTTCATTTGGAAAGTTGAGCCCAAGGTCATTATCGATCGTCTTGGGTGCAAGAACCGTCGGTATCCGTTCGCAGAGCGGTTGCAGTCCGTTCAACGTGCCGTCGCCGCCGACACAAATGAGACCTTCGATCTTCAGTTGCTTGAGTCGTTCGCAAATCAAATCAAGGTTTTCGGTATCCTCAGCGTCAACATAGGTACGAGACGATCCAAGAATCGTGCCACCTTTCGTGGGATCCAATTCTGGAATCTCACCAAACAGTGGATTGAGTCGCAGATAGGGTACCTGCGGACTGAAGAGACTATTGAAACCTCGCAGCAATCCAAGAATCTCGATGCGAAGTTGGTTGGCACGAACAACCGCTCCGTGGATCGTTGCGTTGAGCGCCGGCGTATCTCCGCCAGCGGTGAGAATAGCAATTCTTTTCATTTCTTAACAATCAGCCTTTTCGTACAGTGAGAGCCGAATGTACACCGGTTAGCGCCGAGGTGACAAGCACAGGCGAGAATTACGTGGCAAGCGTTAAAGAGTCGATTCAGGCAGTATTAGCTGAGCCTGATCTACTTGCCCGTGGACGTTGGATTGTCGAGCGACCAGAGGATGCGAAACGATTGATCATCAGCAAACCTAATGCCCTTCACTTGGGCATTGTGTTTTAAAGTCGAAAAAATCGTCCGACGCGTCTCGATTTCCACGATAGAAATTTGGCCATCGCGTGTGGCCACTGCCAACAATTCATCGTCCGGAGAAAAATCAATTCGCGAGACAGAAGCATTTCCTATGCGGAAGCTGGCACGTTCATCACCGGTTTGACTAGAAAGCACTCGAACCGATCCGTCAGTGCCACCAATCGCCAAAACGTCACGTCGCTCTGACCAAGCCGAAGTTGCCCAACGACCAACCCCCAGATCAATCGTCTCGCCATTGGCTGCAACGAACACCGCGTGATGGCGTTCGTCGACGGTCAATTCTCCGGCGTTGGATAGTTTCTGTCTGTTGCGTGCTGATGGTTGAACTGGATTCGCTGCGACTAATGACACCGTTGGATTCGTGAGCGACGCGTCGAGACTGCTAAGAAAAACCGGGAATGGTACGAGCATTAATCCAGCGACCAACACCAACTCGGGCCGTAGCCGAGGAAGCAAATTCGCATGCCTCGAATGAGTGGACATGATATCTTTTATTCGCATGCGAAGAAGATGACTCTTCCCAACACCGCTTGCGATCGGCGGCAGTACCGCTGGCTGATTGACGAAATCGACGGTCGCCAGCAGCGCCTCGGCGTAGCTCCTGCGATCACCGTGAGTACGTCCGATGGCAATGGCATCACAACATTGCTCTTCGTTTTTCTCAATCTCATGGCGCGCCCACCAAGTTACTGGATGCCACCAGAAAAAGATCATTGCGAAGGATTCGAGAAGACGAACCCAATGATCGCCTCGTTGATAATGTGCCAGTTCATGCGTGAGCAAAGCGTCTTGTCCACGCCGATCTAGCCTCTCGAACAACCGATCCGGAATTAAGATGACAGCTCGGGACCCAAGCCCCCAAAGCATGGGCGAGATAGCTTCTCGTACGAGGCGAATCTTTGGGCACGATGTAAGCCCCATCTTCTCGGCAGCTGCCTCCGCACGGCGTTGCCAAATCCTCGAATTATAAGAACGACGATGCAAACCCACCCGGAACTGAAACACGACCATCAGCTGTCGTACGAGTACCCACAGGCTACCGGTGAGCCAAAGAATGCACAGCAGCCAGCCAAGGCGTTCAATCGCTGCTCGCATCATTTCGTACGACGAAAGTTGTTGGAACAGACCGGTGCTTGTTTTCGGTGGCGAATCAGCGGACTCTCCGCGCTCCACCGGCAACAGCGACCTTACTGGGAGAAAGTCATTTCTTTCCGCCACCTGTCGAATCAGATTCCACCGCGTGTGCCAAGCAAAGCGGACTTCCGTTTGCTGAACCGCAATTCGATGAGCAACCCATCCGGTGAATTGCGATTGCTGCCTCGTCAGATCAATTTCCCAAACGGGCGGCATTAGCAGGCGAAGCAGGACCAGCACCCACAACAAGTGCTTCATCGCTGGCGTTCTTATACGTGCGCAAACGAGAGCAACGACGACAGCAAAACCCGTCGCTAGCAAGCTATTCGCAATCACAATCTCAAAGAACTGTCGCATTGTCGTTCGCAGATGGGCACATTATCGAAGCAAATCAGCAGCTTGGTTATCCATCGTTTCGGGGGTAAATGTCAAGCAAATCTTAAAAAACCGCCGAAAACGACGTGTTTACGGCCAATGTAAAGGTGGGCAAAACAGGTTCGGTTTACCCCTTAGCACGCTTTTATTGGAAGTTCCGGTCTTTCGCGTCGATCACTTCCTACTGATC
>CAYNJG010000229.1:0-11717 GCA_964397295.1 uncultured Pirellulaceae bacterium
CATCAATACGAACTTCAGGAGTGATTCCGAGAACCTGCTGTACGAGATCCAAAACAGCATCAGACTCATCACCTGCTGGCTCAGCGGTGGCGGCTAGATCAGTTTCTTCGCCGGTGATTTCTGTTCGCAAATCTTCCTTTGTGACAATGCCGAGCTGCGTTCGCAATTCATACATGCCTTTGGGATTCGGCTGGAACATCTCAGGCAAGGGAAAGTTGATAATCTCGTCTTCCGATTGATTATCCACCTCGACATGCAAGCCTTGTGGTGTTTCTTCCGGCGATTGAGCTGACTCTTCCCCAAGCTGTCCTGATTCCTCTTGGTCCGCAACGACCACAAAATGAGATTCAGCGCAACCTTCTTTGAATTCACTATCCGGTGATTGTGCGGAAAGCTCTTCAGCAGCCTCCTGACACAACTCATCTTGGTCCGACAGCGGTTCTTCCAGCTGCAATTGCTCTTCGTTCCGTTCTTGCGGCTGTTCTTCGTTGGCCTCAGGCACCGACGCACCGACAGCCTCCAGACCAAGAACATTGACGGCCGGAGCCTTCGATTCCCACGCGTCAGAATCGCGACCATAAAGCGATGTTAGTGCCGAACTGAATCGTCCCATGTCCGTTGCCTCAATCTGGATCCGTAAAAGGAGTCACGTTGGTATCGAGTATGTCGAATTACTTACTTCGCATGCCGGAGAACAGCGTACGGAAAATTCGCGTGCGTTTCTTTGGCGGCTTCTTTTCGCTTTGAATCGCCGGCAGCTCAGCTTCAACCTCAACGCCAATAGAACCGACAACGCCTTCAGATTCGATTTCGCTTTCAGCAGTAACGCCATCGGCCACGAGCGACCGCACAAACGGATCGGGCATGACAGGATCGTGCTTGCCTACAAAACCGGCAGCCGACGAAGGAGAGTCTTCCTCGGTCGACAAATAGCTCTCGTTTTCCATGCAAGCAGAAAGCGGCTGAAAGGAATCCTGCTCGTCCTCGAATTCCAAGGAACTGATTTCGATCGCAGGATGCACGCGCAGCCCAGGATGCGATGAACTGAGTTGGGCCGCAAGTTGACGACTGTAAGCCGAGGTCACCGGATCGTAGTCGCCTCGCGCCAGTTGGCTTGGCGAGGTAAAGTTCTGGACCACGATTTCTTCCTCGTCGAACTCAACCGCAAAAGGATTAGCGGCTTGCTCGATAGTGAATTCGTGCGACTCGAATTCGCCCTGCGATTCCTGTTCAGCGAACTCGCCGTCTGTTTCGTCGCTCGCTTGTTCGTGCGAGACCTCAGGAACTCCCTGGCTCTCACGCTCCAATTCAATTTGTGCTAACTGATACTCGTCGTCGTCCACTTCATTATGTTCATCATGCCGATGCTCTTCTTCCGACGCCGAGGCCTCGTGCGGTTCTACTATGTGAGAATTGTTCCAATGATCGACAGCAGCTTCGTCACCCGTTTCAAACGAGAACTCGAACTCCGCTTCTGTTGAGTTTTCTTCGCTTTCGCCTTCCAGATCGGACAATTCGCTGGCCACCTGTTCTTGGACCGAATCCATAAGGTCTTCCGCCGAAGCATTTTCGCCTGAGTCATCCCCAGCAGATTCTGTCGAAAGATTAGCCTCATCGCTCGCATCGCTCAATTCCTGTGAGTCGAACACGAACGTTTGCGAGTCTTCATCAGCAACGTCGAACTCGTTCACTTCAAAATGGAATTGCTGCGAATCTCCTTGATCACCAGAATCCGATCCGCCGAAAATGGGACCATCTAGCGAATGAGAACTATGCGTGCCCGTACCCTGAAGATCTTCGTCGTCCACCAGCGGCGAACGAATGGGCAACACGGCGTCCTCGTACGACTCCTCCATTGCGACGTCCGATTCGAATTGCACATCTCCGCCAACAACAATTGGTCGCGTTGCCCGGGTCGCTGTGACGCTTAGATCGGCCAACGCTTCTTGTAATTTATCAAGCTCGGAAGTTTCCGTTGGATCTTCCAATTCACCGAATTCAATCACCGCTTCATTCAGTTCGTTCGTGGCATTCGCTAAGTCGTCGCTGGGTAAAGGCAATGGCAATTGCTGAAGGTCGGCCCATGCTTCTTCGATCAACTGACCGTTGAGCTGATCAACATGGTTTACCGAAGCCAGCATCAACGCGTGGTCGCAGATTTGGTTAACGAGACGCGGCACGCCATTGGTCGCTTGCTGAACTTTGTGCAACGCGTCATCGGTAAACAACGCGCCGGCATCTCCACCGCTTGAGGTGATGCGAGCTCCGATGTAGTCCGAAGTCTCGTGATGGCTAAAATTCTCTAAGTAGTGACGACCGGCGACTCGCTGATTGAGCGACTCAAGCGCCGGAGCTCCAAGGTTTTCATCCAACCGTGGCGATCCGGCCAGCACCACGCGTGCACATGGCTGACCGTCCTTGACAATGTTCGTAATTGAACGCACTTCATCGAGCAATTCTTCGTTCAATCGATCCGCGTCATCGATGATCAAGAGAATTCCGTTCACACAACCGGGGCTGGAAATGTGGTCAGACAAGATGATACGCAGTTCGCCTGCGTCTTGGCCGCGAAACGGGATGCCCAATTTGTGCAGAATCGACTGAAACAACACCTCCGGCTGATCCAGACGCTCGCCTTGCACGAGACAAACCGGAAACTCATTTGCGTACTGGTTTGCAATCAATTGGCACAGCAACGTTTTGCCACTTCCAACGGGACCAGTCACAATCGTCACGCTCGCCGCTCGTTCAACGTTTCGAGCGATACTCTCGCGCGCTTGCTCGATGGAGGAAGCCGGGTAGTAATGCTCGGGGTTCGCCGCTGACGAAAACGGACGAACGTGTAAGTGAAAGTGCGATTGGTACATGCGACCCATTCCTGCTAGCGACTAAGAAAGCTCCTTAATCGTTAGAATCGGCATATTGGTTTGCCGACTGAAGACAGAACCTCACGAACGGATGCGCGAACGCTTACGCCACCGCTAGCCTAGCAACCGGTAGAGAGCATCGTTGTAGGCTGCCAGCGGATCTTGCAGTAACAAGTTTGGAAACGGCTTTTGCGTAGCGGTGTTGAATAACATCAGCAAAACGACAGCGGCAATCGCAATTTCGGCCACACAAATAGCAAATCGAAATCGACGCTTCCAAGCGATCTGCTTCATCCGCTCGGGAATTTCCGCCTCAACAGCGAAGTCAGCAATCACTGGCAAACGGGACGTTGCAATGACGTCATCATGAGTAAGCAGAACTTCGCGTTCCTTGGCTTGCTCCAGCAACGCAAGGCCAAGAATGCCAACCAAACTCGAGCACAAAACCAACAGCATGAGACTGCTCGGCGAAACCGCAGCACCACGAATACGTTTTGCGATGGATGGATTGATCTCGAGCATCGTATCGTTTTTGGCCGCAAGACTTTGGAGGTCAGCCATCATCTGGTTCAGCAGCGTCATGCCAACTTCAGGATGCTCCGTTAGCAAGCTCACACGCATGAAGGCTTGACCTTCGTTCGTGAAGTAGTGAGCTCGCATGCGACCCGCTATCTCACCAGCGATCGAAAGCATTTCAGGTTGTCCATCGCCGCGAATCATGCCCGCGTTTTGCAACGATTGCAACACACTCTCGGGACTCAGCAGCTCTTCGCGCAATTCCGCAGACATCGCAAGCAGCTCTTCGTTCGTCGCGACTTCTTGCCCGATCATTTCCTTCGCGCGAATGGTGACTTGCGTGTTGTATTGAGCGCGAGGCCGTCGCCAAACTGTGAACAACAACAAGAACGCCGCCAGAGATAGCACGACGAAAACGTAGACGGGACTCGGAAGGCCGGAAGACGACTTACTCAACATGGGTCACCGTTGGTGGCTGAATTCTGCGAAGCGTACTAGCAGCCAGTGCTGCGCATGCGTACGTATGATCTGCATCGTCTTTCGGAAAAGTAGACTTTAGCGGTTGGGCCGAAGTGTCTTGCTCGTTTGTAGAACCAATTGGCGACGAACGCTTGCCAATGTTCGTTTCGGGGGGCAAGTCTCAACATTCTTGTCAAGATGCTTTGATGGCAGTGGAAGTGTTTTTTCACGATAGCTTGCCTGCGTCCACCGATGCTATACTTGCTGGTAGAGGTTCCGACGATCGCGTCTGAACAGAGAGCTGCATTTACGAGCAACCGCGTCGATGGGAAAAAAATCGGAACCGTCAGAACACATCGATCTTATTCTCGATGATTGGCCTTATGACCCAGATGCAGTAAGCGTCCGCATGGTTCATGGACGTGATGGACGCGAACTCATTCAGATGCGAATCGAAATGGGTTTGCTACAGCTGGAGACTAGCGGCCGGCCCGACGGCGAAAAGCCAAACGGCGCCGATTCCTATTTTCACTACCTCCAAGAAGACACGGCGCAAAAAGGCGGCGACTACGAATTCAATCTCGAAGAATGCGCCGAGTGTGACCGTGAGTTCGTACAGTACTACCATCGTCGCATCTGCTGGCTAGCGATGCGAGAGTTTCGCAAAGCCGTGCTGGATGCCGATCACACGCTTCGCTTGATGGATCTCTGCCGCGAACATTCGCCCGATGAAGACTGGACGATCTCACACGAACAATATCGCCCATTCGTGCTCTTCCACCGCATCCAAGCCGACGCACTCGCCGAGCTGGATCAAAACGGGCCGGAGATGGCGGTGTCTGCGGTAAATCGCGGCCTAAATCAAATGCGACAGGTCTTCGAAGATCACGGCACCGACTTGGCATTCGACGAAAGCGAGCTAGTCGAGCGACTCAACGAGTTCCGCGAAACGTTGCGAGAGAAATTTGCGGTTGGTAAAACGCTCAACGAACAACTCGCCGAAGCCATCGCCACGGAAGAGTACGAAAAGGCCGCCAAGATCCGCGACAAGATCCAGGCGAAGCAAAAGAAAGACGTCTAACACTCATGTATCGCCTCTGGACTTTCTCCAGACCACGAAGCCATGTTCGCCTCGCGCCTCCCGTGTTGCGGCGGTTACGACGATAGGCCCACTCGCAGAACCAAATGGAGATAAGAACAAACCCTCGGTCTGCAACGAGCACGTCACCTCGTTTCATCTCCGGATGAATTTCGGGAGCGCGAGCGATGTCATGCGTGGTGAGAAGTGGACCGCTCAGAATCTAGGTAATCAAGCCGGTCCCAGCGCAAGGCTTCCGTGACACTCGGTATCATTGCATCAACCTCCATGGGTTTTGTTCCTTTTAACCGCCAGCTCCGGGTGACAACATCTCAACCTAAAAGCAAACCGGATGCTCTACGTACGTGACGGGAAACTACGTGGCACGAAGACGCACAAGAACGACGGCTCCAGCAAAACGCGACTCAACTAGTCGTGTGACGATTTGTGTATTCATCATTTCGACACTGGTGGCACTGACTGCAATTGGCCTTGCGGGTTCGCGCCGTTCGCCAACGATGTATTCGTTCAAAGTCGTGAATACCTATCCCCATGACCCGAATGCTTTCTGCCAAGGACTAGACTTCGATGGGGAGACGCTCTTCGAATCAACCGGTCAGTATGGCCAATCAGCCGTCCGCCAAGTGAATCTGGAATCTGGAGTGGTCGAAAAACAGCTTCACCTCGACAAGCGTCTCTTCGGAGAGGGGCTAACGCTGATCCACGACAAAGTTGTCCAACTGACTTGGAAGCAGGGGCTTGGCTACGTTTACGACGCTAGGACGTTGAAGCTGCAAAGCACATTCAAATACGACGGGGAAGGCTGGGGACTCACCCATGACGGTGAACTCCTCATCATGAGTGATGGCACGGATAAACTGCGGTTTTTGGACCCGATTTCCTTCTCCCTTGTCAGAACAATCCGAGTCAGCGACGGAGGTCGGTCCATTCGACGGCTAAATGAACTTGAGTTCGTTAGAGGGCAAATACTGGCAAACGTATGGCACTCGAATCGAATCGCAATGATTGCCCCAAAGACGGGCGACATTACTGGCTGGATTGACTTATCGGGTCTGCTCGCCAAACTCCCGGGGCCTGAGTCCGTACTCAATGGAATCGCATACGATGACAAAACGGACAGACTCTTCGTCACAGGCAAGAATTGGCCCCAGCTGTTCGAAATACAGTTACTCAAGAAATGAATGACACAGGCAGCATTGTTATCGCAGTCGTGCTTAAGGCATGGCTGGCCGGTCATCACTCCTGTGAGATGTATGTTGCTCCCATTTGAAAGCAAGGCAAGGCGGTCATAGTTGACCGAGAGGGTGAGTCCGCGTAATTGAATCCCTGGGCCATCCGCTTCGTTTTCCGACCGGAGAGCATTGCGTACAATGACCACCGGGAGGATCACGATTGAAGAACGAACCTGCACTGTTGTTTCTTGAACACTTCGAAAACGGAGATATTGATGCTGCGAAATCACTATTGCGCAGCATGTCTCAACATCGCGGACTCCGAGCACATCCGTTGTTACGAGAATTCGTGACTCGTCGTCGTGGACATTGCTACAAATCTCAACATTTAGCGATTGCGGATTTGCTTATTCCGGAGGAAGTTCGCGCATTTCGCGATGGAGTCATCAACAACCAGAAACGTGTCGTAGCCGATTGCATTGACAACAACACCGAATTGGTTCACGCAGAGTTCACCGCTGGGCGCGGAATCGCACAGGCGATTCACCACTGGAAGTCGATAGAGGTTGCGAACCTGCTAATTGATGCTGGTGCTGACTTACACGTGAAAACGACCGTCCATGAAGGAGACACTCCACTGGCGATGCAATTACGTTTCGGTACGACAGAAAGGGTGCAGTTTTTATTAGATCGCGGTGCCGATCCCAATCGAGGTGTGACCACGCACATACCATCGAATCGACTCGAAGTCTCCATCCGCCTACTTCAACAACATGGCTGGGAAATCAACGGCCCGTCTAACAATGCTCGTCGTTCAACCATGCTTCATCACGATGCGAAACATGGCTTCGGGTCGCGGATCGCCATTTGGTTAGCACACGGGGCAGATCCAAACATCCAAGACCAGTTAGGACAAACGCCTTTACACATCTTGGCCGCAAGAGGAAACAGCCCAACTGCCTTTCAAGCTCTGCTGGATGCCGGGGCCGACATCAACGCGATGGACGATGCCGGGAGGAAACCGAGCGATATCACCGCAACATAAAACTACCGAAACGCTTCCTCTTCCGGCTTGCCGAGTGCCCGTCGAGCCATGTTCGCCGCTTCGGTATCAGGGTAGTCTTCAATAATAGACTCGAGTTTTCGCCGTCCAATCGCAGACTTAGACTTGGCTCGTGAAGCGAGCAATTCGCTCGCTCGAACGACTTGTTTGTAGGCTTTAAGCTCTGTCTTGACCTCTGATTTCTTTTCGAGACTCTTCTTCGTTTCCTCGAATCGATCCGGTAATTTGTAACCGGCAAACGTCTCGCCAATCTGGTCCATGGCTTTGTAGGCTTGCCAGAATTCTCCATCTCGTGCGAATGCCAATGCGGGATTCACTTGACGCTTGAATTCCTTCATTGCGAGGGACTCAAACTCTTTAGCCATGGACTGAACCACTTCGTCCTGGGAATCCAGACCTTTCGCAACATCGCGTGACGCCCCTTGATAGTTCCCAAACTCGATCGACTTCCAAGCTTGCCGCAATGACTTCGGTACGTCCTGTGGATCCGTTTTCCATTTTGCGTTTTCGAGAGCTTTTTTCGCAACGCCAGGCATATCTCGGAAATTACCACCGTTAAGTCGGCCATCCACGGTGACGTAGCGCACTTGAGCAATGTTATTCAAGCTGACTTCGCTTTGGAGGCCGCACATTTCTTCGAATTGTCGAGACGAGTCCACGATCACAGGCCAAGGAACTTTCGTCGTGCTGAAATACTTTTGAATTGCTTGTTTCGAATTGCCTGAGTTAACGGCAATAAAGACCACAGGTTCGTCAGCGAACTCTTCGGACATGTTGACCAGACCTGGCCAATGAGACTTGCAAGACGGTCATTGCTCTTCGAAAAAGTAGAGAACGATGCCTTTTCCTTTTAGGCCCTCCAACGTCAACGGCGACGAATTGATCCAATCACTGGCATTCGAAGGAAGTACAAACTCTGAGGCACTAACTGTTGAGGCCGCCGAGAACAACAAAACCAAACCGAGCACGCGAAGGAAGTGGTGCATATATGCCTCTTCGGGGAACGTTATCAATCAACATATTCTAACACACATAATCGTACAGGATGCGTACGTTTTATCTACCGGATATCCAGCCCGTCCGCGATGGCTTCCGCCACCGCCGAATAGCCTGTCGCGTTTGGATGCGTATTCGTCGATGGCGGGTAAGGGCGGGTGCCTTGCTGGAGTAACTCTCGAAGCGCCTCACCGAGATGAAGATACTCGATCCCATTTGCATCAAAGTGCATTCTTACCTGCTCCCAAAGTGCTTCTTCTTTCTCGACCAGGTGATCGTAGGCGTCGCGATCGCCCTGGTTGTCGGATGCTTTCCTTACGTGCTCGGCATAGACCCAGTGCTTTGTGGGCATTACGGCGATCGAAAGTTTCGCATTCGCCGATTCAACCTTTGTTCTTGCGGCGTCTAACGCTGCCATCGAAATACGGTACCCTTCTTGTATCCGAGGGTCGTCGAGGTCAACCGCCATTACGTAGTAGCTAGGGTCGACGAATGCGGTGGCCAGTTCCGAGTTCCCGCTGTAGATGAAAATTTTTGGTACCGAGCGAAATCGTTCCACGGTATCCATATCGGCGGATTCGCCCAGCGAAACATCGGATTGCTGTGAGGAGAGTGTTTCTTTGGCGAAGCGTACAGTCGCGTAGAGACTCGAGTGATTGGCCAACAACGTCCTTGCAAATGATTTTGGTTTCTCGGATGAAGTTTTGGCCCGCATTCGATCTTCTTGCTGCCGGTCTGCAGCGCCGAAAGGCCTGTCTTGTTCGGCTTGTTGAATCGCGAGTCTCGTAGTTTCGTGGCAGGTATCGAACTCTTTGGCTCGACCGTGCATATAGACAGTTCGATAGGAGTTCGCCATATCGTTGCCAAGATAGAGGCAGATCACGACGTGCTTGGGCGAAAGCTTAAGACCTTCGTCCAGCAACATATTGTATTCGCAGGGCGAATAATCGCCGCACGACATGTTGTAGACTTCCGAACTCGTAAGTGAGCCAAGTACCCGCGGCCAACACTTGTCGGCTGGCGCCGCAAAGCCATAGGTCATCGAGTCGCCTACTGCGAGGATATCGCAATGAGAAAGAGCTTTGGGATTCCGAAATCCGCGGGCGTCGTTGCCTGGATAGGTTGATTCCATCCGAAACCCAAACACTGGATCGGGTCGCAGTACGTTTCGTTTCCAAGATGGCGTAAGGTGAAACCGGAAATCGGAACTGACTAAAGCTAGTCCAGACAGAATGCCTTCCAAAAGCAAAACGGAAAAGGCCAACGCAAGGATGCAGAACAGAGATTTTCGGGCAGACATCGTGGATGCAAACCTGTTTTTTAATCGACAACGAATCGATGGCGGGGCACTGTGATTGGGACGGGAATCACGACCAGAGAGTACTCAAAAAGACTAGCAAAAGCGAACATGAAACTCGGGAATTGGCAGATATATCTACGTGTGTGCTTGGTCGTTAAGCAGCCTAGACGGCGCCCATCAAAATGGTGCAAAAACCATGTTGCGACAACTTAGTCGTTCTCCATGTGCCGAAAATCAGACAAGGTGTGCGCCGCATCATCCGATATACTCAGTACGATCGAGTTTGCACTGCCATCAAATTCAGTAATCACTTTAAACAACGATCGCCTAGGAACTGATGAACCAGTCGTGATTATGGATCTAACGTCACAATTTAGTGGGAATGGAAATCAGATATTTCATGCTGATTCCGACAGTGATGAGACAATTACGGTAAGTACTCGACGTGTTGACGAAACGACCACCGCTACTCGAAGAGGAGCCGACGCATGAGAATTCACCTCCCTTCTCGGCGGAATTCGGCAACGTTGATATCCATGGAAATCAAGCGGTTTTCGGTCGACCCCTTTTCGATGATGATCTGGCTTTTTCGTTCACAGTTCCTGAGCCAGAGGCGTCCTGGGTGTGGGGTGTTGCAATCTTGCTATGCCTTAGCCGATTCCGCGCTGCCAGAATGAATCCGCCACAACGATAAAACGAGAAGCAAGTATTCCCAAAAAAGCCTCCGGTAGACGAGAGGCTAAGCTGCCCACAGCTGCTGACCTAACTCCGAGACCTGGGCGCATGAAAAAAGGGGTCTTCGACGCGCCAAAACGATTGGCGAAAAGCTGAACAGTCAGGGGCAAGGCAACTATTCGGCGACAATTCGTCAAAGACCCCACGGGCCAGCAACCGAGCGGAACGACCACTCGGCACTGTCTCTCCCTATACGCAGACCAGATGCCAATTCCTTTCGCTCATGACGCAAAGTGATTGCGATTAATGATTTAGAGGCTGTGATACACGCTTTCTCAAAAAGGGACGGCTCGATCACGACCGCTTAAGTTGCTCCAAGCTCCCCAAGTTGTGGCAACTCCGCACACCCGAAACACGGCCGTCGAAATCCATCTAGAATTGAGACACCTTTCCCGTTAATCGTTATCCGGTATAAGCTTCCGTCATCCGTAAAATGCCTCCGTCTCATTCCGAGACCGTTCCGTGCCACAAAATCGCGAAGTCATCATTTCGTTCAACCCTCGCGCGGGTTCTGGTTCGGGCAAGCCGTTAATCCAGGAGCTCCGGCATTTGCTGCTGGACTATGGCTACGACGTGCAGTTGATGGATTCGCTTGAAACGCTCGCCAACTATTCGAAAGAGCATGGCGATCGTATTCATGCGATCGTCGCGGCCGGGGGAGACGGAACCATTGAGGCTGTGGTCAACGCAACGAGCGGCAAGATACCAGTCGCGACGTTTCCACTCGGTACGGAAAACCTTTTGGCGAAGTACCTGAAGATTGAAGCACATCCTCGACGGATGGTGGAAATCATTTCGTTAGGGAAAAGCGTTCAGTTTGACGCCGGCACGGCGAATGGAAAGCTGTTTTCGATCCTGCTCAGTTGCGGCTTCGATGCTGACGTCGTGCGCCGCGTTCATGCGGAACGAAAAGGCAACATTACGCATCTCGCGTACGCCAAGCCGATCATCGAGTCCATCTGGAATTACGATTACCCGAATATCGTTGTGGAATGGATGGAAAATGGTGAGTGGAAGCAGCAAGATTGCCATTGGGCATTCGTGTTTAATGCTCCGACATACGCGGCGGGGCTGAGAGTTGTTTCAGATGCGGATCCGACTGATGGACTTTTCGAGATCGCTACTTTCTCGGGCGGTTCATTTTGGCATGGCCTATTGCAGTTCAGCTCCGTGGTGCTTCGCCAGCAAAAGAACTTGCCCGGATTTAAACTGCACCGCAGCAATCACATTCGCATCAAATCCGATCGCGAAGATGTAGCGTTTCAGATCGACGGCGATCCAGGTGGCTTTCTACCCATCGAAATAAAAGTGCTGCCGAAACACTTGACGATGATCATAGATCAGGACTTTACTGTTTGAGAACGTTTAACGAGCAGGCCCATGAGCCGATACACGCGTTAGACGAACAACGAGATAACTCTTATGCCCGAAATAAAAGTCGCTGACATTCCTGTTGGCTCTGGACATCCTTTACTGGTGATTGCCGGACCGTGCGTGCTCGAAAGTGAAT
>CAYNJG010000230.1:0-11658 GCA_964397295.1 uncultured Pirellulaceae bacterium
TTCCGATCCACAACAAAAATCAGGGAAACATTAGCGCTGCTCACGCGGCGTACTGTGCGGCGACACAAAATGTAGACCGGCTGAGAATGCAAATGCGTCGCGACTTGGCTCGTGCGATGCAGGGATTTCAGGTTGCCCAAGCCTCAGTCCATCAATACGAAACATCCATCCTCCCAAAAGTCGGCGAGACTTTGGAGCTAATGCAGATGGCTCAGGAAGCGGGCGAGTTTGATTTCCTTCGCGTCTTAACCGCAAGACGAGCTTACTTCGATGCAAACCTCAAATACGTCGTCGCAAAAACGCAGCTGGCCCAGGCAAACGCGAAGATCGACGGATTGCTGCTGACTGGTGGTCTCGACCAAGCTGTCAGTTACGACGTGACGGATGAGCTGCGAGGTGCTGCGCTAAGCGGGCAATAGGCGTTTTGATACTCCGGTAAAGCAACTCTGCGCTGGAAAGATGATCGCGTGCAGCGCAGGAAACGAAGATCTCATCAATCAATCCGAGCCACTGTTGCGACCATTCGCCATGATTCAAAGTCCGTCGCACGCTGGTGAATTACTTCGAATCCATTCGACTCGAATAAGTCTCGATAGTTGTGTGAAAAGGATAGCTCCTCACCAAACCGAATCGAGTTTGCAGTTGAAGACCAATCGTGGTCACAGGCTACAGGCTCACTCGCAAAGAAAAGTGATGGTCTCAGGTTCGTCGCAATGTGCGTGAGCATTGCGTCCAGACTCTTACGCTGAAAATATTCAAGAACTCCTCCATTGCTGACGAACAGGCTGTTGCCTGTACCGTTTTGCAAGAGCCATTCCCCCGCATCACCACAGACGAATCGAATTTGGCGTTCGAATGAATTTGACTGCTGATTGGCCGCAACTTGTTTCTCGTTTATCTCTAATCCAACCGCAGCTTCGACGCCTGGCAAATGCTTAGTCAAATAGTTCAACAACAACCCTGAATTGCAGCCAAACTCCACGATTCGGCGTACGTCAGAGTGTTTCCAAACTTTCAAGAGGGCTTCGAAGTCTTGCTCTTGCCGATGTAGAAACAACGATTCAAAACGATGATCGCAATTTGACGAGAAAACTTCGCCACCTTCCCCCATCCAGAAATCCTTATGAAGTTGTTCGAGGAAATCACTATGCCCTTCCTTGGCGGCTTTCCGCCTTAGGTGCGACATAATGGCTCTGTCGCGAAACCCCTCGGGTGAGGCTAGTGGTTTTTCCATCAGTTCTCTAGTTCGACTAGGTGAAATTACCGCGAGGGCTTGTCCCACGAACTGTTTTAGTGAGAACTGGTCGGTACTCGCAGTCGAATAGATATTCGTCATCGTTGATTCCTGAACTTTTCGTGGATCTTCAAAGGCAAGAATACCCTCGAAAATCTACGTCACGAATTGTTCGTTGACTTGCGGTCGTCAATTCACGCGACTCTTTCATCGGATTCCCAAAAAAATCTTAACCCTTGTTAGGGAACCAGTGAGCCGGAACACTGCGGTCATATCTTGCAAAACCAGAGGCAAATGGCGTCGGCCGACGCAATGGTTGTGCAGGAAAGGATGTTGTGGGCGCGGAAAATCCCCGATATAAGCCAGAAGGGTACGAAGAACCCGATCGCTTGCAAAAACGTATAATTGAAATGATGTCGAACCGCCTCCTTACCGCCGTAACTCTTGCTGCCGTGAGCTTACACGTGCTGCTTGGTTGCTGCTGGCATCATGGGCATCAATGCGAAACGGGTGTGATGACGGCGGAAGCGTCATGCGAATCTTGCCCGTTTCACGATGATCATTCGAAATCGTCGGACAACGAGTCGCATGATGGCCAGCACAATCACGGTAGTGATTGCTGTGACGGTGCGTCGTGCAATTTCTACTCGCCGAACGATAGCAGTATTAAGCTGTCATCGGCACCGCCAGTCCGGCTACCGGCTGCGGACGAAATTGGCTTCGCCAGCGTTCTAGCGTCGATGCGAAAGGCGAGTTGCGGCGAGGTCAGTATCGATCCGCGGTTTGCCGCTTCCGAGCCCCTGCATGCGCTTAAGCAGGTGTGGGTGATCTAACTACCTTCGCTCGAAGGTCAGTTTATGGAATCACGCTGAATGTTCGTTGCTGCGCTCGTTCTCTTAGGGCGGTCGTCGTTCGTTCCGGCACGACTCCTCTGTCAGCCTCTCGCTTATATCATCGCGTCACCCTGCACTCCTGAACTTTGCGTTCCAGAATGCGCAAGCACGACCGTTGATCGTTCCTACTGGATGCTATCCCATGAAGTCAATAATTCCCAAGATCTCAGCGAAATGGGGTTGGGCTATTTTCGCCGCTTCCGTTTTGATCGCTGGCGTATTTACTTACAACCGATGGTTCCCCGCGACGTCGAATTGGGTAAACCAAACGATTACCGCGTTCAGGACCGGGAATCCGTCTCTCGAAGGTGACGCCGCAGAGAACGGATCAGACCCACATGCGGGGCACGACCACGGCGCCCATGCAGGCCATGATGAAGCTACGTCTCTCGAACTATCGCAGCAAGCTCTTCGAAACGTTGGACTCACGGCTGACCAAATTCGCCCGATCAAGTTAGAAACGTTTCGCAAATCAATTGCCGTGCCGGCCGTTGTGGCTGAAAGGCCGGGAAGAACACGTGTACAAGTCGCGACACCAATGACGGGCGTGATTACCCATGTTCATGCAGTTCAAGGTGAAGCCGTAGAGCCGGGAACTCTGTTATTCAAAATCCGGCTAACGCACGAGGACTTGGTTCAGGCTCAGACCGGCTTTGTGCGAACACTTGGAGAACTCGACGTTGAGGAGAAGGAGATCAGGCGGCTGACGGGCATCACCAACTCCGGCGCGGTAGCCGGGAAGATACTGCTCGAACGGGAGTACGCTAGAGACAAACTGACGGCGGTGCTACGTTCGCAACGTGAGGCGCTTCGGCTGCATGGCCTTTCAGATGAGCAAGTCGAACAGATTGCCAGGAATCGACGCCTGCTCAGAGAGTTGCGAATAGTTGCGCCATCGCTCGATGATCATGGCGACGATGAGCTAAGACTCTCCCGCATCCCAACGCGTCCCGTGTCTTACAAGCCACAAGCGAGAGGTCAATCAGATAGAGCCCAGCATGCCAGCCCGTTGATTCTTCAACGGTTGGATGTTCACAAGGGGCAGTCCGTAAATGCAGGTGAAACTCTTTGCATTCTTACTGATTACGACGAGCTGTTCATTGAAGGCATGGCGTTTGAACAGGATGTTAGCCAGTTGCGTCAGGCATCCGCCGAGGAATGGACTGTCGATGCAATTTTTCAGCAACCGGGCGACAAAACGGAAGTCCTTGAAGATTTGGATATTGCATACCTGGCAAACCAAGTCGACGCGGATTCTCGAACGCTGCGTTTCTACGTTCGGCTTCCCAACACCGTTACTAAAGACCGTCGCGCCGACGGGAACCGCTTCGTTGAATGGAAATATCTTCCCGGTCAGAGACTTCAGCTTCGTGTTCCAGTCGAACAATGGCCGGACCAAATCGTGCTACCCATCAATGCTGTGGCAAGTGAAGGTGCCGAATACTTTGTCTTTCAGCAAAACGGTGATCACTTCGACCGTGTTCCTGTCCATGTGAAGTTCAAGGATCAGTATTCAGCCGTCATTGAAAACGATGGATCGCTTTTCGCGGGAGATGTTGTTGCCATGCGTGGTGCGCACCAGATGCAAATGGCCCTCAAAAACAAGTCGGGTGGTGGAGTTGATCCACATGCCGGCCATAACCACTAGGAGGGCTAACCAATGTTGAATGCAATCATTCGATTTGCCTTGAAGCAACGTCTGCTGACCATGGCCGCCGCCTTATTTCTAATTGGCTACGGAACATGGCAGGCTTTGCGGGCGCCGATCGATGTCTTTCCTGATTTGAACCGACCACGTGTCGTCGTGATGACCGAAGCGCCTGGGATGGCACCAGAAGAGGTCGAAGCCCTAATTACGTTTCCTTTGGAAACCGCTATGAATGGTGCGAACGGAGTCCAAGCCGTGCGCAGCTCTTCGGGCGTCGGAATGTCGGTGGTCTATGTCGAGTTCGACTGGGGCACCGACATCTACAACGACCGGCAAATCGTGAATGAGAGGCTGCAGCTTGTCGCGGAACGCCTGCCCGAA
The DNA here is from genome assembly GCA_964397295.1 of uncultured Pirellulaceae bacterium. Classification (GTDB taxonomy): domain Bacteria; phylum Planctomycetota; class Planctomycetia; order Pirellulales; family Pirellulaceae; genus CAYNJG01. Next base: position 4,157 of record CAYNJG010000230.1, read on the forward strand.
GGTGTGCAGCCACAACTGGCTCCCGTTTCGTCGATCATGGGACAGATTCTGATGCTCGGAATGTGGAACGATGAGGACGGCACTGATCCGCTCGAAATGCGAACTCTTGCCGACTGGGTCGTGCGTCAGCGATTGCTCACGATTCCCGGCGTCTCGCAGGTGTTCACCATGGGCGGCGGACGCAAGCAGTTTCAAGTACTCGTCGATCCGGATGCGATGCTCCGATACGGCGTGACGCTTCACGACGTAAAAACGGCTGTCCAGAACAGTAACGAAAACGCCACCGGCGGTTACTTAGATGAGCAGGGCCCCAATGAGTTGCTTGTTCGCGCGCTCGGTCGGGTGCAGTCGATCGACGACCTTAAAAAAGTTGTGGTGACAATTCGAGAAGGGCGACCGGTCGCACTCGCCCAAATTGCAAGCGTTGTCGAAGGAGCGCAAGTAAAGCGTGGAGACAGCGCCGCATTCATTCGGGAAGTAGACGGGAAATTCTCCGGTGGGCCGGCTGCAATCCTCACAGTGAATAAGCAACCCGCCGCTGATACAAGCGAGGTCACAGATGCTGTGATGGACGCGATCGATGACTTAAGACCTTCGTTGCCAAAGAGTCTACGCATTCTCCCACTCTATTCGCAGAAATCATTCATCGACAGAGCGATTGAGAACGTCGTCGAAGCCCTGCGGGACGGCGGGATTCTTGTGGTGATAATCTTGTTTCTTTTCTTAATGAACTTCCGAACGACGTTCATTACACTGACAGCCATTCCGCTTTCGTTAGTTTGTACCGCGATCGTATTCCAGTTTTTTGGGCTTTCAATTAACACGATGACGCTCGGCGGTTTAGCAGTCGCTATCGGCGAATTGGTCGATGACGCAATCGTCGACGTCGAAAACATTTTCCGTCGATTGGCGGAGAATCGTATGAAGGCCAAGCCGCTTTCGCCGTTATTGGTAGTTTTTCGGGCCAGTGTGGAGGTTCGCAACTCGATCGTGTTCGGCACGATGATCGTCATTCTCGTGTTTGTGCCGCTGTTTGCTCTCTCTGGAATGGAAGGTCGGCTCTTCGCACCACTAGGCGTTGCCTACATCGTTTCTATTCTTTCATCGCTCCTTGTTTCCCTGACCGTGACGCCAGTGCTGTCGTATTGGTTGCTTGGTCACAAGAAAGCGTCGGAGCATGAGAAAGACGGTTTCTTTCTACGCGGCCTGAAGTGGATCGGTGACAAAGTGATCCGATTTAGCCTCCGTATGCCGCAGCTGAACTTGATAGTCACAGCAGCGGCAGTCGCTTTGGCTGGTCTTTTCGTGGCAAACCTCGAACGTGACTTCCTACCGCCTTTCAACGAAGGCGTAATTCAATTGAATGTTGTGCTTCCGCCGGGAACGTCGCTGCAAACGTCGACCGACATCAGCCGGAAAGTGGAAGAACGGCTGATGGAGGTGGAAGACATTGTGCAGTTCGTTCGCCGAACTGGGCGTGCTGAACTCGACGAACACGCTGAAGGCGTGAACATGAGTGAATACATCATAGACCTCGATTCGGAGTCGCATCGGCTACGGGAAGAGCAACTCGAAGAAATCCGTGAAGCGATGGCTGATGTTCCCGGAATTGTCACTGCCGTTGAGCAACCACTTGCGCACCTTATTTCTCACATGCTGTCAGGTGTAAAGGCACAAATTGGGATCAAGATATACGGCGACGATTTGGATGTACTGCGGCGAAAAGCGCAGGAGATGCAATCAGCCATACAGTCGGTTCCGGGTGTAAAAGACCTGTTAGTCGAGCCCCAAGTTGTGATTCCCCAACTGAGAATCGAACTCGACCGCGACAAGCTTCTACTTCATGGACTTACTCCGGCCGAAGTGAACGAGTTCATTGAGACGGCAATGAACGGCCAAGTTGTCTCAGAAGTGCTGTTGGGCCAACGGACTTTCGACTTGCTCATTCGCCTTAATGAAGACTACCGAGAGAATATCCAAGCACTTCGGCGGCTGACCATCGATTTGGCCGATGGCGGAAGGCTCCCATTGGAGTCTGTCGCGAATATTTATGAGTCCGGCGGCCCTAACACGGTCAACCGCGAGAACGTTCGACGCCGCATCATCCTTCAGTGCAATGTTTCTGAACGAGGCGTCGTGGACGTCGTGCAAGATATTCAAAAACGAGTGCTGCCCGTTGTCGAATCATTGCCGGCGGGTTACTTCGTCGAGTACAGCGGGCAATTCGAAAGTCAACAGTCTGCAACGCGTGTAATCGCAGGCCTGTTCGCCGTATCGATGTTTGGCGTTTTCTTAGTGCTCTACACAATGTTTCGCTCTGTCAATTTGTCACTCCAAGTGATGGCTGCATTGCCGATGGCCTTCATCGGATCCGTCATCGCATTGGTAGTGACGGGGCAGACGTTGACAGTGGCAGCAATGGTTGGGTTTATCTCGTTGGCCGGCATAGCGTCCCGAAATGGCATCTTGTTGCTGAATCACTATTTGCATCTCGTGAAATATGAGGGCGAGCGTTGGACCAAAGAAATGATTGTTCGCGCGGGCCTCGAACGGCTGGCGCCCGTACTAATGACGGCACTAACTTCTGGTATCGGACTGGTACCGCTAGTGCTTGCAGCAGGTGAACCGGGGAAAGAGATTCTCTATCCGATAGCGACCGTAATCCTCGGCGGATTGATCAGTTCGACGTTGCTCGACTTTTTCGTTCACCCGGCATTGTTTTGGCTTTTTGGTCTGAAGGAGGCCGAACGAGTCGTTAACGAATCGCAAACAGATATTGCTCTCGAAGAAGAATCTGAAGATGAGCATAGATCAAATTCCAAACCTTCTCTGCCCATGATGGTGGAGACCACCTAAGTCGTCGCCAATACGACTGTCACAAGGACTGTGGCAGTAGCGACTCCGTAATTTTCAAAAGGAGTTTTTCATGTCACGCTTGATCATCACGTCGATTTGTCTTTCCGTCGTTTCCGCCATTGCAGGCGTGAGCGAGGGCGGCGAAGCGATTGCGTTCCGACTACCGAAGTGGAACACAATGCACTTTGAGGACAGTGCGAAAGCCAATCAGCATCTCGCTGCCGTCAAGAAACTCGGTTGCGAAGCAAAACAGGGCAGTCATGGCGGACACGTAGACGTTGCCTACCGCACTGGTCAATGGAAATTGCTAGAAGTTGCCAACGACAAATTGGCACATCAATGGGAAGCCTGGTTGAAGGGTGCTGGATTCGAGACTCTTCACGGTCACGCCGAGAACCATGCAGGTCACGATCACGACGGCCTTGACCATGCCGGACATGATCACGCAGGTCACGATCATGACCATGCCGGCCACGACCACGGTCCCAGCGGTGCAGAAGAAGTTCGCTATCGGTTACCCGAATGGAAGACCGTACATTTCAAGGAAAAAGCCCAAATGGACGAATTCGTCGCACTCATGAAAGGCTTTGGGTGCGAAGTGCGAACGGAAAAGCATAGTGGCCATGTAGACACGAGCGTTCGCTGTCCCGAATGGAAACACATCGAGCTACCAACTCACAAAGTGGCCCAGAGCTGGGAATCGTGGCTGGCAAAGACGGGATTCGAAGTGCGCCACGAGCACTAAAAAGCATACACCTTCCGATCCGGTCTCATAGCGAGGCCGGTACTTTATCCAATAACTGTTCTCACAGAGGAATCTGACAATGTTTCGAGCACAAAGTCTCCTTGCAACTTGCTTCTCCATCTTCCTATTCAGTATTGCCGGCTGCACCAGCCAAACTGCGACCTCAACTGGGCCAGAGACTTCGCCGCCACCTCCAACAATTGACGCACACGCTGGACACGCTCATCCAACCGAAGGTCCACATCACGGCAGTCTGATCGAGCTCGGCAATGAAGAGTATCACGCCGAATTGGTACACGACGACAAGTCGGTGACGATCTATGTCCTCAACGGCGCAGCCGACGCCCAAGTGCCAATCGAAGCGACGGAAATCACGATCAACACGAAACATGACGGTCAGCCAGAACAGTTTCAGCTGGCTTCATCGCCCGACCAAAACGATCCCGCTGGCAAGTCATCTCGTTTTGTTTCTAATGACGTGGAATTAGTTGGGCACATCGACGAAGACGGCGCAGAACACAAATTGGTTCTCACGATCAACGGCAAATCGTATCGCGGCGATATCGTACATGATCACGATGGTCATGAAGGACATAACCACTGAATTCGGGGCTTCGAACCCAAGAACTGAAAAGAGCTATGCTGAACCCATGTGCAATTGTTTGGGTGGCAATCGTACTTATGTTGAGTCTCGACTCGCGAACGGAGACATGACTCCCAGTTGTACGTTGCTCGCCATGGCCGAAGTACGCTGTGCGAAGGTGCCATTTGGCACCCACGCCAGCAGTTCTCTGCCGCCGCGAATGCCCTCAGCATCCACCGCACGATGACTCGAAAAACCAGCGTCTACCGAAGGGGCAGTTGAGAACTGGTTTTTCGCACAGCAAGCGGTTTCACTGCCAACGATGCTTGGTAGTAATTGTCAATTTTGGCGAAATGAGTTGCGGGATCATTCGCAATCTTTTTCGTGCAAGGAGGGCAGCAGACGAAAACCAAACGCCCTTCAATCACAGCGGACTTGGCGTTCGCAGGAAGTGCTTTCTCCATCACCGGGCATTTCGCTTGAGCCGCCTTGATGTTCTGGGCGATTTTTGTCCAATGCTCGTTGCTCACCTTTCCCTGTTGGCAGCCTTCGCAACAAAGGAAAACGTCCATCTTCCCGACGCGCACTTTCTTCGGAACGCCCATCAAGCCGAGTTTGTTGCCGGAGACCGGGCAGATCTTCTGGACGGTAGCCTGAAGTCGATCTGCCCCGCTCAGCTGTGACAACGACTGCAAAATGGTCTTTTCGTTGTTAGGGACCGTTGTGGAGGGAGCCGTTGGCGAAGTCTTGATCGCAGCCAAGTAGTAGTCTGCAACCTTCGTGAGGTACTTTCGAGGATTCGCTTGAATCTTCTTTGAGCATGGCGGGCAACAGATATAGACCGATTGTCCATTCACCATCGTTACTTTGGCATTGGCTGGAAGCGGTTTCTCCATCACCGGGCAAATGCCTTGCGCCGCCGCGAAGTTGCGGTGAATCTTAATCCACAGCTCCTTGCTGATCTTGCCCTTTGTGCATTCTTTGCAGCAGAGAAAAATCTCCTCTTGGCCAATCTTGACCTTGAGCGGATCTCCCTTGGTACCTAGCTCGTCGCCGCTAACGGGACAAACTTGTTGCACCTCGATCTTGATGCGATCGAACTCGGACAGCTGGCTTTCCGCGAACACAGGCCGAATTCCAGTTGCCGACAGTAGTACTGACATAGTAAAGACGATACATCTCATGGTTACTCTCCGTGTTAAGTTTTACATTCCGTAGGTCTTCCATACGACGAGCGGCGAAGACCACTTGTTTGCATTCACCCGTTATTTGAACGGACGCTTTGTGAAAACGATTCGTATCGCCGTAACATCTTGCTTGATCACATTGGACACCATTATTGATTCAATGAAACGTGGAGACACTTATTACTGTAAAGCTCTGTACGAGCGACAATTCAATGAAGAGGTTCATTAGGTGTTATGACAGGCTTATTGTCGTCATGCCTGGGTAGTGCATGACAAAAAAGTCGCCTTTTGGATTTAGCCTTTTTTGAAAAGTGCCCAGAAGACGTCGAACGACGGGTACGGAAGCACGACTGATTCAGGAATGACCGTTAGGATGGATCTTAATCTTGGACATTGAACGCCCGAAAATCTGGCAATAGAGTGTCCAATTAGAGAAGCGGCGTGCTTGGCAGTGACCTTTTTGTTCGGACGTCCGCTCGCGACATGTCGAAGTCCGAATTGTTGCGATAATAGCGTAAGACTTTGAGGCGAAAACCAGTTTACGACGGTAGGCGGACTATATTCATGCCACGCCTTACCGAACCCCCGCGCCGGTAAGCTCTTGAAATTCCAAGTCTCGACGAGAAACAAGCCACCGGGTCTAATAGCCCCCGCAGACTTCTCGACGGCGCAAGAGACGTCATGGAAATGACCGATGACTTGCACCAATGTGACCAAGTCAAAAATCGGCGGCAAGTCACTTTCTTCGATAGACGAATTCCTAGTTTCGAATCCAAATCGGCGTGACGATTCTTCCGCCATGGAACGATTGGGTTCGATGCCCATTACGTCCCAGCCTCGGTCACAAAGACCTTTCATGAAGAAGCCGGCTGCAGAGCCAACATCCAGCATTTTGCCGGGCGCACTGTATTTACGCAGCAGCCCGGCATACGTATGCCCATAGGAAGTTACCAGTTTCTCTTGGGAAAGGTAGTCGGTATACCCCGCTCCTCCACCCTCGAAGTACTCGTCAGAATACTGTTTTTCAGTGTGGGCAAGGGACAGCTTCTGATCGAGGTAGCGATGAGTGCAACGCCAACATTCGGCGATATCGTACGGCCCTATCGACATCGCAACGTCGCCTAGTTCAAGGCAAACCGGACAGGTAGTCTTTGCAGTACACGGCATTAGTTCACCCACGCGCTTGATGGCCTTGCCACCATAATGACGCCTTCATCGTCAACGTTGCTCCGCCCGCCATCGCAGTTTTCTCACCGACTGCTCCTCGGCGAGGCATGTCCCCGCTCCAAATTCGGAGTGGGGCTCGTTCGTTGAGCAATAGCCACATATCCAAGCAGAGATGACTCACGATTGTGTTTCCAATGCACAAGCAGCTGCTTCCAATCCCAAGCTCCGTAAGACGTGGATCGCAGCACGAACATCAGACTTATCCCAAGCTTTGATGTCATTGTTGACCGATGACACTAACTCCCAGGCAAGACCTTCCATTTCTACTTGCATCGCCTTCTTTTCTTCAGTCAGCTGAGTCAAGTCGGTTACGGCACGCGCAATCGTTGATTCGTATTGCCTCGCGGAATGGGACTTAGCAACGAGGATTTCCAGCTCTTTCATTTGGCACCTTAGGAGTTTGAGGTCTCTAGACTATGTATGTGTCTGTTACTTGCTACTTAGTGTTTTCATGGTTGTCTTTTTCGCCTTGTCGTTTTGCCTGCAGCCAAGCATTAGTTGTCCGCATTTCTGAATCTGATCCGCTACTCCACACGGTTTCGAGACTTCTGGTCGGTTTTCAATCGGAAACGTTGGAGGTGAGCACCAAACTGAAATCATCGCGCCCGACAAGGTGCGTTATCTGATTCGGAAAAGTTGAGAGTAAACGGTCCTCACCCAGTAGAACGTGAACTCCGTTATCTAGAGTTACGTCAACTTCTCCGTAGACATTGAGCACGTATTCCACGTTCGTGCTGCACTCAATCTCCATAGACTTCGGCAGGAGCAGCATGTCTAGCGTTGGGTTAATGCACGCTTGAGTGTTCTCTTCCAATTCGATCCGCAGTTGTTCGGCGATCTCCTCAAGCACCGTATGGCGTTCGGTCACTCGCTTTAGTTTGACGCCGACGTTCTGCATAACTAC
>CAYNJG010000231.1:0-11549 GCA_964397295.1 uncultured Pirellulaceae bacterium
ACCTGGTAATCGAAGCCATCGTTGAAAATGCGGAAGTGAAGAAAAGCGTCTACGCGAAACTCGAGCCGTTGATGGGCCCCGCCGCAATCCTGGCGTCGAACACTTCCACAATTCCCATCACGCAGCTCGCCAGCGATTTGAAGAACCCGGAACGCTTTTGCGGCATTCACTTCTTCAACCCAGTTCGCAAAATGAAGTTGGTTGAGATCATTCGTGGCGAAAAAACCAGTGACGAAACAATCGCGACCGCCGTGCAGTACGCGAAGAGCATTGGCAAGTCGCCGATCGTGGTGAACGACGGTCCGGGCTTCTTGGTCAATCGCCTGTTGCTGCCTTACATGAACGAGTCGCTCGAATTGTTGGCGGAAGGCGCCGCGATCGTGGATATCGAAAAGGCATCAAAGAAATTCGGCATGCCAATGGGGCCGATCACGCTGTACGACGTAGTTGGACTCGATACAGCGTTCTACGCTGGGCGAACGCTGTGGGAAGCGTACCCCGACCGCATCAATCCTTCGCCAATCTTGCCGGCGCTTGTGAAAGCCGGACGACTTGGTCAAAAGTCGGGCAAGGGTTTCTTCTCGTACGATAATCCGAAGCGACGAGGCACTCCTGACCCTGAACTGAAAAATTTCGTCGAGCCATACATGAAGAGCGAGACGAAAGACTTTGAAATTGGCGAAATCACAAATCGTTTGTTCTTGCCGATGCTGCTTGAGGCTACCCGTATCCTGGAAGACAAAATTGTCCGCGACGTGCGAGATGTAGACCTTGGTTTGATCTTCGGTCTTGGATTTCCGCCATTCAAAGGCGGATTGCTGCACTGGGCAGATACGATTGGAGCAGCGGGAATCGTCGAGTTGCTGAAGCCATTCGAAAGCCTCGGTCAACGCATGCAGCCCACGCCACTGCTGGAAAAGATGGCCGCCGATAATACAAAGTTCTACGACTTGGATTTGTCGTAGGTCGTCTCGAGCGATCTTGAACAAGTAGAGAACTCGTAAGCAAACGTTGTCGGGATCGAACCGACTCACAAAGAACATTCAACAGAACGGAACTCATCATGTCACCTGCTGTCGTAGTCGATTGCGTTCGCACACCCATCGGTCGTGCTCACCGAGCGAAAGGTTGGTTTCGCGACGTTCGCAGTGATGATCTTGCGGTCGCTTGTATTCAATCGATCGTCGAGCGAACGGGCATCAACCCTGCTGAGATCGAAGACGTGTTGCTCGGTAACACGCAGCAGACGAAAGAGCAGGGGTTGAACGTCGCGCGGAACGTGGCGTTGATGGCGGGATTGAATGTGGAAACGGGTGGCGTAACGATCAATCGGTTGTGCGGCAGTAGCCTGCAGGCGCTTAACCAAGCTTCGCACGCAATTGTCGCGGGTGGCGAGAATGTGCAGATTGTCGGTGGCCTTGAGCACATGCATCACGTGCCGATGGATCATGGGTTGGATCTCAATCCAAGAATGTTTCAGCGTACTTCGAAAGGTGCGTTGATGATGGGGGTGACGGCAGAGTTCCTCGCGCAGACGCAAAAAATTTCGCGAGAAGAGCAGGACACGTTTGCTTTGCGAAGTCACATGAACGCAAACGCCACGCAGAATGCGGGTGACTTCGCAAATGAAATCGTGCCGGTTTACGGTCGCAATGAAGCGGGCGAGCGTTTCCTTGTAACGCGTGATCAGTGCGTCCGCGACGACAGTAACACGGATGCATTGGCGAAGCTCAATCCAGCCTTCATGCCAAAGATCGGAACGGTTACAGCAGGTAACAGCTCGCCGCTAAACGACGGAGCCGCGGCCATGCTTGTCATGTCGGAAGAAAAAGCTAATGAGCTCGGACTCAAACCGTTGGTCCGAGTTGTTGCAACAGCGGTGGCTGGTGTTGAACCGTCGGTGATGGGAACCGGCCCCGTTCCTGCAACGCAAAAAGCGCTGAAGCGCGCGGGGCTTTCGCTAGATGATATCGAGATAGTCGAACTCAACGAAGCGTTCGCGGCGCAAGCGATTGCCTGTATGCGGATGTTAAAACTTGACCCTGAAAAGGTTAATGTCCGTGGTGGAAGCATCGCCATCGGTCACCCGCTAGGAGCAAGCGGTGCTCGCATCGCAACCACGCTTATTCACGCAATGATCGCGAAACAGGTGCGATTTGGACTCGCCACGATGTGCATCGGCGCTGGCCAAGGAATCGCGACTATCTTCGAACGCGTTTCTTAATTACAACTCGCGGCAACGAATCGATGCGACAGGACCACATGGCGGTAAAATCGGTGTCGCATCGGTACGGTTAGGCCAGCACGTGACGGTTATTCAACCAAGCGTGTTTTGCACGGAAGTAGAGTTGATAGTTGATTACCAATGACCAAACGGTCGCGTATTTGATCTGATCATGATCCAATACGGTAGCGGTGCCCAAAGCGGTGGTTGCCTATGGCAGCCGGCTCAGAGCAACTGCAAGGGGCGTCGCCAACTTCGGAGACCCTATGACACCAGCAACTGCAAAGATCTTTGTTCTCGACACCAACGTAATTCTTCACGATGCAGCCTGCATTTCTAAATTCGGCAAGTCCGACATTGTCCTGCCCATCACGGTTCTGGAAGAACTTGATAACTTCAAACGCGGCAATGAAAATATTCACTTCCAAGCTCGCGAATTCGTCCGCCAGTTAGACGAACTTACCGGTTCCATTCTCGACGACAATGGAGCGTGTCGCGGTGAAGATCTGGGTAACATTCGCGTAATGCTCGGTGGTCCCGTAAGCCAAGAGTTGAAAGACGCTTTTCTTGTTGACTGTCCGGACCATCGCATTCTGAAGTGCGCCTTACGTGTGCAGGATGCAGAAGAAGGAAAGAACCAAGTCATTGTCGTGTCGAAAGACATGAATTTGCGATTGAAGGCTCGTTCCTTGGGTCTCACCGCGGAAGATTACACGGCCGACAAAGTCGAAGAAAAGATGACGCGTTACTCGGGGCTTCGCACGATTAGCGATATGTCATCGGAAACGATTGACGCGCTTTATGAGAAGTCAGGCTTCGTCGAGCAGAATCAGTTGTCGGAAATTGAAAAGCCTATTGCCAACGAGAACTTTATTCTTCGCAACGGCTCAAAGTCAGCGCTGGCTACTTATCGTTCTGGAAGCGACAGTTTTCAACGAATCGAAAAGCAATCTGCCTACGGGATTTCACCTCGCAATTCCGAACAGCTCTTCGCACTGAATGCGTTGATGAACGACGATATTCGCCTCATCACGTTGACGGGAAAAGCCGGAACAGGAAAGACGATTCTTGCACTCGCCGCCGCTCTCGAGACGCGGTCACGTTACCGGCAGATTATGCTGGCACGGCCTGTCGTGCCATTGAGCAATCGTGATCTCGGTTTCTTGCCCGGTGATATTCAAGCGAAACTTGATCCTTACATGCAGCCGCTGTTTGACAACCTCAACGTGATTCGGCATCAGTTCAACGATAACGATCCGAAGGCACAGAAGATTCGCGAGATGTTAGAGAACGATAAGCTCGTGATCAGTCCTCTCTCGTACATTCGTGGCCGTAGTTTGCAGCGGATGTTCTTCATCATCGACGAAGCGCAAAACCTAACTCCGCACGAAGTGAAAACGATTATCACGCGGGCGGGCGAGGGCACGAAAATTGTCTTCACTGGCGACCGGCATCAGATCGATCAGCCGTACCTGGACTTTCGTTCAAATGGGTTGAGTCATTTGATAGATCGTATGATTGGTCAGCCGATCTACGCTCATATTACGCTCAACAAAGGCGAGCGATCTGAGCTGGCAGACCTTGCGAGCGACTTGCTGTAGGCCGTTGGCAATTGCGTTTTGAAAAGCGATACTCTGCCTAGTGTCGTGGCAAGGGCCCGACGAGAATTCGGAGCTCAAGCTCCGCCTGGGCAGGAAGAACGCATGGCTCTGCTGATCAAGAACGGCGAAATCGTTACGGCAAACGATCGGTATCACGCTGATATTTGGTGCGAAGACGAAAAGATCACGGCGATCGGAAGCGATCTCGAAGCGTCCGGCGATGACGAGGTTGTCGACGCCACAGGGAAATTTGTCTTCCCGGGATTCATCGACCCGCACGTTCACATCTATCTGCCTTTTATGGGAACGTATGCGAAAGATACGTACGAGTCGGCGAGTCGTGCTGCGCTTGTTGGCGGGACCACGACACTGATCGAAATGGTCTGTCCCGCGCGATCCGACGACACGATGGAAGCTTACGAATTGTGGAAAGGTAAGGCCGAAGGAAAGTCGGCTTGCGACTACACGTTTCACATGGGTGTTACGAAGTTCGACGCGACGACCGAGTCGCAATTGCGTCGGATCGTTGAGGATGGTGTTGCGTCATTCAAGGTTTTCCTCGCTTACAAAGGAGCGTTTGCGGTTGAGGATACGGAGCTGTACCAAACGTTGAAGCTGGCGAAGGAACTGGGCGTGATTGTTACGGCCCACTGCGAAAACGATACGCTCGTCTACGAACTTCAGCAGTCGCTCGTTGCATCTGGAAACACTGGGCCTGAGTTCCACGAGCCGTCGCGGCCGCCGGTGGTTGAAGCCGAAGGCGTGCATCATTTGATGACTTTTGCGGAGCTGACGGGCGCCGATTGCTACATCGTGCATCTCAGTTGCCGTGAAGCACTCGAGCAAGCATTGGCCGCGCGAAATCGTGGAGTCAACGTTTGGGTGGAGACGCTGATTCAATACTTGTTGTTGGATAAGTCGTACGCTGAGCTGCCCGATTTCGAAGGCGCGAAGTTTGTGATGTCTCCGCCATTGCGCGATAAAGCGAACCAGGAAGTGCTATGGAATGCACTTCGAGACGGAGCCGTCAGCACGGTTGCGACCGATCATGCTCCGTTCGACTTCGCCGGCCAAAAAGAAATGGGACGTGACGACTTTACGAAGATTCCCAACGGAATTCCTTCGCTGGAAGATCGCGTCAATCTATTGTTCACGCACGGCGTTCAGGCGGGACGCATGAGTTTGAATCAGTTTGTTGATGTCGCGAGTACGCAAGCCGCAAAGCTATTCGACATGTATCCTCGCAAGGGAGCGATTCAACTCGGCGCCGACGCGGATCTTGTGATTTACGATCCTGAATACCGAGGAACTATTTCGGCGGCGACTCATCAGTTGGATATTGATTACAGCGCGTTCGAAGGCTGGGAAATCAAGGGCCGACCTTCCGTAGTAAGCGTCCGTGGTGCTGTTCAAGTTCGAGACGGCGAATTCGTAGGAACCATCGGTCGCGGGCAACAGGTCAAGCGAGTACCTGGCTCTGGCGATAGAAACGAGTCGTAATCAGACACGCCAAGGCTACCCACGCGAAAGTGCATCGGATTGCTCGACGAATTCATCGCCACTCCACTGCTCGTCCGCCGTAACCATTTTCTTCTCTGCAGCCTTGGCAGCGGTTTGTCGGCCAACGAGATCAGCGTGTGTCGTGAAGTACTGGAGGCTGTGCCCTTTGAAATCGCTGATGGAATTGAAGTCGTGCTGTTCCATAAATGCCAGCAACTCGTCACACATGGGTTGGATGCATCCGTATCCCATTTTCATTACGCCCGTGCAGACTTGAACCGTATCAGCCCCGAGCAGAATAAACTGAGCCGCATCATTGCCGGTTTCAATTCCACCGACTCCGCTTAGCGTGCGGCCCGGGAATTCGTCTTTGATCACGCGAGCGATTTCCATGCACATGCGTAGGGCAATCGGACGTATGGCCTGGCCGGAATAACCACCGAGCGTTGTGTAGCCCTCGATCGTTGGTTCTGGCCGGAGCGTTTCCAAGTTAACGGATGCGACGCTGCGGAGCGTATTGATTGCGCTAATGCCCTCACAGCCAGCTCGCAGGGCGGCGCGTGTTGGGTCTTCGATGTAGGTGATGTTGGGAGTCATTTTGGCCCATACGGGAACCTTCGCCGCGGACATGACCCATTCGCAGACTTCTTGCAAGATCTCCGGATTCTCGCCCATCGCCGAACCCATTTTTCGTTCGGGCAAACCGTGCGGGCAGGAAAAGTTGAGCTCAAACGCATCGACACCAGCATCCTGGCATTTCTCGACAATTTCGATCCACGCGTCTTTGCTGTACTCCTCCATGATCGAACAAATCAAAGCCCGATCGGGGTAGGCGTCTTTGATTTCTTTGAACTCATCGATCCACTTGGAGAATGACCGATCGCTGATCAGTTCGATGTTCTCCCATCCATAGATTTCGCTCGTCGTGCGCGAGCGGACTTTTGTGTAGCGAGGATAGACGTTCACCACCTTTGCGGCGTCGAGGCTAACTGTCTTGCAAACAACCGCGCCCCAGCCTTCCGCAAAGGCACGCTTGATCACGCTCGCATTGGTGCCCGGTGGGCCCGATCCGATGATGAATGGATTTGGTAGCTTGAGACCATTTACGGTGGTACTTAAGTCAGCCATGAAGGCTCCGGCGCAAAATCTACTTCACTTGCTGACGACCTCGAGTTGTCCGTCGAGCACCTTCAGCATATGCATCGTCTTTCGAAATGCACATGGGTGGCTTGAATTCTCCCGATAGAGTGGCCAAAGAACGATCAGGACACAAGTGATGAGCCGCCGCCAACCAGCTGTCAATCCACGTTAATGCTTGACGATCTCATCGTACGTTTCGGGGCGTCGGTCGCGGAAGAACTGCCATGTGTTCCTGACTTCGCGAATCATATCGAGATCCATATCGGCGACGACAATCTCGTCCGAATCGCGTCCAGCTTCGGCCATCATTTGACCGCGCGGGTCACAGAAATAGCTTTGTCCGTAGAACTCGCCGATCCTCCACGGATCCTCAACACCAACGCGGTTGATGGCGCCGATGAAATACTGATTGGCAACGGCGTGAGCAGGTTGTTCTAGCTTCCAAAGGTACTCGCTCAATCCAGCAACGGTCGCGGATGGATTGAAAACAATTTCCGCACCGTTCATACCAAGGCAGCGAGCTCCTTCCGGAAAGTGCCTGTCGTAGCAAATGTAAACACCGACCTTGCCAAAACGCGTGTCGAATACCGGATAGCCGAGGTTGCCTGGGCGGAAGTAGAACTTCTCCCAGAACCCTGGTTCGCAGTGTGGAATATGCATCTTGCGAAATTTGCCGAGATAGCTACCATCGGCGTCGATCACGGCGGCGGCGTTGTAGTAAACACCGGTCAGTTCTTCCTCGTAGACCGGCACGACCATCACCATTTCGTGCTTCTTAGCGAGTTCTTGCATGACCTTGATCGTCGGCCCGTCCGGAACTCGTTCCGTCAGGTTGTACCACTTCGCGTCTTGTTCGGCGCAAAAATAGGGCCCGTAGAAAAGCTCTTGCAGGCAGAGAACTTGCACGCCTTCGCTAGCGGCTTGGGCAATCAGATCGACGTGTTTGTCGATCATCGCCTGTTTGATTTTTTCGAGCGGTGACGTTGCCGGTTCGCAAAGTGTCGCCTGGATCAAACCACCTCGTACGACTCGAGCCATACCTATTCCTCTACTTAAGCTTCGCACATACGATCATCGTTGTTCTTTTCGGATCGAATGATACCATGAGTCCTCGAGTCCGACTATTGAGTGTGGAATGGAAGATTTGATGAACGATGTGGAAACGATGCGATGGGAAGGTGACGTTGGCGGTCACCTTTCGATGATTGACCAAACACTTTTGCCGACGGAGCTTAAGCGAATCGACTGCCGCGACATCGCGACCGTTTGGGAAGCCATCAAGATGCTGCGAGTGCGTGGCGCTCCAGCGATTGGAATCGCTGCAGCCTACGGAGTGATCGTTGGTCTACAGCCGGTGGTGGACGCCTCCGCAGAAGAATTCTCCGCGAAGATCGTTGAGGTTACGGATTATCTGGCTACAAGTCGTCCAACTGCTGTCAATCTTTTCTGGGCACTCGATCGCATGAAGGCGAAGGCGTTGGAATGTGAATCGGAAGCAAATACCCAACGGCTGTCTACTCTGTTAGAGGAAGCCAAAACGATCCACGAAGACGATCGCCAGATTTGCCGCGCGATTGGAAAGAACGGTGCCGAACTGTTGACCGACGGGGCAAGTGCTCTCACGCATTGCAACGCCGGCGGCCTGGCTACGGCGGAGTACGGCACGGCGCTTTCGGTTTTCTTCACCGCACAAGATCAAGGCAAGTCGCTCCACGTGTTCGTTGATGAAACGCGACCATTGCTGCAAGGAGCACGGCTCACCGCGTGGGAACTAACCCAACGCGGTATCGATGCGACGTTGATTTGCGATTCCATGGCCGCGCAAGTGATGAAGGAAGGTCGCGTCCAAGCCGTCATCACTGGAGCTGACCGAATCGCCGCCAATGGTGACTCGGCCAACAAGATCGGAACCTACGGTGTCGCCGTGCTCGCGAAGGCTCACGATATTCCTTTTTATATTGCAGCGCCGCAAAGCACTTTCGATCTCTCACTTGCAACCGGCGATGAGATTCCGATTGAAGAACGAAAGCCCGACGAGATCACACACGGCTTCGGCAAACAGACCGCACCTTCGGACGTGCAGGTTTACAACCCAGCATTCGATGTGACGCCTGCGAAGCTAATCAAAGGCATCATCACGGAGCACGGTGTTATCGAACCCGTTACGGAAGCAAATATTCGCGAAGTCTTGCAGGCTTAGCTGTTACTCATCTTTCTTCAGCAACTTCTGTACTTCTTCCGGCGCTGCGAATGCGTCTTTTTCAATGTCGCCGTTGATCTTTGTCTTTTTGATATTCATGACTTGTTTTTGTCCCATCATCGATTGAGAAACCTTATGCGGGACCTTGATGCCATCTAAATCACGATAGTCTTCCATAAAGGAATTGATTGGAATCTCGCCCAACGATGTCACTGCTTTTTGCGTCTGTTTACGGAGTAGGTGTTCCTTCGTGTCGATGAACTTGAATTCGGTTAGCTTTTCCTTTTCCTCTTCCGATCCCTTCTTCGGTACACACTTGAGTTTGTAGCAGTCCAGTTCCTTTACTTTCTCGATACCGACGACTTCGATATCGAACTTTTCTTCCATTTTCAATTCGGCTGCAAGTTCCGCCTGTTGAATGAGCTGCTTCTTTTCGATCCCCTTTAACAGTCGAGCCCCACCTCCGGCCGCGGAAACTTCCCATGCGTTTTCGCCGTCAGTTCCGCGTACGATGGGGCCAATACCAGGTAGATCCATTTCAAAGGCAAATTTTCCGGACATCAACTTGATCGTGAAATCTCCTTTGAGGCCCATTGCTGGCATTTCAAACGAGCCCTCCGAAACGCTCGACTTCATCGCTTCCAGTTTCTCGCGACCACCAACAGCCTCCACATGTTTTGCGACGACTTCAGCTGCCTTGGGCAATGTCGCAGTGGCTGCGTCTTGTGCAATCGCCGGGATCGCAATTGTGGCTGTCAGGAATAGGGTGGTGAGAATGTGAATTGACTTCATGGTTTACCTTTATCGAATTAGTTGCGGGTCATCCTCGACGACCGGTGGTATTGGAATCGTTGTTTACTGTTCTACTTTGTTCATCCAGGCCGTAGCGGTTTCGAGCGCACGGTCTCTGCCGTCAAGCAAGTCTTTTTGCGTGAGTGGAATCTCTTCGTCGGGCGCCACGCCATTGCCTTCAATACGCGATCCGTCGAAGCTGACGTAGTCGCATATGGCGTACTGGAAGAAGTCGCCGTTCGGTAGTTTTTTTACGATCGACGGCAAAGCCAGACCTCCCGTTCGCGAACCGAAAACGCGAGCTCGACCAATTGCTTGCAGGCCGCCGGCGAGAATTTCCGCGGACGAGAAAGAACATTCGTCGATAAGCACGGCGACCTTTCCGCTAAACGGATCGGCCGCCGGCGAGAGTGCGAATTTAATCTCGTTGGTAGGAAACAACATCTTGCCCAAGTACTTTTCTTCTTGAACCAGATGTCGTCCCATACCCATCGTAATCCCGCCGATCCCGCCGTGATTTCCGCGCAGGTCGATAACGAGTTTGTCGCTTTTACGAGCCTCTTCGAGTGCCTTGTCGAATTGCCCCATCAGCGTCACGGGGTCGAAGAACGCGTTGAAACTGAAATACTGAGTACCGTCTTCGAGTGTCTTGTTTTCGATGTCCAGCAGCAACGGTGGAAGGTTGCCAAATCTAATCCACTTGCCTGTTGGCTCGAGCATTTCCAGATCGAGATGGTGCGACTCGTTTTTCTCGTCGAGTAAAACTAGTTTTAGTTTGTCGCCCAGCGTGTCGTCGGACATGTTGCTTAGGCGGAGTCCGACCATCGATGCGACCGAAAACCGTTTTCCCGTAAGTGCCTCTTTTAGCTCGGC
Source organism: uncultured Pirellulaceae bacterium (assembly GCA_964397295.1). Lineage (GTDB taxonomy): Bacteria > Planctomycetota > Planctomycetia > Pirellulales > Pirellulaceae > CAYNJG01. Next base: position 10,331 of record CAYNJG010000231.1, read on the forward strand.
AATGAGTTCTGGTACGTCCTGGTCTTTGACTGATTTCAAAAGCCAGCCTGGTTTTACGCCGGCTTGGTCCGCTGCACTTCCTTCCACAACGTGGTACACGACGGCCTGGTCGTCGACCAAGCGGTACTTCAGACCGACACTACCTAGCTTCGATGTGTCTATTTTTCCGTCTTCTTTGACGCCCAACTTTTTGTAGAGTTCACCAGGAATGATTCCGTAGTGGGAGGCTTTGAGTTTATCGATCAGTTCTCGCTGGAGTTTGCGAACTTCTTCGCGACTTTTGGCCGAAGAGACCCGGCTAGTAAACGATTGCTTTTGCTTTTCCCAAGCCACCAGCTCCTCTTCGCTTTTCCACCACGTCTCAATGATGGTGTTCCAAACAATTTCGGATGACTTGAGATCCTTTGCGTGTTCATCTGAATCCTGTTGAGGGTCTTTGGACGCTTCAACCGCCTCGTCGAGCTTTGTTTCGCTGGATTGAGTTGCCGTTTCCTGAGAGAACGCTAGTGGACTGAATCCGGACGCCAGAAGACAGATTAAGAAAAAATAGATCGATTCTCGAATAGTTCGTATCAACGCATTGCCCCGCGAGTGTTCCAGTCTATTCGTTTGCGATTGTGAGATATTGTGTTTTCGCAAAACATTCGACATCTGGTTGGATTGTAGTGGACGAGAGAGGTGAGTCGAAGTCGTTACGTTTGTACGCGGCAAATCAGTGCCACACGCGTGTATTGCTGCACGCCCACATCGGTTCGTCCAAGTAGTACGAACCGTGTACCGAAAGGGTTACCGTGCGATTTGACATACTCGCCGAGCAAAAGATAATGAGCCTCTCAACCGATAACCCCATACAAGTAAGTCTAGCTACTGAAGAACGCCATCGTCATCCACGCGTATTACTCTCCTGGAGTACGTGGACTGCGATGGCTTTTTTCGTGAAACGAGTGAGCTGAATGAAAAACACCAGATTTGCAATCACGACGATACTTCTATGCGCTACCCTATCGAGTGCAAACGCCCAAACGGTTGAGATGAGCTTCGATCTGAGCAACGGTCAAGCGGCGTCTGATCCCATCGTCTTTCCCAACGACGGCCTCGATATAACGGTTACGCCGGAATTGGAGATCGAATCTGGACAATTCAATGCGACGTTCACGAGCGATATTGATGGAGTCATTGCGGACGGTGTAATGTCGGTTCAAAATTTAGACGCAAGTGG
>CAYNJG010000232.1:0-11544 GCA_964397295.1 uncultured Pirellulaceae bacterium
GGCCCGAGCGTATCTATCGAATCGGTTTTGCCCGAAGGCCAAGTTACTCGCAACGCGTTTATCTGCGTCGCATTGCCGAGTCCGAAGTGGAGCCACTTGCTGTTCTGTGCCAAGTAGCCTTCGCCCGCCTTGAGGGTTTGTGTCTGCGTTACCGGTTTGCCATTGACTGTACTTTCAATGACAACTCTCGCACCTATGCCGTCACGATTGGAGGCCACGCCTTCGAGTTTGACCGCAACGAATGCTTGCCCACGTTTCAAGTTGTTTTGCAAGAAGCGAACTTGCGGGCCCGATCGATTCGCGACCCAGAAATCGACATCACCGTCGTAATCCCAGTCCGAAAGTGCGAGGACTCGTCCGTCGTCTGCATAGTCGAGACCCGTGACGCCGGAAACATCCGCGAAACGCTGACCGCCAGAGTTCAAAAAGCAACAGTTGCGTTCTCTGCCACTCAAAGAGCGACCGGCGCGAAGCATCGAATTGATGGCGTCCCAGCCCAAATCGTAGCGAATGATTTCTGAGTTCGCTGCGTTCTTTTCCGGTGAAAACGCCACGACCTGGCGCCACCAGAAACTTCACAAGTCATTGTTGTTGTCGGCCGTCACGAAACCATTGGCAACGTACACGTCTCGGTGCCCATCATTGTTGATGTCGACCAGTAACGAACCCCACGCCCAGCGACCCATCGTCGTTCCGGACTCGATAGCACGATCAGAAAATGTGCCGTCACCGTTGTTTTCGAAGAGCGTATTGCCTCTCGCGTGACGCTGGAAGCCCGCCAGGTCATCGGCCCGTGCATCGGGTTTGAATTTAGGGTCGTGTGTAATGCGGCTTCCGGCGGACGAAAACATGTTGCTCACGTACAAGTCAATCTTGCCGTCATTGTTGTAGTCGCCCCAAGCACACGACATGCCCGGGCCGATATCTTCGACGCCCGCAGTCTCTGCTACATCGACGAATTTTCCGTTGTCATTGCGGTAGAGGTTATTTCGCCCGAAATCATTGGCGACGTACAAGTCGAGGTCTCCGTCGCCGTCCATGTCATCCCAAGTCGAGGCCAAGCTGAATCGCAAGTTGTTTTGACTTAGTCCGACATCTTTCGTGACATCAGAAAACGCCCAAGCGTTGGTCTGGCGAAGTAACAAGTTTTCGGCGCCGTTATTGGCATCGTGATACGGCACCGGGCTCGCAAAAATATCCTCGGGTCGAATTTGATTCGCTCCACTATAGCCGCAAACGTATAAGTCGAGTTTCCCGTCACGGTCATAGTCGAGTGCGTTGAGAGAGAACAAACGACTGTTGGTCTGGATCGAATTTCGTCTCGTGAACTTGCCTTGCCCGTCGTTTTCGTGCAATACAACTTCGCTATCGATCGCGACAACGAGGTCTTGATCGCCGTCGTTGTCGAGGTCGACGAATAGTGCGCCTCGAGAGCTGTCGAGCCAATCTACGCCTGCTCTGGCGGACGCATCCTCGAACGATCCATCAGGCTTCCGTAGCATCAGTTTGTTGGGAAGCGCGGCGGGCTGGCAGATGTAGATGTCTTCGAGTCCGTCACCGTTTGCATCTCCGATTGCGAGGCCATTGCCGCGACCTTCCACGCCGATCGACGACTCTAAGTTGCCGTACCAATGATCACGACCATGGACGAGCTGCTCTTGCAATGCATCAATGCCCACGAACTGAGACTCGGTGCAATCGACGAACAACTGCGCAGTTTTGGAATAAACTTCTTCGTAGTCAGTCGCGGTTACCTCTTTTAATTTCGGCGCGGCTTTATCCGTGGTATCCCAGATGCAGTCCCAAGTCGAATTCACTTGGACGCGTTCAACGTCCCCAATCGTCTCGTGCTTCCAGGGTTGTCGTGCGTAGGCGATCATTTGGAAGTAAGAACGCGTCGTTGCAGTATTCGAATCGAGATTGACGCTAATGATCTTAAATTTGAAACGCGAATCATCTGCGTTTGAAAAAAGTTTTGCATGGTCGGTCAGAGCATCTGCGAATGACTGTGGAGTTGACGCCCTGTCGGAACGCAGAACGTGGATGGTGTTGTCGTCAAAAGCAGATGCCAGTTTGGTTGGTCTGAGAGAAGCTTGGCAATCATTGGTGCTCATCGCGCTCACATGGTCGGGATCAATGAGCTTTTCGTCGGAGAGCAGTTTGCCGATTTGTTTCAGCTGACCGTCAGCTAGTTCGCTGAACCGTTCGGAATCCCAGCCGTCGACGACAGGGTCTTCGCGTTCCGCTATTTTGCGAATCGTGGCATCGTACTTTAGGTTTTTGAGGTTCGGATGTAGGTCGAGGTCCGCTTTCGCGAGTGTCGCAGTTTCTTTCTCCTCCGACACGGGTGTGCGAGTTTGTGAAGTCGTTTGCGTTTGCTGCGGACTGGTCGAATCGCTCACTTCGTTCGAGCGATTCTTCACCCAAAGCGTCGCCGCGACGCCAAGAACAAGGCAACCGACTATCAACGCAAAAATGCCAAGCTTGCCGGTGCGCTTTGGTGGCGGAGTCGTGGAAGACTTAAGATTCATGATCCTGAAACGCGAGTTGCCCCGGTCATTCCTTGAACGGCTGATCTTGACGATAGAGCGTGAGACGTTTTTGGATCTTACTGGCCTTTTTCGTGTCGCCGTCGGCCTTTGATAATTTGACAGCTTCTTCGGCAGTTCGAACTGCCTGCTCGAATTGGCCCGCTGCGGCGTAGGCTGCAGCCAACGTATCCAGGTGGCCAGGCGTACGAGTTCTTGGTCGGCCTAAGATTTCCTGGACGATTTCAATCGCGCGTTCTGCGTCGAGCACGTCTTCGTGAGTTGCCAATAACCACGCAAGGTTGTTCGCCGAAACACTGAGCTTCGGATTGATTTCTAACGCAGCTTCGTAGTTAGTGATGGCGGCTGGGATGTCGCCTTTGGCAATGTAGAGGTTGGCGAGATGATGATGAGCCATCGATGACGGGCGATACTTGATCGATGTTTCTAGTTCATTGAATGCGAGGTCGTGCTGTCCCGCTTCGAGTCGAGCAAGCGCCAGCTTCATGCGAAGTTCGGGGTCATCTTGGCGACGTTTAAGTGCAGCTTCGTAGTGTTCGGCTGCTTCCGATGGCTTTTTAAGTCTTGTGTAAACCGCTGCGAGTTCGATATGCGATTGTCGATGTTCAGGGTCAATTTCAAGCACTTTCTCGAATGCTTCGGCTGCTTCTTCGTATCGGCCTTGGTCCACACAGATCGCACCGAGCATGACCATCGCGTCACCTGGATTGTATGCCTGGGTTTGGATCGTCGCGCTGGCAAGCTTGCGGATGTAGGCTTCGGCTTCGTCGACAAATCCGCCTTCGATGAAACGTAATACCAAGTTGTTCGGTGTTGAGCCCGCGATGGTACCCAGCCACTTGCCCTCATAGGGAACGCTTGCCGCAATGATCTGTTTGCTGTCCGCGTCCAAGAGGTTTACGTCGGCAAGGAGTTGTTGGGTAGAGACGGGGCCCTTGTAGATGATCCGAAGGTTGCCGCGTGAGTCGACCAAGAAGCTACTTGGGATCGGAAGTGCTTGCTGTAGTCGCAGTACGGATCGCTGGATCACGTCAAATTTGTTGACGAGTTGAATGTTGCCTAGCCCGGATTCGAATGGCACGCCCAGCTTGTCGAGCATCGCGACAATTTGTTTCTTCTGTGCTTCGCGGTCATCGGCGGGTTCGTCTACGTTGATCGTGACGACGTCGATACCCGCGTTCTTGAGTTCGTCTGCGTGGGAACTCCATTCTGACAATTCTTCTACGCAAGGCTGGCACCAGGTCGCCCAAAGGTTGATGAGTTTCGCACGACCGTCGTTTGCCAGTTGCACGTTTTCGGCTGCTCTGTTTTGGTACTCGATTTCAGGCAAGGGCAGGGCGGAAAGTAAAACAATTCGCGACTTGTCACTCTTTGGTGGCTTCTTTGATTTCGATGGAGTGAGAGCTACTTGTCGAGTCGGTGGGTTCCACGCGACCGCGTTGCCCTCGCCTTGGCGTATTTTGTAACGTTGGTCCGTTTTCAGGTCGGTGAACTTTTCGCGTGAGCCGTCGGTCCATTGAACAACGATGTGATCGATTTTCGTACTCTCACCGAGTCCAAAGTGAAGCCACTTCGAATTCTGCGACAAGTACGCTCCCCCGCCGCGCAGCGTGCGAACGATCTGTTGTCCGTCATCTGTTTGCAATGTGATTTTGGAGCCAATGGCATCGCGGTTGCAACGGACGCCTTCAAGTCGAAACGAGGCGAAATGATGATCGTTCGCAGCGTCGTTGCGAAGAAATCGGACCTGCGGACCCGTTCGATTGGCAATCCAAAAGTCGAGGTCGCCATCGTAGTCCCAATCGCAGACGGCTACGACACGTCCATCGTCATCGAAATCAATATCGGCCGCGGAGGAGACGTTCGCGAACCGGTCGCCTTTCGTGTTTAGATAGCAGCAGTTGCGTTCTCTGCCGCTGAGCGATCGACCCGATCGCAACATTGTATTGAGTGCTTTCCAACCGATGTCATAGCGGAGGACTTCTGATTGAGGAGCGTTTTCGTCAGGTGATTGCGCCACGACCTGGCGCCACATGAAACTTCACAAATCGTTCGTGTCGTCGGCTGTGACGAAACCGTTGGCTACGTAAAGGTCTTCCCAGCCATCGTTGTTGATATCGACGAACAGCGAACCCCACGCCCAACGACCGAGCGTAACGCCTTTGTCGATACTGACATCTTTGAACCTTCCGCCTCCCATGTTTTCGAATAGAGAGTTGCCTCGCGCGTGTCGACGAAAGAATCCTTTGGTTGTGTCGTCCAGGTTAGTTTTGAATCGCTCTTGGTGGGTAATGCGATTTCCGGCGGAAGAGAACATGTTGCTGACGTACAAGTCAGGGCGACCGTCGTTGTTGTAGTCCCCCCAAGATGCTGACATACCTGGCCCAATGTCCTCAACGTCGAGCTCAGGCGCAACGTCTTTGAACTTTCCGTCGTCGTTCCGGTAAAGATTGTTTCGTCCAAAGTCGTTCGAGACGTAAAGGTCTTGGTCACCGTCGTTGTCGAAGTCATCCCACGAAGAAGCGTAACTGAATCGCATCGTGTTCTGGTCGAGTCCAATGTCTGCCGTTACATCTGTAAATCCCCAACCGCCATCGTTGCGGAGCATGATATTCGTCGCGCCGTTGTTGGCATCGTGGAAAGGCATGGGGTTGGCGAACACGTCGTTTGGGTTGATGCCCGTGGTGAGTGTGTAGCCGCAAATGAATAGGTCAAGGTCGCGATCGTTGTCGTAGTCCACAGCGTTGATAGCGAAGAGGCTGCTCACGGCCTCGATGGTGGTGACTTCGGTGAATTTCCCTTTGCCGTCATTGGCTTGAATGACGACATACGAACCCAAAACGGAAACTAAGTCTTGGTCGCCGTCGTTGTCTAAGTCAGCGAGTAACGCTGCACGCGTTCCCTCTAGCCAGTGGACTTCGGATTCGACCGCAGCATCACGGACCGTTCCGTCTGGGTTTTGAAGGAGTAGCAGATTCGGTAAAGCAGGAGACTGGCAAAGGTAAACGTCTTCGAGGCCGTCTCCATTGACGTCGTCAATCGCCATCCCGTGACCAGCGGCAGGCCTCGCGATAGCACCGTCGAACTGATCGATCCAGTAATCGATGCCGAAGCGTAGCTGTCGTTCGAAGCGATCGGTATCGCGGAAGACTGATTCCGTACAATCGACGAACATCGACCCGCCATTGGGCGTCATGCAGTCGACCTCTTCGTAGTCTTCCACCTCGATCGATTCCAACAGCGGATGCTTAGGATCCGCGTTGGACCATTTGCAATTCCAAACGGAGTTGATTTGAGTCGCTCGTTCTTTCGTGCGACCGCTGAACTCGAAGTAGGCTTTTGTTTCAGATGTCTTCGTTTCTTTGTCTAAGTTGACACGGATGATTTTGAATTTGTAGCGGTGGTCAGCGGTGTCAGCGAGTGGCTCGGCGCTGCTCTTGATCACGTTGCGTAGACCGTCGGGTCCGGTGACTGGCTTGGAGTCCGTGGTGTCGCCGCGTCTGACTACAATCGTTCCGTCACTGTACGTTGACTGTAGATTCTTGGGGCGAAGGCCGTTGCTGGTGAATGAATCGGAAGCGAGCGTATTGAAATCGGTTGAATCTAGCTGAGCCGCTTTCGCGGTGGCTTCGCCGATCAACTTGCCTATCGCCTTCAATTGTTTCGTGGCTATTTCGTTGAACGTCTCGGTGTCCCAGCCGTCAAGCGCTGGATCTTCAAGTTGGGCGACGCCGCGGACCATTCTGTCGAAGCGATTCTTTTCGACGCCGGGAATGTCGGGCAATTCCATGGGCTCGCTGGCGGAAAACATCGCAGCACCCGTAGACACGTCCGCTGGCTTACCCTGCGTCGCTTCGGTTTCTGAATTCGTCTTGGTGATGGTGGGTGCGCCATCGTTTTCTGGTTTGCTGCCAAACTTGGGGCGAAGGATAAGGAATGCGCCGATTGCGATACAAGCAACTGCAACTGCCGTCATCATCGGCGAACGTTTACGTGTTGGCGCAACGGCTGACTTTTGACTTGACGACTGACTCTTTGCTGGATTGGTTGGCGATTTAGCTACACGAGTCGAGGCGTTTTGCCTCTTTTTCGATTGCTGTTTTTGTTTTCGCTTTCGAGAGCTTTTGCTCATCGCGAGTCCCCAGTGGCCTAAACGGTCGAACTGTCGACACAAAAGAATGTCAAGATAAGACCAATGTAAAGCGAATCCACTCCTTCAGCCAGTAAACCGGCGGTGATTGGCAATGCATCACGGAGTCAGCGCGCAGTTATTCCGTTTGTAGGATGCCGAACGGTGCCGTGTCTCCGAGGCTTAACCAGCGGCGATTCAGCGTGGTTTCAATTGCTTTATTAGCAGGTACGGACTGGTCCGCTTGTAATTGAGTTTCTTTGCCAGACCGAGGTAGTGATTGAAGTCTTCTGGATGGCGGAAAGCGAGCGCGGCCAGATAAGTTCGTTTGTCCGTCGGCCATATGATCACTTCGTCGACGGTATCTCGGTCTGACTGGCCCGTTTCAGCCAGCATCCCTGCGATCGTACGGTCGTCTTTGTCGCCTTTTGATAGCAGTTCAATGGAGCTTGTCAGAAATCGCTTTGCTAGATCTTCATTCGCCGTTGCCTTCGCGGCCACGTACATGGTGAGATTTGCGTTGAGGTCTTGGGGGAGAGATTCGCTTTCGACAAATTGCGCCGCGGCTTCATCGAGACGATCCAATGCAACCAACATGTAAAACGGAGGCTCGTCGGGGGCGTCCTGCATGAGTTGCTCGAGTTCCGTGACGTTGCCTTGTGAGTACGCCAATTGTCCACGAAACGACAATTCCAATGTGTCTTGCATCTCGGAACCGTCGAGCTGATCGACTAAGTCGTCGATGCGTTTGCCAACTTGTAAAGACTTACCAGCTGCCACAAAGATCGGGATCTCGGTACCGAGCCGTTGTAGTTCGTTGATGATTGAATCGCCAGCCAGCGAGTCGTCCATCAACTCCATCGCTTCGTCAAAGTTGCCTGAAGCTTCGAGCAGTTGGGCAAGTATCATTTGAAAACTAGCGGATAGTTTCATTTCGACCGCTTTGCGAGCGAACGGGACTCCCTTTTTATACTCACCAGCCTGCAACGCTTCGAACGCGAGCGAGATGTAGGCATAGGCCGATGGCGGATTCGCATTGATGGCTTTTACGAGGAGCTCACGTCTTTCTTCTTTCGCAGACAGTCGAGCGGCAAGATACATCATGTCCGCGTCGGTGGGGTTCTTCGCTAGTCGTTCTTTGTATTCTGAAATGAGGTCTGCGTTCGGCGTCGCGATTTCAACTGCCTGCTGATAGGCACGGTGGATTGCGACATCGGTCGGCTTGTTGTCGAGTTTCGGTCGCAGTAGGTCAAGCATCTCGCCTGCTTCGAGATGATCTATCAGCATTCCGATTGCAACTTCCGATGGATTTCCAAGTTGTACCTGTTGCTTAAGGTACGTTGTCATTTGTTCTGATTCGAGGAGCATGTGAAACTGACTGAGCGTCGCGAACTCAGTATCGCCGACAGGTGCAAAGTCGACTAAGTCCTTCGATACCGTACGAGAAGATCCGAGGTCCATTTCTCGGGGTGGCGTTTCGAATTGGAAATCAATGTCGCTGAAATGGTAAAACGATTTACCTGCTACGAACTCGTACCTCGGATCACCAAGGTCGCCGCGTTCGCTATAGATCACTTCTTGTTTCTGTAGCACCGCGGCTTTGTCTGGGTTGATCACGAATAGCGGCTTGCTAAACATGCGCGAGAACAACGGTGTCTTGATTTTGTGCGTCTCTTCAGGAAGTTCGATACCGTTGATCGTTGCGGACACCGGAACTTGCCCTTCGCCGATCGACGCGTATTGCACTTTTTTTGGTTGAAGCGTGTATTCGTCACCGGCGATGGTTGCGGTGTACGGTTCGTTCAGGCCGTTGATCAGCGCGACTTTGCGATTGATTCCAGCCATGAACGAGAAAACCATGAACAACGCAAGCCCCGCAGCTAGTGCGAGTGGAAAGATCCATTTTGCGATACTCGAACTCGACGAGGTTTCTTTGTAACCAGAACTGGAGCCCACAAGTTGTGGCACCGGTTTGCCCTTCCGTTCGTATTTCTGCGCCTGCTTGTAGATTTTCTTGAATTCACCGTCTTCGGCGATGTCGGGATGGGTCTCTGCAATTCTGTCTAGTTTTGCGATAGCAGTCTGGTGATCGCCTTTTGCCTGGTAGCCATTGACTAGTGCGATGCCGAGTCCGACTTTGTCTGCTTGGTCGGGCTGCCAGATGTGAGCAAGATGTGGCTCTGCTTTTTCTGGCTGAGCAGTACTGGCGTATTCGAGTGCCAGTTGTTCGTGAGTGGATAGATCATCCTTGGCGGCAAGCGAAGTTTCATAGGCTGTGATCGCTTCTTCATTGCGGCCAAAATAAGAGAGCGTTGCACCGAGTAGTCCTTGAACTTCGGCATCCGAGCGAAAGGTTTCGGCAACTTGTTTGAACTGTAGCAATACGCCCTGGTCTTGGAACTGAGTTGCAGTGACGAGTGCTTGTTTGACTGCCTCGGGGTCTGACGGGTTGGCCTTCATCGCTTGCAGCGACTGACGAATCGCGTCTTCTTTTGCGGATTCCCATTTCTTCAACGGAAGTTGGCGCCAACGCTGGCAACTTCCACAGTGATCCATCACGCGAATTTTGCCGAGCGGAATCACGGGAATGAACACGACGACAAAGTAGTTCGTTGCATCGTACGACGTGAGTCTTGTGAAGGCACCGCATTGGTCGCACTGATCTTCGCGTGTGAGCTCTTTGTCTCGTCCGTAGATCTGTGTGCCGATTCCGTTGATCGTATACGACATGTTATTGCCTAAACGTTTTACAGAACTAGTTGCCTAAAAGGATACTCGAGAGAAGGCGTTTTGTGGTCATCGAAAAGAGATTCGACTTGAGTTTGAGCGTTGCCGCCGGAATGCTGCAGATTGAATCGTTCTTGAGGCTGGCGGCCAGGCTACCCATTACAAACCATCCAGGCCGAAAAATCGTTGACGGTAACTGCTGAACTATGCTTTAAGATCGCTCCGACCTCGAGACCCTGCTCGGACGCGCACCGTCGAGACAAAATGCATGTCCACCGCTCGCGATACAGCAACCTCCAAAAACTGGCGAAGCAAAACCCTAGCGGTTGGCGGCTACCTTCGCATGGATCGCAGCCCTAAAGCGATCAAGTCACTCGATGGCTTGCGCGGCATTGCGATCATTTTGGTCCTCTTTCGACATGCGATCAAGCCGTTCTATAGCGAAGTTGATCCAGAGCTGACGATTGCTGGTTGGGATCCAATGGTTCCATTCTTGAATGGATGGATTGGCGTTGATCTGTTCTTCGTGCTTAGCGGGTTTTTGGTGACTTATCATTTGCTGAAGCGAGCAGCGGGCAACGTTACATTTGAAACGATTCGCGACTACTTGGTAAAACGCTTCTTTCGAATCGTTCCGGCTTACTATGTGTTTTTGCTGATCGTCATTTCGGGCGTGATTCCCTACTACGACCTCCTTCGCCCCAACCAATTGGGAAAGCAACTCGTTACACACCTGTTGTTTTTGCAGGACTACTACGGAGCTGGTTTGGTTGGTGCTTTTTGGTCGCTGGGTGTCGAAGAGAAGTTCTACTTTGCAGCCCCGTTTCTAGTTTGGGCACTTTTAAAACAACAGTCCGGCATTGACCGTGTGCGCTTGCTTGGCATGCTAATCGTGCTACCGATCACGTTGCGGTGTATTACGTACATCGCCCACAGCCCGTTCCCTTCCAGCGATCATATGTTCTGGCTGATTCGCTCACCGTTTCACCTCGCGGCGGACGCGCTGTTGATGGGTTCCCTGTGTGCGATTCTGCTGCACCACCGTCAAGAGTTTCCGTGGCTGCAGTCGAAGAGATTGCAGCGCGGCATGTTCTGGAGTGGCGTTGGCTTAGTTACAACGTTGCTGTTTGTTGGGCCTATATTTGAAGAGCCGACATTGTTCGCGGGAACATTGTTGCTGCCGCTGTTGGGCGTTGCGTTTGCGTTGGTCCTGTTGTCGCTGGTGCTAGATGCTGAGACACCGAAGTGGCTGCTCGATAGCCGTTGGCTATTCTTCTTCTCGAAAATCTCTTACAGCCTCTATTTGGTTCATATGGTTTTCGTAAAGAGTGTTCTCTTGTTGATGAGCCAGTGGGAGTGGTTTCGTGGTTTGTCGCCGTTCGCTCAGTTTGTCGCCTACTTTCCCGTCTTTACATTCGTGTCTATTCTCTTCGCGTTGGTCTTACACTACGGCGTGGAAAAGCCCTTCTTGATTGTGAAAGACAACTACCGAGGAAAGCCAACGAGCAACGCCACGTTGCCTGGATCGGTACCGGTGGCCAACTAGAACTAGCTGGCCGATGGAAGCAGACGGAACGAGCGTCGATTTACCGGTGCAGTCTTTTTCAACCAGCGACTGATGTCGAATAGTAAGACATAGAGTGCGAGGTTTTCCCAAAACAGAATCCCCATCACCAGAAACGTCATCACATGAAAGGGGAGCATCATGAGCAGGAAGCCTCGCCGAAACCAAAGCGATACCAAACACAATGGCGCGAGGATTTCCAGCAGGGTGACAATCGGGTAGCCGGTCTCAAGTATCGTGACGAAGATGGGCCGGTCCATTAGTTTCGATCCAAAGGAAAGATCAAAGTATCTTGATGATAAGGATGCCATCTCGCATACCGCGGTCAGACTTTGACTTGTGAAGACGCGGATGCCTCCGTTGCTGATCCTGCAAACTCCGGTAAGTGCATAGCTGAAGCACAGTACAAAAACGATCGCTGTCAGTGGTGCGCCGGTAGATGGTATCTGCTTCGCATTGGCTGGTGAACTAGTCTCGTCGATGTAATCGAAGTAGGTCACTGTGTAAGCAGCGAAGAGCAGAATGATCTCTGCATGATTGACGTGACCAAACCCACGTAGCAAACACTGGATGAC
>CAYNJG010000233.1:0-11451 GCA_964397295.1 uncultured Pirellulaceae bacterium
CGTCGGCCATTCCGCAGAAGTACCAACAGATCATCTCGTAGGTTCGCAGCGTTGGTTTCCGCCCCGTCCACAAGCTAATCAGCATGCAGGCGATGATCGCGCAGTAGGTTTGGATTTCACAGGGATGGAATCCAAGGACGATGCCGACAAGGCGAAGGAACAGCGGCGACGCCGTAAGCAGCGTCAGAAGAAACTTGAGCAGCGGGCTCGACGCGGCCCATCCGAACCCGATCTCGGAGCCACAACGGATGCGTCATCGTCAGGGGACGATGATGGCGACGCAGGCAAGAAGAAAGAGATCCAAGCCAAAGACATGACGGGTTTCAAGTATTTCGATCAACTCGCACCGCTGCTAAAACGCCTGCACGATGACGGATGCGAGCGAGACCAAGTGGCGAACCGGGAGCTGCATTACGTTTTCGACATGTCTCTTTTAGATGATTTTGTGGTCGCAAATTGATTTCGCGACGTTAAAATCTCCGGGTTCCCTCTTGTTTAACCTCCCCCTGCTAGGAACTTACCAATGCGTGTTTTCTTCTTTCCCATTTGTGCGTTGGGTTTGCTATCCACCGCATGTCTCGCCGCTGACGCGCCGTACTCAAACGCGGTGACAGCACTAGCGCCCACCTTCTACTACGAACTCAATGAGACGGACCCAGATGGGGGCGTCATCGACTCGGCGGGTAACGCATCACCAGGCGAATTCAATGGTGAATACGGTTTCCTTGATGAAGGGTTTGCTGAAGCAGGTTGCGCCGGGCCACTGTTTATCAATGAAGGCCTCGATGGTTCGGGCGATCGCGATTACTTCGAAATAGCAGTTCCCGGGGTAGGCGGCGAAGCAAATGTTGCTCACTGCAGCAACAACGTTGGGCACATTGATCTTGGTCCTTCTGCAGATTTCGGAGCAAACGCGATGACAGTTTCGATGTTCTTCCGTTACATCGAGCAAGAGTCGGAGCCCACTCCGTTTGGAGACCGACTGTTCACCAACAACCTGAGCGATCCAGACACAAGTTTTCAAATCAACATTGCCGGACAGGGGCTTGTCGTTGCAGTGAACCCGAACGAAGCTGGCCCGATCGCGGAACGAACTGTCGGATATTTCGACGGTTCGTTCGATAACTCCGTTCGAGATGAGACTTTCGGTTGGTTTCATCTTGTTGCCTCGACCTCCGGTACAGGAGAGGAACGGGCCGAGAACATCCAAGTCTGGATCAACGGCGAAGATCGCACACCTGACCTATTGGAACCAGCCACTGGCTGGGGAATCGATACGAACACCGCGAAGATCGGCGGGCGTCGCGCTGATGGAGCGGATTCGACAACTTTCGCAGGCGGTCAAGATGAGGTGGCCATCTGGTTGGATCGTGTGCTGACCAGCGAAGAAGTTGCCTCGCTTTGGGAAGCAGCGCAAGAACCTTTTACGCCCGTTACATGCTCGCCAAACTTGGGTGATATTGACGGGAATGGAACGGTTGAGTTTGCAGATTTCTTGGTCTTGTCGTCTAACTTCGGATCCCCTGGCGGATCTGCGGACGGTGATGCCGACTGCAGTGGCGATGTCGCATTCGCGGACTTCCTGATTCTCTCGCAGAACTTTGGTCAAGCAGTTGGCCGTGCGGAGGCAGTTCCCGAACCGCAATCAGCGACGCTCTTCGTATTCGCTGCGTTGGGAGTAACCCTCGTTCGTCGACGCCGTAGTTAACTTCTAACTTCGTACAAATTCAAGGCAAAAACGAGGTCGCTCAGCGGCCTCGTTTTTTTCATGGCATCTACTCTGCGGTAGGAGTCTCGACCGAGGACGCGTTACAATCGTGCTGCCTCGACAACAAACGATTGGAAACAGACTATGAAGTCGCAAGAAATTCGGCAAGCACTACACTCTGGCAAGCGTGTCTTTGGAACTCTCGTCGTCTCGGAATCTCCGTTGTGGCCACGAGCGATTGCTACGACGGGCCTGGATTTCGTCTTTATCGACACCGAACACACCGCACTAACGACAAGCCAAGTAGCCGCGATGTGTCAGTCCTATCGCGGGCTCGATTTACCGCCGATCGTTCGCATTCCATCGCCGGATGCAACGATGGCTGCAAAGATGCTGGATATCGGAGCGTGTGGTGTAATTGCTCCTTACGTTGAAACGCCCGAGCAAGCCTCGGCACTCGTCGGCGCAGTTCGCTTTCGCCCACTTAAGGGAAAGCGATTGCAGTCACGGTTGGCCGGAGAGCTCGTGGAACCCGAGCTTGAAAAGTATCTCGAACAACGGAACGACCCAAATATTCTGGTGCTGAATATCGAAAGCGTGCCGGCGATGGAGGCGCTCGACGAGATCCTTTCAGTAAAGGGAGTTGATTCCGTTTTGATCGGCCCGCACGACTTGTCGTGTAGTCTTGGCATACCTGAGCAATACGAACAACCAGAATTCATCAAAGCTTGCGAAAAGATTTTTCAGACTGCGCGCAAACACGGAGTCGGCGCTGGCATTCACTTCATGGGCAATGTTGAACAACAAGTTCGTTTTGTCGAGTCAGGAGCGAACATGTTAATCCACAGCGCTGATATTGTCCTAACGGCCAAGCATCTCAAGCAAGACTTGGCTGTTATTCGCGACACGCTCGGTGAGACTAGGCCAGATGGCCAAGGCGAGGTTGATGCTATTTGATTCTTGAGTGGAATCGCGACCTTCGTTGTACTTACAATGAAAGTCCCACCGGACGCTTCTGCGTTTCACGCAAGTTGCGTCCTACGCGCACTGCGACCCCCACACTCAATTCAAAGCATCGCCATGATTCGCAGAGAACCTGCCCGCTGCCTGTTGCTTCTATTCGTTTGTAGTTGCTCACAAGCTGAAGAACTAAACACAGCAGTTGAAAATAACGCAACGACAAGGAAAGCTACCACGCTTCAGTTTTCCAAGTGGAGCGGCGAGATCAACGTGCCAGATCCTGTTGCGATCGGCTTCGACAATATGGGGCGTGCTTACGTGACGCAAACACAGCGTCGAAAATCCCAGGATCTCGACATTCGCGCAAACCGAGAATGGATTCCAAGTGACGTTGCTTTGGAAACGGTGACGGACAAAATCGATTTCTACCATCGTGAGCTTGCACCAGGTGACGACGAAGAAAACGCGAAGCACGTCGGTGACTTGAATAAAGACGGTAGACATGACTTTCGAGATTTGATGGTGCTCAGCGAGAAGATTCATTTGCTCGAAGACACAGACGGTGACGGGACCGCTGATTCAGTCAAAGAGTTTGCGAACAACTTTCAGACGGAAGTCACTGGCATTGCCGCCGGCGTAATGCACCACGACGGTGAAGTCTACGCGACGATCGCACCAGATGTCTGGAAACTCCGCGACACCGATGGCGATGGCCAGTCCGATGATCGCGAGATACTGGCAACAGGTTTCGGCTTGCACATTGCCTACGCCGGCCACGACATGCACGGACTGACCGTCGGTCCCGATGGAAAAATCTACTGGTCCGTCGGCGACAAGGGGATCAGCGCAACTTCTAAGGAAGGCAAGCGTTTTCACTATCCGAATCAGGGCGGAGTCCTGCGTTGCAATCCAGACGGAAGCGAGTTCGAAGTATTCGCTCACGGCTTGCGTAACGTGCAAGAGCTGGCGTTCGATCAATGGGGGAATCTATTCGGCGTGGACAATGACGCTGATAAGCCCGGCGAACGGGAACGTTTCGTGTATATCGTGAAAGGCATGGATGCAGGCTGGCGCTGCAACTATCAGTATCGCGGTAACGACTACGATCCATGGATGGCTGAAAAACTCTGGCAGCCATGGCACGAAGGACAACCTTCCTACATCGTGCCGCCTATTTCGCACTCGATCGACGGACCGGCCGGTTTCGCTTTCAATCCAGGAACTGCGTTGAGCCCTCAATACAAGGACTTCTTCTTTCTTACCGGCGCACCTGGCGGCCATCAAATCGCATTTAAAGTGGAACCGGATCGCGCCAGCTTCAAAATGATCGAGGAACACAAGATCGGCAGTGGAGTTCCACTTGTAGGAATCAACTTCGCACCGGATGGTGGCTTGTATGGCGTCGACTGGGGCGGCGGATATCCGCTCAATCAGAAAGGTGCGATATGGAAGATTGATGATCCTAGGTTTGCTGCGTCAGAAAATCGCCGCGAAGTAAAAACATTGCTGGCAGACAATTTCGAAAACCGCGACACAAATGCACTCATCGATCTGTTGGGCCACGAGGATCAGCGCATTCGATTGAGGGCTCAGTTTGAGCTGGCCCGACAAAATGCTTTGGACGAATTCATCTCCGTCGTCGCGGACGGAAATCCCTTGCTAACCCGAGTTCACGGTATTTGGGGACTTGGACAATTGGCACGCGCCGGCAACAGAGATGCTCGAGCCAAACTTCATGCATTGCTGTCGGAATTCGAAGAACCCGAGTTAACGTTCCAAACCATGCGCTGTCTGCGTGATACGAAAAGTGCCAATGGAACGCATGGATCCATGATGCTGATGCACTCGAGTCCGAAGGTGCGGTTTATGTCCGCAATGGTTTTGGCAGACCATCCGACACCGAACGCTTCGCGACATCTTTCGACTGCGGCGAAGCGGACAAACAAGGATGAGACGTATCTGCGTTGCGCGTTGGCTCGTGCACTTGGATCCTGCGAGACAGAAGAAACACTGCTGACCTGGAAGACGAAGCCAGACGAATTGATGCAGTTGCTGGCCGTCGTCGCTTTGCGGCACCAGAAGAGTGCAAACCTCGGCGAGTTTACGTTTGGAACCTCAGACGCTGTCGCAACCGAAGCGGCGTTGGCGATACATGATGATTTTTCGGTGCCTGACGCGATGCCAAGTTTGGCCCGCGCATTAACGACCTCCGAATGCAAAACGGAAGCCTTCGTTCGCCGGGCGATCAACGCTAACTTTCGAATCGGTGATACCGCTTCCGCCACGAGATTGATGGACTACGTGCTGAACCAAAACGTAGAGACGAAGTATCGCGTCGCGGCACTCCGTGCGATCGGTGCCTGGCACGCTTGTCCTCCGCTTGATTTCGTTACCGGCCGAGCGCGAACATACGGAGATCGGGAAACGCCATCAGAGGCTGATTTGGCAGAAGTATTTTCGAGATTGCTTGTTGATCCTGATCCGAAAATCGCATCGGCTGCTTTGTCCTACACGGCTAAGCTTGGCATTGATGTTAAAAGTCATGTGCTGGTCAAAATTGTAAGAAACGAGAGCGAGCCAAAGCCGAAACGTGTGGCGGCGATTCAATTGCTTGCAACAAAAGAATCCCCCAACGAGCTTGCGGAACTCGCGCGGGAAATCTCGTTCATGCTCGACCCCGAAATGCGAGTTGCTGGACTTAGCCTCTTGTCCGCAATTCCCCGCGATAAAGCCATGTGGATTGTCAGAGAGGTACTCTTTGAACGGAATAGTCGCCGTCGCTTTAAGTCTTCGACGAAAGAAAGGCAACTTGCACTGACTGAGTTTGGCAAATTAGCGGAGTCTAAAATTGACCATCAGAAACTAACAGACTTTGTCAAAGCCTGGGAGAAAGGCGACCACGACGTCAATGATATGCGCTTGGAAATCTCAGAGGCCGCCGAACTTCGCCGCAACGAGATTGAGAAGATCGATCAGATTCTTATCGCGGTTGAGCAAGATCGCAACAAGCGAACCACAGATCCCGTTGCTGCCTACGATGACTGTTTAGTGGGCGGTGATCAGCAACGCGGCAAAGAACTGTTCTTCAACCATATCGGAGCGCAATGCGTTCGCTGCCACAAGATTGGCAAACGTGGTAGCGCAGTCGGACCCAGCTTGGATGGCATCGCCGGTCGCCGAGATTCCAGCTACCTGTTGAGGGCGATCGTTGCCCCGAGTTTTGATATCGACAACAATTTTCGGACGACGATCGTCGTTCTTGATGATGCTACGACCACGCAAGGCGTTTTAGTTAAGTCCGATGATAAGACGACGGTATTGCGTGATGCGCAGGGCAAAGATGTAGAGATTAACAACGAGACAATTGAGGAAACCATCGAGCAAGAAATCTCGATGATGCCGGAAATGGCAAAAGTTCTTTCGCGGCGTGAGATTCGTGACTTGGTAGCCTATCTCACGTCATTGCGTTGAGACGATCGCTTGTTAGAAGATATCGATTTCGATGTCGTCGATTGAGTTAAACCTAACTGGTTCACCAAAGCTCCGCGAAAGAATCAGGAAGTCAGCGAAGCCAACAGTTCTATCACCGTCGAGGTCGCCTTCCTCAGGTTGAGCGTCTTCCGAGCCGAAGTTCACCGATAGTCGCAGGAAGTCAGCGAACGTAACCTGGCCATCTCCGTCTAGGTCGCCCCAGACGACACAAGAAAATAAATCGTCAAGCCAATCGAAGTTGCAGAACGAAGCCTCGGTTGGATCGACAGGTTCTATTCCTGCTGTGCTACCGCCGAACGCTCCTGCCGCTCCCTGAAAGATGTCGATAATGAATTGTGAAACCCCTTCGCCATCGTCCAGACTTTGGCAAGCTCCCGAATAGGTACCCAGCGTGCTTGGTGAAAGACTTCGATCGCCGGAGTGCGCGAGTCTGTTAAAGCACTCAGAAATCACCGGAACCTCGTCCGGCAAATCAACAGCGTCGCCCTGCTGAAGCACAACCGTGTATCCACCTGCGTCATAGGGTGACGCACCCGCACTTGTGACGACTTCAATGACCATGCTGCTCTGGTCGACGCTGCCCAGATCTTGCAACTCGATAACTTGCCCCGCGCCAGTTCGCTCGGAGAAAGGCACAGACGCAAGCAAGTCTCCGTCTCCTGACCTAACATTGAGCGTTGCGCGTAGCAGGCTGATATTTTCAGTAAACAGCGTCACCGCGAGCAGTTCTTTTCCATCCGCGATCTCCGATACTCGATAGGCGTCGACATCATCCGACGATTGAATGTCACCAAAGATCACCATCGGTGTGTTAGACGTAGACAGTTCGAGCTGCAGAGGAACGATCTCTGTTGTGTCTAGATCTGGCTCTAAATCGGGCACCCCACTAGCTTGCGCGGGGACGTCGTCGTAAAAGTCTGGCGACCGCCTTGGATAGATACTCGCCAGATTTTCGAGGTCGGATTCCGTGGGCGTGGTTGAAGTGGGAAAGCTCAACCCAAACATTGGTGAGTTAATATCCTCGGAATGCTCGAGACCGAACACGTGCCCCGCTTCGTGAATCGAGATGACATAAAGATCGTCGAGCGTTTGGATGTGAACATCTGAGTTGAGTACGAAATCCCCGGTCCACGTTCGAGCGTTCGGCTGATCCGTTGGAATAACATGTGATGATATGTTGTTTCTGAACGGGACCGCCGCAACTCGAATATCGCCAAAGCGAGGATCGCCATTGGCGTCCCCCCGAGCACCGAAGTCCGTGCCATCGTCGTCGACCACAATCAGGTCAACATTGGTGTGCCTAGCCCACGTTTGGAAACCACGAAGGATAGCTTCCTGCCAAACTTCCGGTGCTCCCAGATGCGCAAGTTCTGTATACAAGGAACTCTGCTTGGGACCAACGTTAGTGCCGTCATCGGCAAAGCTTATCGTGTACTGGTCCGCGTCGAGATTCCATAACGCGCCAGACGCATCGAGCATCTTTCGAAGTTCGAGCGACTCGCCTTGCAGACGTGTTTTGCTTCGGTGCAGCGGCTTATTCATATCTTCCAGTTTTAATCTTCTTCTACTGCCCCGATCGCCGATTCGGCGCTTGGTACTGCAGACAGGCGTTTCGCCGCAGCGCACAAGTCTTTGAAGGCCACATCGTCGTGGATCTGCTTTAGATCCATATCACCTGTTGCCAGTTTAGCCAAATCTGGTTGTAGTCTAAACGAATGTCCCAAAAGTGTGACAGCATTCGTGCGCAATTTCGGACGATTTTCCGACGCGATTGCGTAAATACACGCCGCCTGAAGCATTGACATGGCACCCCCCTGCAGCGTCACCACCGTTTTTGCATCTTCGATTGCCTCATCCAAACGTCCCACTCTTGCGAGCAAAACACCTCGACCACCGAACGACCCGTCGTCGAGCGGATAGTCCGCGACGAGTTTGTCGAGACAAGCAATCGCTTCTTCAGTTTTATCGAGTTTTTCAGACAGCACATAAGCGATGTTCCGCCGAGCCGAATGGCTGCGAGGATTTAGCTCCAACGCTTTCTGAAAATCCTGCAACGCTGCTTCCGGCTTTCGCGCCATTTTTGCTACACCACGGGACACCCAACCAAGATCGTCTTGAGGTGTGGCAGCCAACGCACTCGTCATGTCAGCGCTGGCTCCCTTACGGTCGCCTAGAAGCTTTTTGACTCGAGAGCGAATCAGCAAAGGCCGAGTGCTATTGAACCCCTGCCCGATCGCCGCATCCAAATCGGCAAGCGATGCTTCGTAGTTCGCCACGGCTTTGTATGCGATCGCTCGGTTAAGTAACGCATGTGGATTGCCTGGCGAGAATTCTAGGTAAGCCGAAAAGTCACGGATAGCTTGTTCGTGATTGCCAATCTCACGACGGCACAGAGCGCGCCGATACCGAGCCAAAGCCGAATCGTTTTGAAGCGCGATGCACGTCGTCAGACAACGTTCCGCGTCACTCCATTGCATCACATTGCTAAACGCTTGTGACAACGTGTACCACTTATCATAGTCACCCGGTTCCAAATCGACCGCTTGCTGCAGCGTTTCAAGTGCTTCCTTTGGTTTGCTGAATGCCTCAAACCAACCAACAAGCATGAGGTCATCAGCGCTAGTGCACTCCATCGCTTCCGATTCTTCGAACGTAGCTTTCGCTTCTTGTTCCTTGCCCGCTGCGATTTCCAACGTTAAACGATGAAGCAACAAACTTTTCGTTCGCGTTTTCTGGCCTGAACTGGCGATAGCAAGCAGTCGCTGGGCGGAATCGAGATCAATGCTCTCTGTTTTCGTTCCCGTGATCGAAGTCGTCAAAGCCAACTTCGCAATCTTCTGGTCCACAATCAATTGATCGTCCAAAGACAAGTTGAGATAGGCAGAAGTATCTTTCCAATCGGTACCGTCACTGACGTAAGTGGACAGCAGCTCTTGTGCATCCGCTACGGTTTGTTTCGAGTCAACGATATCGAGCCTGGTACTAAGCAACTTCGGAAGCGTTCGATCTACGTCCGCCTCGAATTCGGTAAATGTAGCGGCGGCTTCCAATCGATCCACGTGTTTTTCGCGAGCGGACCATGCAACGGCTGTTGCGATCAACAAGGCACACACAATCGCGGACAATGTGCTCACTGAAGTGAGTCGTGGATGGCGCCGGCTCCACTTCTGCAAACGCTCGACCCAACTGCGGTTTTCGGCGTACTTCAGCGGTCGATGGTTGGTGTGACAATCCAGATCCGTGACCAACTCGGAAGCGGATTGATAGCGGTCAGCTGGTTGAGGAGCCAGGCATTTGTCGATGATCGCAGCGAAGGAAGGCGATACTTTTGCCGCCTTGGCCAAGCGAGATGGATTCTGCCGCAGTGCAATGGCTTTATCTCGATTTACTTCTTTCCCGAAAGGCGGTTTGCCCGAAACAAGTTCGTAAACCATCGCGCCGAGCGAATAAATGTCACTACGCTCGTCCGCGTTACGCTTGCGATTGAGCAAACCTTGAATCGCCTCCGGCGACATATAAGGCAACGTTCCACCGATCGTGTCGTCGACCTCCGAAGCATCCGCCGCGAGATTAAAGTCGAGCAACATAGGATGCCCGTTTGACCACAGGACGTTGGCGGGTTTCAGATCGTTGTGCAAAATCCCCCGTTGGTGCGCATGCTCGATCGCGTGTGCCAACTGCATGAGTATCTGCGTACCGTCGGCTTCCGATGCAAACTTGATTTCCTTGCCATCGCCGTTCGTATTGAACTCGTCTTCGAGTGTCTCGCTCCCCAAGTACGGCATACAAAAGATATGGAAGTCGCTATCTTCGTAGACCGAAAACACTGGCACGATGCTGGCGTGTTGAAGTTTCGCCAGTTTGTCGGCTTCGAGCAAATGCTTCGGTGCAAACTTTAGTACCACCCGTCGACCAGACAGTGACGTTTGCCTTGCGAGAAGCACACGTGACATTGCACCGCGACCAATCTCGCGCAGGATTTCGAATTCACGCCACACGTCGCCCGCCGCTGGAACTTTGCGAGCCATGTCGTCAAAGTTTGCGTCTGACATCGTTCGCTCGTCGTGCGATTCGATGACGGTCGACCAGTCTTCCGGAGCGATCTCGTATTTTTCAGAGAACGCATCAACAGAAATCGTTTGACCATGGAAGTTGCGTTGACGGAACTCTTCATAAGCGGCTTCGACAAACCGTTCGTCGTGCTGCTTGAGTTCGGCAAAAAGTTCGCCATAGTCATCCAATGACTTTTCTGCTCCGCTGTCCCACGCCAACTCCAAGTCAATGCGAATGAGCTCGGTCGCGATTTGCGCAAATTTCGGATCGCTGCGGTCCGGTAAAAAGTCGAGCACATTGGTGCTGGCGTCTTTGTGCACCGCTTCCTCGAACGCGTCAATCAGCGTTTCGACATGCGGGTCGAGATGAAGACTAGAGCTATTCATCGTCGCTCACATCCAGAATGGAACTTTGCAACTCGGCCCGGAAGCCTTGCAGAATGCGTTCGACGGTGCGTTTGGATCGCGATGTTTTTTTCGCAATCGTTGCTATATCGTTGTTCTCTAGCCGCAGCTGAATGATCTGTTGTTGCTTCTCGGGCAAGGCTCCAATTACATCTTGGATGGTCAGGTGTAGCACTCGCAGTGCGTCCTCGTCGGAGGACACGGCATTTTGCAGCGAAGACAGTTCTGCGGCGGACGATTTGCGAATATCGCGTTTGGCCGCTCGATGGTAGGCACCCACCGAACGAATCTTGTTCAACGTGATAACCGCAAGCAATTTCCAAATCGTGTCTCCTTCCGGGACGTCGTACTGTCCGTCGCCGATTCTTCGGAAGAACGTACGAAAGACGGATTGTGTTATGTCTTCCGAATCGAGTCGACCCGAAAGTTCTCGCGCTAGTTGTCGATCGGCTAAGCTGTCGAGCTTAGCAATGTAACGATCGAACAAATCGTTCGCGGCTGCATCGTCACCGCCACGTATCGAACGAACAAGCGAACCGTCGGACGGCTGACGGTCGTTGTCGTTGGATTCCACAGATACAGTACCAGAAAAGAAAAATTGCCAAAATTTCTGTTCTCCACCGTATCGCTCTACCATTCATAGTGTCAAGCTTCGAGTTCCTGAATCTGTGTGTGATCGCTTATTCAGACCAATTTCGATCGAATCACGAAGCTTTTTCTTTGCTCGCTGCATCAAGTTTTTCGCGCCATGTTCGGTGATCGACAAAGCGTTTGCAATTTCCTCGCGGCTGCAATTGTCGCGGTAACGCATAATTAAGGCAGTCCGACTACGTT
>CAYNJG010000234.1:0-11288 GCA_964397295.1 uncultured Pirellulaceae bacterium
TCATTGGGGGCAGACTCAAGGATGACATCACGACGGGGCCTGGTCGAGATGTCATTCTGGGCGACCATGGCGTCATCACAGCCGATGCGGGTGTTTTCGAAACAGCAACCGC
This sequence comes from uncultured Pirellulaceae bacterium, assembly GCA_964397295.1. Classification (GTDB taxonomy): domain Bacteria; phylum Planctomycetota; class Planctomycetia; order Pirellulales; family Pirellulaceae; genus CAYNJG01. Next base: position 113 of record CAYNJG010000234.1, read on the forward strand.
GACAGATACCAATGTTGGCGGTCCCGATCTCATCCTCTCTGGGCATGGCGATGACTTCGTGATGGGCGGATTCGACAACGACCGCATTGAATCCGAAGATGGCGCGGACGTGATCTTTGGCGATTCCGGTCAAGCCGTGTTCGATCCCGCGACAGGCAATTGGCTACGACTCACGTCAACAGCTCAAACTCACGGCGGTGACGACACGATCGTGTCCGGTCGTGGCGACGATGTGTCAATCGGCGGATTCGGTGGAGACATCATTCTGGGCGGTACGGACGGGCACGATATCATCCTGGGTGACCACGGATTGGTCGTCGGAGAAGACGGGTCGGCTCAAGCTAACGACATCATCAGCACTGGTTTTCTCGATGGTGGCGGTGACGATCGAATCCTTGACGACGACGGCATCAACTACATCATCGGTGGCGACGGCGACGACATTGTTCGATCGGGTGTCGATCGTGACTGGTTGGCTGGCGACTATGCCGACGTGATTCGCGGGCCGGGCTTTGTATTGCAAGAGTTCGTTAGCGTCGCTGATGGGCAAGGTGGCGTTGATGGGCTGACTGGAGCGAGTGGTTCCGACATCATTATCGCCGGAACCAAAGGCGATATCGCGGTCGGCGGATCCGGCGATGATTTCATCATCGGCGACAATGGCCGGGTCGTTACGAACGGACAAAACCTTCTGACTATTGAGTCTCAGTCGTTTGAGACCGGTGGTGCCGATACGCTGTACGCAGGCACCGGCAATGACGTTGCAATCGGTGGGCACGACGGTGATGTTATGTATGGCGGAGCGCTCAACGGCAACGATATCTTGCTCGGCGACAATGGCATCGTGCATCGTGCGGATGGTTCGGCTAACTCGAACGATGTTCTGACGACAGGCTATGTCGACGGGGGCGGTGACGACTACATTCAAGTCGACGACGGTTTGAACTTAGTCATTGCTGGCCGTGGAGCAGACCGAGTCATTGGCGGTTCAGAGCGAGATTATGTAATCGGTGACTACGGTGACGTAACGCGAGACGAAACAAGTGTCATCGTCGCAATGGACACTTCCATTGCGGCTCCTGCCACCGGCGACCGTGACATCATTAACGCAGGCCTAGGCGACTACAACGTTGCAATTGGCGGGGCAGGCAATGACGAAATCACGACCGGTCACGGAATCGATGTCGTTCTGGGTGACAATGGGCGAACGCTGTTCGCGAACGTTCTTGGACGAAGCGTCATTCAGCGAATGGTTTCCACTAGCCCTTTGGTCGGTGCTGATGATTTGATCGTGACCGGCGATGCGTCGGACTATGTGATAGCCGGAGCACTGAACGATGCAATCGGTGCTGGGGCGGACACCAGCCGAGACGTAGTCATGGGCGACCATGGACAGATTGACTTCAATGCGGACGGGTTGCCAATCGCCGTCATGTCGATCGACGACGAAATCGGTGGTGCCGATGGGATCTTCACGACGGACGGATCAGATATCGTTATCGGCGGCCCGCAGAACGATACGATCAACGCTGGACCAAGCGACACAGCTGACTCGCATCCGGACTACATTCTTGGTGATAACGGCATCATCACCATTCGATCGACGGGTGCCGTCCAACGAGCCGAAACGACATCACCCGATATTGGTGGAAACGACTTCATTCTTTCTGGTGGAGCGTCTGATTTCATCGCGGGTGGTTTCGGCGATGACACAGTTCAAGCCGGCAGCCAAATCGACGTGGTGCTTGGCGACAATGGTTTCGCTAATTTCGACACACAGGGTCGACTCACCGATGCAGCAACCACGGCAACAGATGACGGCGGTCGGGACACCATCTCAGCCGGTTCGGGCAATGACGTCGTGTTTGGCGGTTTCGAAAACGACATCATCAACGGCAATGAAGGCGATGATGTGCTCTTCGGCGACAATGGCGATGTCAACATGATCATCAACGACGGCGTCACTTCTACGGTGGATGTGGCACAAACACATGCGCCAAACCACGGTGGCGAGGACCAGATCTTCGGCGATGCGGGTCGCGATCGAATTGTTGGTGGTACCTTTGGCGATACGATCCAGGGCAACGCCGACCACGATATTATCTTTGGCGATCACGCTCGGTTTGACTCCAGCCTTCCCGCGAATCAGAACTTCACTTCCACGTTCGTCACGTCCGGCGATGACGGTGGTCGTGACACCATCAACGGCAATGCGGGCGACGACTTCATCATCGGCGGACAGGACAATGACACTGTGTTTGGCGATGTAGGCGATGACGACATCATCGGCGGTCACAACGTCAGATTCGGCGCTGATGGTGACGATACCATCGAAGGCGGAGACCAGGCCGACGTGATCCTTGGAGACAACGGTACGATTCATCGCACGCTGTCCGGCAGCCAGATCGACGTTTGGCAGAAGCACCCTGCACCATTCGCCGACGTGGTCCGCGAGATTCAACGATACGACGACATTGATCGCATCGGTGGAAACGACACAATCTATGGTGACAACAAAGCCGACGTGCCGGGTGACGTTGGTGGCGACGACATCATTCACGGCCAACGTGGCGACGACGTCATCCACGGACGCGGTGGTGATGACGAGCTTATCGGTGAACTGGGAGACGATACTATCACCGGTGGCGACGGCCATGACACGATCTTGTCCGATGTTGGGTTCATTCATCGCGAGTTCATCGACCCCTCAACCCCACGCATTGACCGCAATGGCAAGTGGCATCGCGACATTGTGCTTGAGGAAGTTGCCGAACTCAGTGGAGTCGTGGATATGGATCAAACGCCCATGCTGATCCCAGATGCCGACTTAGCCCAAAAGCTACTCACGACGGACATTACGATCCTAGCAGGTGGCTTCGACGCATCCGGCGAGCAGAAGCATACAAATACCAATGGAGCCTGGGACAGCGACGCGCTGCTTCTGGATCTGACAGATGAAAACAACGACACGGTCGACGGCGGAGCGGGCGATGACCTAATCTTCGGCCAGCGTGGTAATGACGAACTGCGAGGTGGCGCCGACAACGACTTCATCTTCGGTGATAACGCGACGAACACTGTGCCGTATTACACCGATGTGCCAAAGGTCGTTCATACCTATCGTCTGATCGCCGAGCGAACACCCGCGCAGTCACAAGCCCCGCAGGCGATTCACGGGATTAATATTGATGAATTCGGCTCGGTCATCGTGACGCCGTATGTGCAACGGCCCGAAGAATTCAATCTCAACAATCCGTACAACCTGCCGGACGTCCAGAGTACGGTGATGGATCCACTGGCTGTCGAAATTGCGAATGCTGGACCATTGCAACGTGCCGACGGTACGACGACGAAACCGTACGTGTCGGTCATTTCTGACATTGCTCATCACCAGACCAATCTGCCGGGCAACGACCAGATCTTCGGTGACGGTGGTGACGACTTGATTGTGGGCGATGACGCAACCGTCGCAACGCCACTTGTCACGGGCATCCAGTCGATCGAATTCGCCTCGGACGACGCGTATGAGGCTTTCGCCGCAGCGATGCACGTCATGGGAACACTCAGTTCCGACTATGCGACGCTCAATGACGCGACTACAGGACTGGCAAAAGAAATTGCCGTCGCGCAAGACACCATCGAAGGTGGCGCCGGCGATGACACCATCGTCGGAGACGATGCACTGTTCATCGCGGACTTCATCCTAGGGCTACCAGCGGACGCTGCGAACTATGTGCCGACGGCGATTGATCTGCAAACCTATTATGGTGACCTCACGCACCTCGCGACGGATTTCGAATTCATGACGTTCGCAGCTCATCACGCGGTACTGACGGAGTTGGCAGATGTCGTCGGCACCACGACGACGTTGAACGAGGATGTACATGACTTCTCGATCGGCAATGACACAATTAGCGGGCGTGAGGGAGCCGACCATGTCACTGGCGACCATGCGGTTGTGTTGACCCCTATCATCAGGGGACAGCAGTTCGCCTTCGTCGGGACGTCGACGAGTCCACTTTCACCAGCGGCTCAGACCGCGGCGAATGCTGCTTTGACTGCTAACTTGACAAACCAACGTCAGACGCTGAGTACACATGTGGCAAACCACCACGACGCATCAGCGTTGACGCTCACACCAGCCCAAGTCGCTGCGTTGCCGCCAGATTATGAGTTCGATCTGTCCATCGGCAACGACGCCATCACGACGTCCGAGGGAGACGATTTTGTAGTCGCAGACTTCGGAGCCTATGGGTTCCCAGTCTTCCTTGCGACAACCGTACCCACGAAAGAAGACGTAAACGACCTAACTAACGATATGACAAACTGGCTGGCGTCTCGACAGCATCAAAGCAGCTACGATCAAGTTGCTTCCGGGAATCTGATCGATACTTACAGCGAACGTGCTGGTGCGGCCGGCGAAGCAACGATCTTAGCCGGCAACGATATAGTTCATGGTGGCCGCGGCAACGACGCGATCCTCGGTGACAGCGTGTCAATATCGACAGCAACGTTCCATCACACGCCGGGGATTCGATTTGCCGGAGACGACGCGTTGTTGAAGGTGGAAATCTACGATCGTCAAGCGTTCGAATTGGTTGGCCACTTCTCGCTTGGCAACGGCACAAGGATTGAGGAAGATCTTGTTACTGGTGGTGATGGCGACGACACCCTTTTTGGGCAGCGAGGCATTGACAACTTGTCCGGAAACGGAGATGACGACGAACTGTATGGCGGTTCCAATATTGATACGCTCGATGGCGGTGGCCAACCGAACGACTTCGTAAGCCAGAATACGGAGGACACGCCAGAGAATTTGGAACTAGATCGGTTTGAAGATTATCAGTTCAATACGATTGCTCCAGCAACGCTATCCCTGATCGAAGATACTGGGAATGTGGGAGGGGATGTAACAGGCAACCTTCAGTTCCAATTCGACGTGGGCAAATTCGTAAGTGACTAGGCCCGCGTGCTGATTTTGAACTGCCGACACAACATTGCGACAAAGCCCGCAGTGGGCAGGGCTAAGTCGGGTGCAAGTCATCGGAGGACGGAAGAGGTGTCAGCAGGCGAAAAGGCAGTATTTGGGACCTGCACTTTTTTGATACCGATTCGCACCCCCTCAACGGATCAAGCCTTGGTCAGCTGATTTCCTTATTCGAGGATCTCCCGACCGACTTCGCGACCTGCCTTCGTGAACGCTGCAACAATAATCGTTGGAGCGGTTTCTTCCGGAGCAAATCGCACGCTTCCATCGCACATGGCCATATTTGCGCCCTCGTGGAAAGCAAAGATACCATATCTGTTGGATTGATTGATTTGCATGCCTGAAAACCAATCGAAATCGGAGTCCTGCTCGTGGTGCCAAAAGACTCCTTCGTCAAAACTGTGGCGGAGGTCGGTTCGGTCCGTTGGTACACTGTTGGGCCAAGCACCCATCTCATGGTGCTCTGGTCTAGCTTCGTAGATAAGTGTTCCTGCTCTTTCGACAAATGCCAGCGTTTTTGAAAATCCATCAGTAATGGTTTTGGGGCGAATCGCGATCGGACTGGGGGTATTGGAGTCCAGTCGCATTGGAACGAGCCAGGCACCCTGTAGTCTTTCCGGCGTCTGATCTGGGGATTCATGAGCTAGTAGCAAACTCGTTGTTTCGTAGTCGTTTGGTATCAGGGTTCTGCCTTCGAACGACTGTTTGAAGTCGTGCGTCGACGGAGTTGATGGGCATGAACGAAAGCCTGAAACCAATTTGTTTTGCTCGAGGTACGGCTTCAAGTCTTCCCACACCGAATGCATGAATTGGTGAGGTTTTCCATCGCTGAGCAGATTGTTTAATGCTAGGCCAGCTTGCCGAAGATTGTTGCTGCATTGCACTCGGCGAGCTGCCTCTCGCGCTGATTGGACCGCTGGCAAAAGTATGGATACCAAAACAGCAATGATCGCAACTACTACGAGCAACTCAACCAGCGTGAAGCCGCGAGATCTTAAGGGGTAGTTAGCGATGGTTTTGTCCTCCGATGGGCACCTTCATTGTGTCGACGGAGTCGCATTGAACAACACCAGTTTTGGTTGGGGAGTTCAGCACTACAGCAGCGCCAGCAACGATCTGATTCTAGCGATTCCTACCTAAAACGCTCGTGTTCAACGCCGACGCAAGCCGCTATTTCAGTCGTGGCTATCGCGAAGAAGCGGCCCCTTTTGCTACTGCATCCGTACAGGCAAAAAACGAGCTTAAGCTTTGGTCACGAAGTCGGCTTATTCGAAAACCTAGCCTCACGTGGTGCCATGTTATCTTCGACGGACTCGGTAAGCGGGCCATAAAGTTCGGGCCTTCTTCCGCGAAGCCAGCGTCTGCCGGTCGACATCGCTATTCTGTTCGGGTCGAGATCCGCTACGACGAGGTCACGTTCCAGGGCATCGCTCTCCGCGAGGATTTTTCCGTAGGGATCTAGGATCATTGAGGTGCCGGTTCTGACTTCGTCGTCGTCCAGTCCAACGCCGTTTGCAAAAACTAGGAAAAGGCCATTGTCGTGCGCCCGGGCGGGCAGCCACCGCAGGAGCCATTCGCGGCCTTTCGGGCCAAGGTATTCAGCTCGAAGCGCCGTTGGATCGTTATGCCGGTTGTGCCAAAGAGCTGGGTCAATGAGTCCCATCGCATCTGGGCTTCGTGAGTTACATCCGCCTGTCTGGTGTGGAGCCAGCAAGATCTCGGCTCCGGCCAGTGCAGTCGCACGAACGTTTTCAACCAGATTGTTGTCCCAGCAGATCAGGATCCCCAGCCGGCTACCCTCCGGAGTGTCGAACACGGTATAGCTGTTACCACTACTCATGTGCTCGCTAATGAAGCAGTGAAGTTTCCGGTGGACCGCGAATGTGCCGTCGCTCATGGCGACGACGTAGCTATTAAACAATTCACCCGAGTCGGTGATTTCTATCAGTCCGGCGCCAACGGTGATGCCAAACTCCGTTGCCCAATCGATCAGAGTTGTGCACGTTGGGCCGTCTGGGATTGGTTCAGCAAGAGCCGAGATCTCTTTTTGCGAGAGATTGCGGACGTGCCAGTAGCCCGTAACGCACATCTCAGGGAAGCACAGCAAATTCACATTGTCAGCGGACGCCTGCTCCAGCATTTCACGCATGGTCGCGATGTTTGCTGTTTTGTCGGAGGCGGCATGGTTGAATTGTGCAGCAGCTGCGCGCGTTGGGATCATGTAAATGGACTCCTTCTCAAAACTGGGAATGTGTCGCGATCTGGCTATCTCTAGTGGAAAGAAGTTTTCGGGTAATACTCGCGCATAAGCGACAAGACCAATGTCGGCTCCTGTACGCGGAATAGTCTAAACTGTGGCCGTGTTGTATCAAAGTGAACCCCGAGCGATTGAGAGCGATGTAGATGATAAGTGCATTGCAAATTGGCTTGGCTTGCTTGCTCCTAATTGGGCTGCTTGTCACGTGGCTTGCTTTAGCCAAGAGACGAAAGGTGGCAGCTGTTATTGTTCTGGCTTTCATCGCGCTGTTGACGTTCCATAAACCCATTCTTGGGCTGTTGCCCGTAAACTCTATTTACACGGGCGTCGTCAATCTTCATATCTCCCAAGACTCATGGCTTGAACTGCAAAGTAAACTCGAAGATCCACAGACGGTTTCGACCATCACTTCGCGAATCGACGGAATGCGATTCACGCCTGAGCAGCTGATTGAAATGCATAAATACCACGTGCAACCCGACTCAACCGACCCTAATCGTAAGCATGTCTCGATATGGATTGATGTCCATAATGTGACTCGACGGGATATCGGTCTTCTGCAGGATTACGCGAAACAAATCGGCCAATGGGCTCGCCAGCAGAGGCCGAACTGAAAGAACTGGTTTGCTGAAGGAACTTGTTGATGCGCCTACCGCGTTTCAAATTCACTATCAAGAAAATGCTGCTTTGCTTTGCGGTAATTGCGGTACTGCTTAGATTCGGTCCCCATCTTCACTGGAGAATAGTCGGTGCACGTAGTTCATTTGGTGACACGGCGGTCCGGACGACACCACTCATTCGTCCGTCGCTAGACGACAACACTTCACTCGTTCTTTGCGAGGTTGGTCCTGTTTCTCTTGAGATGCCACGTGCAATGGCTGCTGACATAAGCGTTCATCTCGACTTTCTCGCTCTTCAAAATGAAAGTTGCCCGGTTTTCGTACAGTTTCCTAGCCAATGCACTTCCAGCCTGCCATCAGAGGTCGATGATTTTCCGAGAAGGCAAAACTAACACTCCCTGGTCTGCAAAGAGAAATCGTCAATGCCAGGCCAAGTGATTTTTCATGGGGAATGTCGCATCGTGAATTGCGATGGCACAAGTGGCTGCTTTCAACTCGCCCACACTTCGTGTCATTCGTTCGTTCGGTCGAATGTTTGTCGACTTCGCAGCTGGATGGCAATCTCAGCATGACACCGTCTACGCATGTATTTCAGTGGTCGACTGTTGATTCATCATGGGAAGGATACATATTCTTCAACAAAACGGCAGCGGATGACGCTGATTGGATCCGCCATCTTTGTTCCACGTTCAGGATCAATGGAGACCCCAATATGCTTCGTGATCTTGATGACGCAGCAATTCGGGAGCTAATTGTGATTCGGGAGCCAGTCCGATAGACGTTATCGAGCTTTTCAAGCCATGAGCAATCGTTACTTGGGCATTCCAACAATGATGGTGCTGATTGCGGTCGGTGTGTTCCTCGCGTCGTTTCAACCGTAGTACTGCGGGGCATCGTACACTAAAAAAGATCGATGGCCGTAGCATGCGGTTTAAGCTATCTGGGGTCACCTCGGCTTTAGTGACTTCTTGCTTCAGTCTGATAACTTTGGCTGGGAGGCGCAGCTTACAGAAGCTGACGTTGATGAACTCCATGCTTTATATTCTCTCCTCGACGGGGAACAGTAAGGGACGCGTTCTAATATGGGCAAGCTAAACGACTTTGTAGGACAAATCGAAAAGGCTTCCGAATTCAACCGCAAGGCGTTCATGCTGAATGACATGGACGCCAGTGCGGCTGAAGGCAGCGACGAATTCGTCGAACTTCATGCGGAAGCAATTGATTTGCTGTATGACGACTTCAATGGCCAATCGGCGCACGGACTTAAGCTCTTTGGCGAGTTCCAGCTTCTTTCGCTCAAGAAAGCAAAGAAGTTCTGGGGTGAACAATGCGATATCAACGGCGAATTCGAATGCGAATGCAGTGACCAGAGACTGAAGGACGGCTTTGGGTGGAGGAGGAAATGGTTCCCATTTTGCTGGGACCAAAACAGAAACGGCTTACTGATGCTCGATTTTGACCCGTCTCAACATGGCAACACTGGCCAAGTGTTCGGAGTAGCGGCAGGCAATGACCCTGGACGGTTTGTTGCTTCTAGCCTTGACGAGTTTCTGGATAAACGCTTGACACAAATGGCTGCCTCTGGCTACCAGCTGAATCGCGGAGCGCTACCTATGGTGTTTCCAGTGCCCAAGATTAGAAAATCGAAGTCGACCGATTCCTAAAAGCAACGGCTAACGCCAAAATAATCTAGCTGCGGTCCCGCATCCCGTGGATCAACACGATTACCTGCTCTATCAACTGTTCGTTTCGAATGACTCCTTACTTCGCTCCACTTCCATCACAATCTGCAGGCACCCGCACGCCCACGACTCAGCGTCTCGCTAACCCACTACACGCAGGCCCGGAGGTGGTTTGGGGGTTTTGTTTCGTGGATTAGCAAGTGGCTTAATACCTCGCTTGCCCGCTCGAAGCTTCTTGGCGTGAGCAAAGTACGTGGTCTTTCCGCTACCAACTCCTTCCCTGAACGCTTGAATTCGAGACTTCTCATCAGGGAAGGATTCGGCTTTGAGCCTCGCAACCAAAAGCGTCTTCTCACCTAGATCGAGGGAGCACGCTGAAAACTCACATTGACATAGTTGTGCTGTCTAGCGACTAGTTTTTTCCATTTCGCCCGCGAGGTTAGGATATTCGGCGGAAAAACCTGCCGTGAAATCGCGATTTCGAGCAAATCCGCTTCACCCACGAGACCGAATCGTATAATGTAGCGGAGTCAACGGGCGTGATGCCTCAATACATATTTTGGAGACAGATTTAGATGGCCATCGACCTAACCGAGCGTGCGGCACAAGAAGTAAAAAAGATCATGACCGAGCAGAAGCTTGAAGAAGGTACCGTCCTTCGAATTGGCGTGACCGGCGGCGGTTGCTCGGGGTTTTCTTACGCCCTCGGATTCGCGCAAGACTACAACGAAACGGCTGATTCAAAGTGGACTCAGCACGGTGTGGATGTTGTCGTTGACCGCAAAAGCTCTTTGTACCTGGACGGCACAACGCTCGATTTCAAAGAAGAGATCGACCGCCGAGGGTTCACGTTTGATAACCCCAATGCTGTGAAGTCTTGCGGATGTGGTAGTTCTTTCCAAGCGTGAGCACTGCAACGAGCGTAACCCCAGAACTCAGGCCGCTCCCCAAAAGGGGGCGGCTTTTTTCTTTACTCGCGGCGAGTAGGTTGTAGCACTCGGCAATTCTGCAAATACAAGTAGAATGTTGATGTCTGGAATTCGGGATCTATTGTGATGACCCAAACGTACTTAAAGCGATACAAGATGGAATACTCGTTGCGGCTATTGCCGCCGCGAGTGTTCGTTCCGCAGGGCTACCAGGTTTTGCCCTGGCAGCCGCATCTGTTGGAAGCGCACGCGATGGCGAAGTTTCAGAGTTTCCGCGATGAGCTAGACGCACAGGTATTTCCTTGTCTCGGTGAGGAAGCGGGATGTCGTCGTCTCATGGGGGAGATTGCAAAGCGTTCCGGCTTCGTTGCCGATGCGACTTGGCTTGCCGTCTATGTTCACCCGTGCGGATCTATTGATTACTGTGGTACCGTTCAAGGAATCCGCGACGACATGAATTGTGGTGGTATTCAGAATCTGGGTGTGACGCCAAATCATCGCGGCAACGGTTTGGGTACCAGCTTGCTGTTGCACACGCTGCACGGTTTTCGCAGTCGACACATTGACCGAGTTTACTTGGAAGTGACGGCAAAGAACCGACCGGCCGTTCGGTTGTATCGCGAAATGGGATTCCGCCACGTAAAGACTGTCTACAAATCGATTGAAGTCGCTCTTACTTAAGTCATACGACTCCCGTATGT
>CAYNJG010000235.1:0-11232 GCA_964397295.1 uncultured Pirellulaceae bacterium
TAACACATGCCCCATTCCCAACGCGCGGGGCGTCGGTGTGAGTGAATCGGTTGCGTCAGCAAACTGACCCGTGCCATCGTTCAGCAAGACTTCTGTACCGCGAAAGTCACTGGTCAGGAGCAAGTCTAAATCGCTGTCTTGATCCAAATCGACGAGCGAAGCTGTTCGAACGCGGCGTTGACGTTTTGCTGCAAGCCCGCTTTTCTGGGTCACGTCCGTGAAGTTTCCCTTGCCGTCGTTTTGCAGAAGCGTCGCAGGAAAACTATCGTCCGCGTCAAAATACGGAGTTGGCACGCCGCCGCTCAGATGGCCTTCGCGTGTTTGCGTCACCAACACATCCACGTCGCCGTCGCCATCAATGTCGCCTACAGCCATCGCGCTTGGTTTGGCAAGTTGGTTCTGCAAAGCTTTTAGCAGCGTTGGACGATCGTTGAACTGCCCGTCTTTCGTGCCACGGTAAAACATCGGCACGCCACCTCGAACGCCACACAATAGGTCGATTGCGCCGTCGCCAGTAAAGTCCGCGAACACGGCGCTAGTTGTGCGTAAGCTGGAAAGGCTGCAAAGAGGTTTCTTGGCAAATCGCCACTTGCCGCGATTCCAGTACACGCGGTTGACGCCGACCAAAATCACTTCCGGCAGCTGATCACCGTTGAGATCCTGGATCACGATCGGATCAACGTTTGCCGGAAGTTTCTTCGCCGTTGGATCAACGTCCAGCGTAACACTCATCGCTGGAGTGAAAACTGGCGGTCCCTTTCGAACCAGAACTTGCACGCCGGATGCATCGACCGAATCAGCGACGTAACGTTTTGTCTCGGCGTCTTGGTCCGCCGACCACGTGACGTGGAGGTTACCGCTGACGACGAAACGACGCGTTGACTCTGCGTGCTCGGCGTGTACTTTCATTGCAATGGTCGAGAGAGCGGGCCCATCTTTCGCCGGTGTAAATCCGGTGAGCTTCCACTCCGAACCCGTGACGCGAAATCCGCTCTTTTCGAAATCTTGTAACAACGTTTTGAACGCCTGTTGATCGAGCGGCTTGCTCGGCGCGACAAACTGAATCTGCTTGATCTCGTTTTCGAGCAGTGTTTCGACAGCCGTGGAATGCAGTACCACTTTTGCAACGGGCGCTGCCGTCAAAGCGCTCCACGCATGGTCGGCTTGAATCAGATTGTCCCAGAAGGTAACGACTGACTTCTCATACTTTTGTGCCTCGATTTCCATCGCCCAGGTTGTGCGATCGTAGTACGCTCGCATTTGGGCGAACTCTTTGGGGTTCGTCGGCACGCGAGTCGACTGAGCGTTGAGCGAACTCGCAACGCAAGCGACGAGAACAATTGCAGTGATAGAGAAGTTCAAGTTCATCGTCCGAACGGGAAGGGGGAGAGGAAACGCAACTACTCCGTTGGTTGGGAGATTGCAATCACGGACGAGTTCGCATCCGGCTTGTGGGAGGAAATCTTGCCGTTCGGCCAACGTACGCTGAATTCTATTGGATCGCTTTGCGGTGGCAACGGAATGGTCGTCGACGATTGTGACAAGTAGCCACCGCCCGCTCCAATTTCTGCCGCAGATATTTTGCCGTCCGCGTATTTGATTTCGACTCGAGCACCAATGCCTAATCGATTACGGGGCTCGCCCTGCAACCGCAAGATTCGCGTACTTGCAGCCTGTGTGGAAGTGAATTGCAGGATCGGGCCATTGTTGGTTGCCACGATGATTTCCGGTTGAGCGTCGCCCGAGATATCGGCGAGCACAGCAGACTTCGCGTCTCCCGAAACAACGATTCCACTTTCTCTCGCGAGCATCGGTTCAAACGTTCCGTCACCGTTGCCCGTTAGCAGCAGGCTCACTCCACCGTCGGCGCGACCCGTTTCAACCTGCGGTCCGAAAAAGTTCTGAGCCAGGAACAAATCTGGGATTTCGTCCCCGTTGAAATGACCGACAAGGATGCCGAAAACCGGTGCGGCTTGTGCGAGAGAGGGCAGCTGTTGGAACGTAAACTTGCCTGCGCCGTCGTTTAGCCAAACGCCGGATTCCAAACTGTTCGCAGCGTAGCGATGCGAAGACTCCAGACGATTGGGTGCATAGATCTCCTGTAGAGACGCGCTGGCGAAATCGTGAAACTTTGTGAACTTGTCACCAAGCGTTGGCATTGCGTTGGTCGAGCAGCTTTTGCCGCGGACGGGGAAGAGCGTTTCGTCTTCGAATTCTGCCTCCACCAAATGCATGCGACCGCTGTTTTCAAAGTCGCCGTAGTAGAGCAGCGTCGGATGTTCGTCAGACGCATGGTACTTCATGTTCCAACCGAAATTCCCTGCAACTAAATCCATGTCGCCGTCGCAATCAAGATCTGCGGCAACCAGACTGTTGTACCAACCCACGTGACTGTCCAGACCCGCCGCGGATGTTTGATCGACGAGTTGTCCTTGTTTGTTGTGGAAGAGTTTGGTCGATCCCCATTCGTGCGTTACTAACAAATCAGACCAACCGTCTGCATCAACGTCGGACCAAACGGCGCTCGTTACGAGTCCCGACTGTTGCAGGCCACTCACTTCGGCAGCCACGTCAGTGAATTTTCCATCGTCGTTTCGCAATAGAAAACTCTGCGCCGCTAGTGGGTACTGCCCGGGAATGACTCGACCGCCGACGTACAGATCCAGGTCTCCATCACGGTCAAAGTCGTTTGTCGTAACGATACTGCCGCTGGATAGAGTGGGTGGAAGTGTTCCGCTGGGTGCTTTCGAAAATTCGCCGGCACCATCGTTGAGATACAGTCGATCTTGTAAGACTTCGTCGCCGGGTTCGCATTCAACTCCGCCGCTGACGACGTACAGGTCCACGTCACCGTCGGCGTCAGCATCGAAGAACAACGCGCCCATGTCTTCGCAGTGAGCATCGGTTTGCCAAGGCCCGCCAAATTGCGTGTAGAACTCGTCATCTTCCTCTATCAGCATCTGTCCCGCGCGACCCGCCGCGCCGGCAAGGAACAGATCTTGATCGCCGTCGTCGTCAATGTCGGCGACCGCCATGCCGGGTCCTAATTGCGAAAGTCGGTTAGGTAGCAGCGGCTGACGCTCGAAATCGTCAAATGTTTGTTCGCGATGGTTTTCTGCGAGAAGTGCGCTGCCTTGGAACAAAGGCGGCGTTTGTTTTTGTTCTGCGATCGATGTGTCATTCGCGTCCGGTTCCGTAATCGTCAGATGATGATCCGCCGGCAAGTTTTCGAAAGTCTGCGTGCGACCGTTGGGCCATTTGATATCAAGACGTCGAATGGTTTTGGAATTACCAAGTCCAAAGTGTGCGACCAGTTCATTACTAGATAGATAGCCTTGCCCGCTGTTGACGTAGCGGGTCTGTTGTTGGCCCGGGTTCTCGTCGGTTTCCAGCTTCACCATCGCGCCGAGCGCCCAGCGATTCGACTGGCGCCCTTTCAAACGAATGACCGTGCGGTGCGTATCGGCCGTATTGTTTTGGTAGACGCTGGGTGCCTCTTTTGCGTTATTGACGATCACGTCGAGGTCGCCATCGCGATCAAAGTCAGCCATCGCGGCGCCGGAACTAATACGTTTTGCTGCGAGGCCCCACTGCTCGTCGATGCGTTCGAATCGATAGTCGCCTTTGTTACGGAACATCATGTTCGGGTCACGTTTCTCGGGCGAGTTCAACCAGATCTCCAACTTTTCCTTCTGGGTTTTTGCGTTGTTCGATTGGTTGCGTCGATCGGTGTTCGTCCAATCACGGTAGACGCCGTTGGTAACGTAAAGATCCGTCCAGCCGTCTTCGTCTAGGTCCGCAAACTTTAGCGACCACGTCCAATCCGTATCGGAGACTCCTGCCAGTTGTGCGATTTCCATGAACCTGCCAACGCCTGTGTTCAAGTAAAGTGCATTGCGTGCGTATTGACGAGGCGTGGGTAAATCGAGAAACCAATTGGAACGGGCCATGTTGCCCATCGACGCTTTTTGCGTGTAGTGGCTGCTGCCGGACATATCCGACCCCATGAGATCCAATAAACCGTCATTGTTGATGTCGGCAATGTCGCAGCCCATCGAATACCAGGGCGTGTGCGGAAGTGCAGAGGCTGCGACGTCGGTGAACGTTCCGTCGCCATTGTTGCGATAGAGCAAGTCCGGACTAAAAAAGTCGTTTGCTACGTACAGGTCCGTCCAGCCGTCATTGTTGTAGTCCCACCATGCGGCGCTTAGTCCGAAGTAGTTTCCTGAGATGCCAGCTTTCTTAGTGACGTCCGTGAAGTTGCCTTTGCCATCGTTTTGATAGAGGTAGTCAAACTGCGCGGACTTGATCGGAAACAGTGAACCATCCTTGCGAGTGATTACATCCACGAATTCGATTTGGTCGTCTGGAATACGAACCTTTCCAGTGACGTCTGGTTTCGGATCAGGAATTGGTTGCGGCGGATCTTTGCGATTCGTTACCAGGTACGCATCGAGATCACCGTCTCGATCGTAATCGGCAAAGGCCATGTTGATGCTCGCGCCGCTGTAGTTAATTCCACGGGCGGCACCTTCTTCGCTGAAGTTACCTTTGCCATCGTTAATGAAAAGTTGATTCGGCTGGTCGTCGTTGCACACGAAAAGATCGAGGTCGTCGTCGTTATCGATATCTACAAACGTGGCTCCCAGTGCATACGGCAGTTCGCCAACCGTCGTTGCTGTAACGTCCTCAAAGCGGAACCCACCAAGGTTGCGGTAGAGTTTGTTACCGACTTGTGGTTGCGAAAGAAAAACGTCTGGCCAGCCGTCGGCGTCGTAGTCTCCAACGCAAACGCCACCGCCTGGTAGCGACTCTTGATAAATTCGCAGTTTATAGCCAGGTGGCGGTGTCCAGTTGTGCCCAAAGTCGATGCCCGTGCGTTCCACGGAAAGTGATTCGAATCGCGGCGTGCCTTTTTGTGTTGTTCGCTGGGGTAGCTGAGCGGCCGCAAGCCATTTGCTGGCGGTCACGGGAGCCACCACGTCGGTGGCCACTTCAGATTTCGCCGAGTCAGCCGAAGTGATCGTGCTCGTTTCGCCACTTGGCGTACTTTGGACCTTAGGCTTACAGCCCAAGGACATCAAAATCGCCAATACGAACACGTAGCTCGCACGCTGGAAAGATCCGCTCATCACAACACCGGTAAAAAGAATCGAAAACACCATCGACCTGATGCGTATTCTGCATCATTCGCTTATTGTAATGTAAACTTCCCGGAGGTCGAAACTGCCGGGCGGGATGCTTTGTTCGTCCTGACGTTCACGCGTCGAACTATGAATTCCAAACTCGTCAACATCTGGAATCGATTGATCATGTCGCCCCGAGGCAAAATATGGAGCATGGTTGGCTGGCTCACTATGGGCTTGTTGCTGGGCGCCGGTTGCGCGAATGAACCGGTCACTGATTCGCCTGCTGAGCTCGACATTGGAGAGGGTGCAGCGGTGGAAGTAGCCACCGATTCCTCGACAACAATAGATGCTGGACGCGAGGCATTTCACGTCCATCCCGGTGAAGAGATTCAAGCGGCACTCGATAAAGCTGCGGCGCACGACAAAACTAAAATCGTGATCGTCCACGCCGGCACGTATCAACCGGATGAGCCACGACAGGCATTGATCTGGTTTAACAAAAAACACTCGGGCATTCATCTTCTGGCCCAAGGCGACGTGACATTGACCGCAGCAAACCCAGATGTCGCCAATTCGGCGGACAAGAGTTTTCCAGCGATCGTCAATCACGTGATCTACTGCGGGGATGGCGTTGCAGCGACAACAAAAATCGAGGGCTTCCGCATCACGGGTGCCAACAATTTCGCCACGACTGAAGGGCCGCAGATTGAACCGTCGAGTGATCCAGAATTAAAACGCACCGCCTACTTCTATTACGATGGCGGCGGTATCAAGATTTTCGGTCGATCGTATCCCACTCTGGAAAACTTGGAGATTTGTGACAACTACAGCAGTCCGTGCGGCGCTGGAGTTTCTGTCGAGCACCGTGGCTTCCGTGATCAAGACGTCACGATTCGCAACTGTATCTTCCGCAACAACCGCGTGCCGTTGACTGGTGCTGCACTCGACTTGCTTGGCGATGACAAAGGCAGCGCTGTGACGGTCGAGAACTGCCTGTTCGTTGGGAATGCTTCCAACTGTTCGTTGGATTCACGGAGTCTCAAGTTAGGTACCTGGATGTCCGACAAGGGGCACGGCGCGATTACGGTCTTCAAGCCGTCGCGGCTAACGATGCGCAACTGTACGATCGTTGGCAATCGAAATGGCGTTGACGATTTGAGTCCCGAGTCGACTTATCAGCGATGTGTCTTCTGGCACAACACGTTGGATGGCGGCTGGGTGACTGGAAACCGTTACGAAACATCCATCGTGAATGGCGCGGGAGTGAAAGACTGCTTTCTTGGTGGTGAAGGGTTGGCCTACCATGACAGGCTCGACGCGAGCAATACGCTGGCTAACTCGAAGACACTCGGCCCTGAATTTGACGATACCTACACACCGCAGAATGCTAAACTTGACGGTGTCGGCTATCGTCCGTTTGAGCCACCGAAAAACTGAAGCCAAGGCTGGGCTTTACCCTTAGGACTGCCTCTCTATGACGACTTCGAAATCTTATTGTCATTGTTTGCTCGCCTGTTTGATTGCTAGTTGTATGATCGGCTGCAATAAATCTCCGACGAACGCAGAAGTAGACTCGAACGCCTCGCCGGTCGAAGCAGTGGGAGCCACTAGCGATGCTGAGCAGCCAATTACCGCGGTGGTCGAAGCCAACCCGACGGACACTGAAGCCGCCGCCCAAGAAGCCGTGAACGATTCGACTGACGACTTAATCGATCAGCTGATTGGAGATTCAGAGAACGCTTTTACCGGCAGCACACCACCACGCAATCGTGACCTCTACGTGCCAAGTAAGAGCACCGTGATTCCCAATTGGTTCGAAAGTCGTGCGAAGGAACAGCTTGCCACTCGTGATCAATTCGAAGTCTTCCACGATTTTAAGTTTGCAAACAAGCAAGCATCCTCCGGCATCAACTGGGAATCGACCATCGTTGAAGACGCAGGTAAGTACTACGTCGCCGCACACTACGACCATGGGAATGGTATTGCGATTGCGGACGTGGATGCCGATGGCCTGTACGACGTGTATTTGACTTCGCAAATCGGCGCCAACGCGATGTACAAAAACATCGGCGATGGCAAGTTTGAGAACATTACCGAGTCAACGGGGCTGGGCTTAGCCGATCGTATTAGCGTTGCGGCTTCTTTTGCCGACATCGACAACGACGGCGACGCGGACTTGTTCGTGACGACTGTGCGTGGAGGCAATGCGTTGTTCCGCAACGAAGGAGGCGGACGATTTACCGATATATCGAAAGAGGCGGGTGTAGACTATGTGGGCCATTCGTCGGCTGCTGTATTCTTCGACTACGACCGTGACGGACGACTGGATCTTTTCGTAACCAACGTGGGCGTCTACACCAAGGATGAGAAGGGCAAGGGCGGATACTATCGTTCGGTTAGCGGTGCGTTTGGAGGTCATCTCAATCCAGAGCAAACCGAGATGAGCATACTCTATCGCAACATCGACGGCACCAAATTCGAAGACGTAACCAAAGCGACGAATTTAATCGATGACAGTTGGTCTGGTGGCGCAACGCCGATTGATGTGAACGAAGACGGTTGGATCGACCTTTATACGCTTGATATGCAAGGGCACGACGAGTACTTCGAGAATCAAAGTGGCAAGTCATTTAAGAAACGCAGTCGCGAAGTATTTCCCAAAACGCCATGGGGCGCGATGGGCGTGAAAGTCTTCGACTTTGACAACGACGGCCGCATGGATATCTATATCACGGATATGCATTCGGACATGAGCGAACACGTCGGTATCGAAAAAGAGAAATTCAAGTCCAACATGGCGTGGCCCGAGTCGATGTTGCGAAGCAATGGCCAGAGTATTTTTGGGAACGCGTTTTTTCACAAACAGGAAGACGGCACTTACGCGGAAGTGTCAGACAAAATCAACGCGGAGAATTACTGGCCGTGGGGACTTAGTGTGGGCGACTTGAACGCGGATGGTTTTGATGACGCGTTTCTCGCATCAAGTATGAACTTCCCGTTGCGATACGGTGTGAACTCGGTGCTGCTGAACAATCGAGGTAAGAAGTTTCTAGATAGCGAATTCATTTTGGGCGTCGAACCGAGGGCAGAAGGGCAGGTTGCCAAGCCGTGGTTTACACTCGATTGCGACGGGCCGGACGTTGAGAATAAATTTGCGAAGAAGGCTGGAATCACATCGGGCAAGGTAACGGTCTGGAGCGCGTTGGGGTCGCGATCGAGCGTTCTTTTTGACTACGACAACGATGGCGACATTGATATTCTTACCAACGATTTCAATTCCTCTCCGCTCGTTTTTGAAAGCAATCTGTCGGACAAGAAATCAGTGCACTTTGCCAAGGTGAGACTCGTTGGTACAAAGTCCAACCGCGATGGTTTGGGGGCGACAGTACAAGTCGTGTCCGGAGATCGTCGCTTCACGAAAGTGCATGACGGCCAGTCGGGTTATATCTCGCAGAGTAGCCACTTGCTGTACTTTGGTCTCGGTGAAGCAGAAGCGGTGGACGAGATTCGCGTTACGTGGCCGTCCGGAAATCAACAGGTTGTAAAACCAACAGCGGTCAACGACGTGATCGTGATCACGGAAGAGGGCTAGTTGGCTAGATCGAATGCGAGCCAGCGAACTGCTTATCGCGTCGCTGGCTGCGATTGCAATTGGGTTGCGCGATCGTGTGAAACATGAGTCGCGTCTGCCGCAAGCTTGTAGAATAACGCCGTGCATCCGTCGCAAGTTTCGACCGGTTCACCGACCGGAAGAAACCCACTGCGTTCCATCACGTGGTTGTGTTCTTCGCGGGTGTAGCACGTGCCGTTGCCCTTGGTGAGTTTGTATAGCGTTAACGCGTAGCTAGCAATCCAAAGTGCTCGCACCCACTCCGCCGCCGAATTCCAGTTCGAGACCAACAACGGTTCGTGGATGCAGACCGTACCGTTCGGCGCGATTGTGTCGCGGACGTTTGTGATGATTTTAGCGTAGTCATCCTTCAGCCAGTCGTGAGACACATTGGATAAGACATAGATGTCAGCCGGAGGGACTTCTGCGAAAAAATCTCGTTCACAGAATTCTAAATGGGGGATGCCTGGGGCGCTCACCATCTCACGTGCGTGCTGCAAGCCGTTTGGAAGATCGACGAGCACCACTTTTTGCAATCGAGGCATGGCTTCAGCGCAAGCAAGCAAGACCCAAGGCGAACCCGCTCCCAGGTCAGCGACGATTTTCGCCTTGTTGGCATAAGGCGTGATCGCTTTTGCAAGCGGTTCGGCAAAATTCCTCGCTCGTGATGCCAAGCCGTAAGCGATTTCCCTCCCCGCATCGGGCTCGTCCATCAGCGTTGGCGATTGACTATCCGGATGTTCGTAAAGCGGCTTCGATGAATCGGGGAAGTTTCCTCGTAACATTTCCAGGAGTAGGTCAGTTTCATTGCTATCCCCCATACTGAGGTATGGCATGCGCGATGTAGGCAGATCCTTCGACAACGTCGCCGCCGCGCGCGGTGAGACAGAATAGATACCGTTGGATCGCTGAAGTACTTCCATTACCTCCAACAAAGCTGCGAACGTGCGTGCTCCTTGAGCCGTGAAACCGAAAAGACTTTCGAATTGAGCAAGCTCAAGCTTCTGTGTTCCTATTTGACCGATCAAGTCAATCTTCAACGCGGCACGTAACGCGATGGACGCTTCTTCAAAGCGTAACAAAGCATAGTATTTTCCCGCGTCCATAGTTTTCCTTCCAAGACTGACACCAGCGTTATTTAATTGTTCGGCATTTTGGCCTATCCGACTATGCAGAATTCTGACGTTGCCGATAGACTGCAGCGACTGGCAAGGGCTACTCTGATTGGATAGGAATAAATGGATTTATTTGCAGCGAGGTGTTTGATATTATTTCTCATCCCTTGCACCGCCGTTGCCTACGAGCCTACAGCTTCAAAGGTGCTGCAAACAATCAAGGATGTTCAACAAGAGCATTATCGTTTGCTGGGTAGTGAATACCGATTTCCGATTGTTCTCGAAGAAGTCGTTGTCTCTTATGCGAACGAAGGGTGGAACTCGGCGTTTGTCTTCGATTCAACGGGTACTATGTTCACGGGGCTGGCAATCAACCACGATCGTGAAACCCTGCATACCGGCGATGTTATACGCATAGAAGCGGTGGGCACATCAAAGCACCCCTACATTCTGAGTGAAGTAAACTACAAGGTTATTAGGAAAAACGGAGAAATCCCGGCTCCCAGGCCGACGTCTCTTTCTGAACTACACGGGACAGCGTCAACGGAACCCCATGTTGAAGTTGTGGCTACTGTACTTAGCACTGTTTACACGCCGAATTACATGGTTCTTGAGTTGCAGGAGAACGATGTTCGCTGTCGTGTGTTCGTTGGGCCGCTACGTCAACAAAGGCCAGACAGATTCATACGGCCGGGGCACCAAGTCCGACTGGTCGGTGTGCCATCCGAGAATCGCGAGTTTCCAGAATCGATTATTTACGTCGAATCGACGGAAAGCCTTTCTGTCCAGAATGACGCGGATGTGCCGCCGCTTGAAACGACGAAAGAAATCAATCTCGATACGTTTGACGATCTCAAACTCGGTGATTGGGTATCGGTTACTGGGCATGTGACAGGAAAAGTCGACGACGACCATTACACGTTGGATACCGGTGAAGTTGGATGTCTCATTCGTTCCGTCGGCGGATACCTCTCTCACGATGGTGCAGTGATGCGCGTCCACGGCAAAGTTGCACGATTGGCCGAAGGTCTATGCTTAGATGCGATCCAAGCCGAAATGTTGCCAGGGCGGCCAAGCGTTCGTCTTGAAGAGACCAAAGTCAGCGAACTGCAAAAGGCAGACGAATTTCGTGAACTCGTTGTTAGTGGCGTTGTTCTATCAATACATACCAAAGCCAAGATGGCTCAGATACGGTTGCGTGGTGAAGATGGCTCGCGTTTCACAGCGACCATACCGATTGCAGAATTCGAACGACGCGGCGATTTGCTATCGACCGCTCATTCGGTAAGGGTTCGGGGCACGCTGAAGCCCGGAAAACCGGCAACCATAGGAGTGTCTCGGAGTGAAGACTGTAAGGTCACCAAAAGCAAGCGTTCAT
>CAYNJG010000236.1:0-7515 GCA_964397295.1 uncultured Pirellulaceae bacterium
AAGTGAGCGGGAAGCCCGCCGTTTGTATAACTCTCGTAGCTGTTAAAGTGCCACTGGTATTATAGATGTTATCTCCGCTACCTAACAGGGAGCTAAGATCAGCATCTTGCCCTGTGCTGCTTTCAAGAATATTGCCGTTCAACGTTAGGTCTGTGGCAGGATGAACCACTCCGTTAATTGCATTTGTTATTGCATTGTTGGTATAGTTCGTATCTGACAAAGCTGCTGCATCGATCAAGCTACCTTGATACTTGACATAAACTTTAATCGTGTCGGGTGTCTGTGACCATATGCTAGTTGCGACAAAAAGCAACGCGATCACCTTCAAGTACTTCATAAAACGTGACATTGTTTGTTGTTGAATTTATGGACACATGCTGTATCCTAGTTAATACACTTTCTTCTTTGCATCTGATCCCATTGATCCATATGCTCCTTTTGGTGATATCATCAGGTAAATCAACTGGGCTTGTAATGATAGATGTCGTAACCTCTATTTCTTGGCACTCTACATTTGAGTTGTTGTATTTAGACAAATCAACTGGGGAGCCTCCATCTTCCAGTATAAGCTGATCGTTCACATCGTCGAATGTCAATATCTGATCATCTGTTCCTGCTCCTGCTGCAAACCCAAATGCATTAACAGTTGAATCTACATAATACTCGATCACAACATTATCTCCCTGATTCACATTATTGTTCGATCCACTGACAGTGTGGTTGTGGCTTGCTGATTGTCCGAAATCTGTTAGGTCTATTTCGTTTGTAGGGTCTGTATCTGCATCATCAACCAAATCATTATTCCAGTTGGTTATATCCTGATTGGTTATTCCACCTGCTGGACTAGCCGTAAAAATGGGATCTCCTTCAGGGTCTTGGATGTTTACACTCAACGTGCCTCCATTCTCTAACTCCAAAGTCAAGATCCCACTGTCGTATGAAAAATCTACTATTTGTTGATCGTCGGTATTGTCTAAGTAGCTAGACAGATTTATAGCTGTACCGCTCGACCCGATTATGTTTAGGTTGTTTCCATTCAATATCAATCTCTCTTCAAGACTAGCAAGAGAAACTGATTGGCTCCCTCCATCTTCTATCGATATACTTAATTGTTGTGTAGATGGGTCAAATGAAAATACAGTCAACTCCTGATCATCTGTATTGACTCCTGCGATAGACGCTAGATTAACCGTCTTTGTATTCCCGTCCTCTATCGATATGCTGAGCTCAGTTCCACTTAAAGAGAAATCTGTAATCTCTTGATCATCCGATACCTGGACGCTCCCACATCCTTCTAAGTAAGCCTTTAATAGAGGCTCTGTATTGTATGTCTGTATCTGGGATATCTCTATCTCAACTGCTTGCTCATCTTCGTGCGGACCTATCATCCTAACAAATCCATTCGGCCTCATCCACGCCCTGACTGGCGAAAATATAAAGAGATCATTCCCACCAGAAGTGAGCAACAAACCTTTAGACACCTCTATCGAAATATCATCACAACTGTTGCATGTCACAGAGTCATTATTAGACTCATCGACACATGTAACCGTATACTGCCCATTCACCGTCATTGACATGAAGACAAAGACCATCAATCCTGTTATCCTTTTCATACTAGTTATATCTATAAAAAAAGGAAGCCATTGGGATCTGGCTTCCTTGATTGCTATGCTAAAACAAAACGTACCATTCTCAAATTATTACTTAAGCTCTTTGGCTCTTGCACTTAGCTTCTTCCTCATATCCTTGATGCCCTCCGCATCTAATTTGGATATGTCAACTCCTTCGGCTGCTCCATCCTTGATCTCCTCAATGATCTCATCACTACCGTTTAAGAAGGTATAGTACCCTCCTCTGATAGATGCCTCAGTACCATCAATAGATATAGGCTTTTGAATCGCGTGTATCTCGATATCAAATTTCTCAGCTTCTTCATCTTCAGTCACAACGACATCAGTAAACTCAACATTCAATGCCGCTAATGCAGTCTCAACATCTCCTTTCAGAGTTGCAGCAGATCCGCTTGCATAAGTTCCAGTAGCTAATGCTTGATCGGTTCCATCATATCCAACTGTTGCTATCGCTCCAACTTCGACAATCACACCTTGCTTAGCAACCTTGGCTCTTACTGTGCTTCTATCTACAGTCTCATCAGTTCCATCCGCTTTGACGAATGCAACTATTTCGAAATCTGCATCGATGGTAATTCTTACTGTGCCTGATCCTAAATCAGTCACCGTGATACCTCCTCCATCTCCTTCTCCAACAACCTTTGAACCAAGGCCATTGTCATACACTCCTCTTTGAGCGGCTGCATATAGAGATGCTGTTAGCTCATCTACATCTGTAATAACAGATCCCAATGATGCCGTGTGTTCGGTACCTGATCTGTCTTTGAATTTCACGGAGCCAATACCAGCAAATCCAGTTATCTCAACCTGATGTCTAGCTGGTGTTGTCTCTACGCATGGGACACCTGATTCAGCATCTGTAATCTTTACAAGATTAGGGCTGTTTTGTCCAGGCACTAAAACTCCTCGTAACATGTTATTTACTTTATTTGTTAAGTAATTAATTCCAATCCTTTCTCTGCTCTGTAATGGTTGGCTACTTCTTTGTCTAACCAATGTCCATTCGGGCAGTGACCTTTTATTATGGGTCCAATAGGCAATCCCATCTTCAAGGTCTTATGAGTGATAGATTTGATCTTCTCTTCAACTATGCAATCACAACCTGTGCACTCATCATTTTTTTTATCGTACAATCCACTTGGGCAATCATGACACCTTCCTCTTCTGAATGATATCAATGTAGGATTGTTAGTCTTTTCAACTACCAAAAATCCCTTTGCCAATATGGCTTTCATATCCCTTTTAATATTCATACTCATCATCATAATGAAAATGCAATCCTGTAGAGCTTTCATTCTGCTGTCCTCTTTTAGACTTAGTGTCACAACAATCTGTGACGATCTTCAGAGAATCAAAGATGTTGCACTCTTCACTTTTGTACAGCTCTACAATCTTGCTGTTCAACAGATTATAGTACATGTACTTCCTCTTCCTATAGCTCTCGACTGTCTGGCTGTAAAGCTCATTTCCAGCATTTACAGATCCTTGAGAACTGTCAGTCTGAACACTGAATCCATCTGCTCCATATTCAACATGGATAAAGGGAGCTGCATTATAGGCCACCGCCCAACACAACCATTTCTTCAGATAAGGCCACAATGAATTCAAACACTCGTTATCAAACATTGGAACCGTCTCCCAATCATCTGAGCAAGAAGGATCAACCACTGTACCATCTTCATCCTCATTGTCTGACACCTTTTTGTATATGACTCCTTTGTAAGAGGCCATATCATTTATGTTATAGTCAGACTCTTCGTCATATTCTTCTACACCTTCGTAATTTTTGATGCTGCCCATTATCGTGCTCAGCATCGGCAATCCAAGTGTACTACTGAATATCAACTCAAGATCTATATGCGGACATAGAACCTGTTCAGAAACATTACCTTTTATAGAGGTAGTGTTAACAATATCAAGTCTACTAATTAAGGTCTGCTTCATCGATATCCATTATGTCTTCACCTTCAAGTGCTTCGACTTTTTGATTAATCAACTGCTGTATAGGACTCATATAGTCAATGCTTTTTTCCTTATGCTCATCTTTTAATAACCACTCAGAGGCTATCATTAGGCATGTATTGATAACTCCTCCACTGCTTAGCTGATGTTTTAGCACTTTGGTCGCACTCACTATCTCAAATATGTCCTTAAACATCTGAGAGTTGAACCCACTTGAATGATCTAACATTAACGCCAAAGGCCAGTGATTAGCTTTGTGTATAGACTTCTCAAACCTATCCAGAAGAGTTGTGTAATAATCCTCACTGGTATAAGGCTTGAAATCATGAACAAAAGCTTTTCCTCCTTTCTTTGGTCTTGTAACAGCCATCACCCTCTTGGGCCTTCTTCCTCTTGATGTGAAATGTCTTTCTAACTTCCTAGGGATAGACTCTTCCGCTTCATTTCCAAAAGGGCTAATCCCAGGCTGTGTTGACTCTAACTCGATTAAAGTTTGAGCCATGAAATTTCCATCCACTTGCTTAAGGATGAATTCATTGATCTTATACTCGTTATACTGATTAGGGAAACTTGCGAAATCTGAAGCCCTGCCATTGTACTTGGCAGATCCATCTTTCTCGTACACAAACGTTCTTATAGTGCCATCTGAATATTCTCTATACTCTGGCCACAATGGAACTTCTCTTGGCTCGTACTTAGCTAGATATGATGTACTCCATTTATCGCTTATCGCAACCTCTCTCATTCCATCTGGACCATTGTACTTATGCATGTACTTATCTGGTCTCACACAAGCGAACGTAACCATTGGTTGCCCAAAGCTTTGAGTGTAGATCACCTCTACTCCCTGCATTCCAGTTAGTTGCTTATGCTCTGAAAGTTCACATGCTAGGCTGTGATAATTTTTCCCACACAAATCAATTGAACCAAGAAACTCATTATAGGACATCCATTCCTCTTGACTTAAACCTTTGTCATTCTTAAATGGATTGTAAACCCTCTTATCATATGCTCGGACATACTTGTATTGCCCACCAAAAGAAAAGGAGTTAACCGACTCAATAATTGCGCCTTTTGTCTCACTCGTATACTTCGAGTTAATCAGGTGCCACAATAGATAATGTGCAGTCTGACGATCACTCGTAGAGTATGGTATATAAGGGAATCTGTCAAAGAGCTTTTGCAAATCCTTACCATCTGCTATCTCATCAGGTATAGGATTCTTTATTTCTGCAAACCTAATTAGGTTTGACTCACGCACATCACACCTCCTCTTAAAGGGTATGTATGCGTCCTTCTCACGTGCGACAACATTGGCCATTTAGTATTTGTATTACTAGCTTGCACCACCTGTTGATGTCGATGTACTATCCTTAGAAGAAGACTTCTTAGTCGGTAGCTCATCTGGATAAATGAACACAGCCCCTTTAGACTCCAACTCCTTTTTTGTCTCTCCTCCAACAAGGCATCTTACTCCTCTTTTGAAGATCTCAAGAGCTTCCTTTTGAGTTGCACCAGCAACATCTTTATTCTTTTTAGGCCCCTCCTTGGTAGCTCTCCCAGACTTTAGATTAACTGATCCTCCCTTTCCAATATTCACTGGTCCAGCAGGTCCGGTCACAACTATAGTCTCAGATGCATACTTCCCTAGAAGTCCTACCAATTTTGGGTCTTTCTTAGTATCACTCATCTTTCTTCTTTTAGATTGTTAGAGCTAAGATATCATCAAAATCCTGAACTGAAGTATCAATCACAACAACGGTTGTTTTTTGAGTTCCCTCAAATGCAACCCTCATCATGTCATCCTCCTCTATTGTTCCAAAGATGTGCGACACTATAGGCTTCAATCTCTTAAGGGATCTTCTCAGCTCTGGATCCGCACTACATCCTTCAACGATATCGAGTCCATAGACGCAAACCATACAGTTTGCATACTCAACGACTGCAGCCCATGACTTAACACTTTTGATTCTCTCTCCCTCTGCAACAATATCATCGGTGATACCAATGAACTCTAGCAGACCTTCAATTGTACTCCTGTGGCTCTCACCTTCTGATGCACCATTTGAGTTGAACAATGCAGTCGACTCATACGGCACATATAGTGCTTGCTCTGCGGCGATCACAGCTAGTGTGACTTTCTTAGTTGTAGGATTAATACTAGCAGCCGCTAGATTAAGATCCTTCGTGGGAATCAAGAGCACCCGTCTAACTCCCCCTTGAGGGTCCCTAGATGAAAGCTCTTGATTTATTCCTGTCAATCCTAACATTATCTGTCTTTATGGATTATTGAATTAATTCTTCTCTGACTATACGTCAGGAGTCAGTATTAGAGATCCATGTGCAACATAATCATCTGCACCAAGAATTGTTGTTCCTAACTCAAAGTCAGCACTGAAGTAAGACTTCCCTTTGTACCTTCCTCTAGTTACATGCTCAACATCTAATCCCATTCCATTATCCTGCTCTTGCGGTGCAACATCATATCCTATTGCTAGAACTCCTTGTGCTACTGCAGCTATCCTATGCGTGATTGTTCCACAAACTGAATCCATCCACAACCATTCAGGCTTATTGACCACATAGTATCCATCTATCTGAAGCACATTCTTTGCACTCAACTTGATTGGATTTGAGCTTCCATCATGTCCGAGCGTGTCAATCAAATATGATTGCTCAATACCTCTATGTCTTAGAGACTTCTGCTCTTTCAATCTATTGAAGATGCCAGGCGTACACATAATCACAACCGCCTCCATATATTGGAGTCTTTCTGGGAACTGATCTGTTAGCCTATTAAACAACTGGAAAGCATCCCCCTTGTATCTCTTACCATCAATATCCTCTTCTCTGATCTCAACATTAAAGTTATCCTTTAATTCAGTTGAAGCTAGAGAATCCATGATCGTGATGTGTCCACCTGATCCAATTGATTGTTGCTTAAGAATTCTCTTCCATCTAGGATAAGTCATTTTAGGATTGAGCTTCCACCACTCATTCTCGTCAGCTAGTTGGAACATTGGGTGTCCTGAGAATTCTACAACCTTATAGTAATCATTACCGATCCCAAAGTGCAGCTTAGCTATAACCTTAGCTAGTAAAGCTCTACTCTTATCAGTACTATTGATGTCATATATTCCAGCTCCTTTGCCTAGGATAGATCTCCACATCTTCCCCCAAAGGTGATCAGTACACAACTCACTCTGATGCTCAACTCCATAGGTCCTCAGTGTTTCGCTGTTTTGGTCTAATCCTCCTTCTGGGTCCCAGATACATCCAAAGCTTCTAGGTCTTAGAGTTCCTTCAGGAGTTGTGAATGAAGCCATCTTCATTTCATTCTTTCCTTCCATAGGAACCATTTGATAAACACCTAAAACATCCTGAGCGAATCTTGGATATTTCAAAGCTCTCTCTGCAAAAATTCGTAACTCAGTCTCTTGAGGAATCGAAAGGTATGCTGCCCCAGGCCCATTCTCTATGAACACATTACCAGCACCAGGTATTTCAATCTGCATTTCCATGTCTAATTTCTTTTGACTTTCTCTTTGATTAATTAATTAAATACGGCTTAGATTGCTCTAGTCCCTATGAGTAACGCTGCATCAGCTTCTGAAAACTGATCGCTGGCAACTTCTCCTTTTGTTTTTTTGATGTGAACTTTTTCAGACGCTCCACTCTTAGTCTTGGCTGCTGCTGACGGCAAAGCCTTTTTCTTATTCATCTTCATCCCAAGCTCCTTGAAGTATCCTGTGTGATCATTCAGCCTTGTAGCCATCTCATTGAGCCTTTCGCTCATGCTGTCCTCGAATGCGTTGAATCTTTCAATCAATTCAGCAGATGACTCATCTGTCCCTACCTCTTCCTCTACCTCTTCCTCTTCAGAATCGTCTACATCATCAGATGCATCATCATCTCCTTC
>CAYNJG010000236.1:7615-11229 GCA_964397295.1 uncultured Pirellulaceae bacterium
CTACCTCTTCCTCTTCAGAATCGTCTACATCATCAGATGCATCATCATCTCCTTCAGAGCTTTCATCGCCAGCTTCATCGCCAGCCTCTTCACCTTCAGAATCGTCTACATCATCAGATGCATCATCTCCTGATAGGTTGATATCTGATTCATCAGCCAGTTGTACAACAGACACTCTAGCTCCTCCCTCTTGGGCTTGCTGTAGCTGATCTGTTAATTCTTCGATAGACATATCATCACTTAGGTTTTCAATCCCCAAACCTGATAATGCAGCTACTAGAGCCGCCTTTTGCTTTTTTCCTTTAGATTTCGTGCCAAACATTTTATGCTGCTTTTAAGTGAAACTTCATTCTTCTTTTAACGTAATTCAAATCCCCTATCCCATCAGCCATTCCATATTCTACAGCCTTTCTAGCTGGGAACATAGCACCGCTTAAGATTTCATCAAAGTGATCCTCTTGTAACTTATGCTTTCTGGCTTTCTTGACCTCGGACATAAACTGTGTATCCAGCTTTGTAAGCCTCTTTATGAGAGGATCAAAGTTGTTGTTTTCAACCAACTCTCTGAACTCCTCATTCTTTCTGTTGCTTTTTGTGGAATACAAAGATTTATAATCCTTTCTGATCTTCTTCAAGATCTTCATGTTGATATCCATCATGACTCCTATAGATCCCATCTGAACCATATTACTAGACAAGATTATCTCATCAGCATACAAGGTTCCCAGGACAGCACCACTAGCCATATAGTCCCCATGAACTATAAGAGGCTTTCTAGTTTCTTTTACAGCATTCATGAGCATCACTCCTGCCGTTGCTTCTCCTCCTCCTGAATGAACCTTAAGGATTATCCCTTTAATGTTTGGGTCTCCGTCAGCTTTTCTTATCTGCTCTGTAAAATACCCAACCCCATATGAGCACATAGCTTCTTCAGCAAACATTATACCATGAAACTTGATCACAGCAATAGATCCGCTTGGAACTGGCTTCGGGTCATATGGATCTTGTGTGAACACCGATCCACTCGGAGTCAAATAGTAATTGGCTGTATTCTCTCTCCTTGTTTTAGAGTAATCAACTAAGCCCTCCTTTAACACCTGCGTTTCAAATACATACTTATTGTAGTTCTTTAACCCGTAAAGCCCGTCAATGTACCATTCGCTTAATCCGACTACAGCATCTATAGGCTTCATCAATAAGTATTAAATCTTTACAAATGTGGCATAATTGTTCCAGATGTTAGGTGTAGGAATATTCACTTTCCTATTTCCCTAAGATTCTGAGCTCTCTTTTTTACTAGGTCTTCAGACACTCCATACTTAGCAGCTATAACCGCATACGTGTCTCTTCTTTCAGAAGTTAATGCGTTGATTATCAGGTACTTCTTTAATTGACTCTCACTCATACACCTGATAAATTCAAGCACTTTTATTTTAACTGCTGAATTGATTTTATCAAGCTCAAGAATCGAATTAATATTCGATATGTAATCCTGTTTATTCATATCCTCCCCCTCTTTTTTAACAGTATCTCAAACCACACGTATAAACCATTCCTGTTGCAGCACTCATAATCATACTCACTTAGATTGTATTTATTATGCATATCCAATAGATCATTTGTGTCCTTCGATATAAAGGATGTATACGCTCTATCTAATTCTCTATTCGGGAGATTTGCCAGATCCCAACCTTCCTCTTCTGATTGCATCCTTTAGGTTTTTATAGAAGAACTCTTTCTGTTTTAGGCAGCAATAACTGAATGAGCTCCACCCATTTTTGTTATGCATCTTCATTAACGACCTCCATTCATCATCCTGTAAAAGAGCATCAATGAGATCAATGTCACTTCCTGAAATGTTCATCTGCAGATCCTCAACCCTTGGCTCATCTGCATTGGCATCTTTCTTGCTCTTGTGACTTTTGAATCTCTCATTCCTTTTCTCAATGACACCCTTATGCAAGTCATACTCCTCTTTGTTGAGCTCTATGACTTGCACTGAGTAAGATCCATTCATCAACTCTTCAGGCTTATCTTTTAGGAAGCTACTAAGGATAGTCTTCCACCCCTCTCTCCTAGATATCGCGTATCCCATTAATACTTGTCCCTATGGTCTTTCTCTTTTCTGTATATCTCTCTTCCAAACTTTGCTTGCCTAAATACATTTAATGGCTGCGGCACCCTTTCCTCTGTCACAAAGTCTATCCCGAAATCAACTATCCCCCTGAGCAAATCGCTTAACACTCCTGTCCCTGTTAAGATGTCGTTGACATTGAACTCGGCAACTGTTCCTCCATCTCTGATAGCTTCTGCTTGCATCTTGTCTATAAATGCCTGTACCATTATATCTGTCCTCTCCCTTTCGCTTATATCATCTCCTGATGCAGATAGAGGCATGATAAATAAATTGCTTGTCTCTGGCGTTACTTGTGCTAGGTATTTCTGAACAATGATATCCTCCCTGTTCTTTTGATAGTACTCGTCCTTTACGATCTTGGCACTACTTGCACAGCTAGACATCCCAATCATAATGGCCATGCACATCAATAAAAAGTTTACTCGATTCATATTTGAATATTTACTTGATTACTTCTTCACTTGCGTAATTATTAGCAGGATTGTTCACTGCTATCAACACCCTCTTTGCTCCTATATAATCGGAGGCAACGGCCTCTTTCTCATTCCACCTCCTATAGGTTCCATTCTCATCTGTTCTATATATAATGTAGTCTTCATATTCTCCTATTGGCATAGGTCCGATTCTGTTGAACGTAAATGAATTAAACCCTTCATTCACTATCTCAACTGATGCTGTAGGATCTTCAACACTAACTCCCACCAACGGGAAGTTCACAATCGTTCTTAATTCAACTGGACCACAAGCATCCTCAAAGTCTATGTTTACAATAATCTCAATATCCTCTTCAATTCCACATATCGGGTCTGCCAATATGAATCCAGATAAAGAACCTCCTGCTACTGGTATGTAATTAGAATCAATAACAGTGTACGGGTTTTGTATACCTCCTGCAACAGCAACTTCAACACATTGCTCTCCTTCCTCATTTATATATCCAGACACATCCAATTCTGGTTGATCTGTTATACATGGATTAATCGTGACTCTTGGCGTTGTTATGTCTGCACAAGGCTCCCCATCTGGATTGTTGCCATGGCTGACTATAGACCACACATCAAATGTCTGTGTTTGATTTTGCAATTGAGCTGTAACCAGTGATTGATTTGGAATTGTCTGAACTGAACTCGATCCATTTATCTGCATGAACCACTGAGTCCCTGTAACCGTAGCATTCCCAGATCCGTTGACCTCTAACTCTATAGTGCTACCAAGTATCTGATATGATACCCTCCTAACATTAACACAGCTTGAGCTTTCTGCAGATGTTATCCCACAAGCTTGCGTGTCTTCTGAAAATGCTTGAAACTCAACTGGTGTCGGTATGTTTCCGAAATACTCAAAGTCTCTAGCTGTTTTCAGCTTAAACAACCTTGGCTTTCCATTAACCTGTATTTGATATAATGACCTCTTATCTAGAGACCTAAAATCCTCTTCTGTCAAATTTGCCAATAGGCTTATTTCTATTTCCTGATTG
>CAYNJG010000237.1:0-11001 GCA_964397295.1 uncultured Pirellulaceae bacterium
GCTGTACAGATAAGCGTAAGCGTCCTTGGATCCGCGTAGATTCGTTAGCAGTTCTTTTCGTCCTTACCGCTTTTGTAACACGAACAACCATTCCCAGGGCCAGGGAGCTGCCATCCAGGCTGGCGGATCTTCATATTCTTCATCCCACTCAAACTCGATGCGCAATTCTTCCAAGACGTCGAACTTTGTCTGGTCGAACATCAGCAATAGCTCTTCTCGTAAGTAATGCTTGGTGGGTTCGCCCCTTATTTCAACGATCCCGTCGATAATGGATACGGTGGTATCGCGTGCTTCTTTTTCCAGGGCAGAGAGCGTTGATTTCCGATTGTCGCCTTCTCGACAGTGCCACTCCAAAAGTCGCTTTAAGCTGTAGAGCGTCGACTCTAATGATGGTACTGCGAGAATCAATCGACCCGAGGAAGCCAAGTTGCGACGGACGTTTGACAGAATTGTTTGGCGATGCTTGAACTGAGGCATGATCATCACGTTGATGCAGAGGCCTAGGTCTGCTTCGCAAATGTTTGGCTTTGTTTTTGCTAAATCGTGTTTTTCAAAGCTGACCTCCGCGTTGGACCGTTTGTCGATGGTTCGTTTCGCCAACTCGAGGCTGCGAGCGGAGAAGTCTGTGGCGATCACGCGTTTCGCACATGATTCAAGCAGCGGTACAAAGCGACCCACTCCACAGCCAAAGTCGCAAGCGAGGTCGACGCCGGTTGCGTACTTCCGGATTGTCTTACCAAGCGTTTGTGATCGGTCGCTGGTGAGCGTGTTGAATATCTCGTCGTCGTATTTGTCCGCAACGTTGTCCCAAAATGATTCTTTCATTTCCTCACCTTTCACGCTCTCGGTTGGAAACACCATTGTGCGCGCTATGTGCGGTGTTGCAACGAGCGGTTGATAAGGTTAACGGCTCGTGAAGTGGAACTCGATCGATTGAATCTCGCCAGTCCGTCGGAAAAGGGTTTGGCTGAGGTCTTCGCCTAATTGCGTGCCGACGACGTTGGTTTCGGTTCCGTTGGTATGGCGGACACGAATCGAGTTCTGATCAGCGGCGAGGTAGACAATCGGAACTTGGCAGAAAGTGAAAGCCAAGCTGTTTGCGGGAACTTGGATAGATTGGCGTGTCCCCAGAGTATGGAAGTACTCGAATTCATTTGGCGCAGAGAGCAGTTCGCTGGTATCAAACTGATCGAGTCGGAATTGGACGCAACCGTTTTCGATATGCAGTCCCAATTCTGCAAATCGAGCCAGAATGTCTTCCTTGACTTGGCCTGTCATGCCCGGTTGCTTGACGCCGGCATTTTCTGGTGTGTGCGAATACGGGTCGGTAGGGAATGCACCGTACTCGGTCGGACTCTTTTCGCAACCGATGCCGTCGCGAATGGATGCAGCGTGATTGCGCAGTGAGTCGATCACTTGACGCGGTGCGTTCTTGTCTAGTGCCCAGAACAGGTTTTCAGAAACGGCGATGCCCAACTTCGAAACCATATGCCAGTAGATGGAACCAAGTCCCTCGTAAGCAAAGAAGGTTCCGGAACGACCTGTGAACTGGCGATGATGAAAGATGTCATCGAAGGTTTGGCACAACGCTTCGCCATGCGCCGTGACGTTGGGCTGATACGAAGGGGCCAGCTGTGCGAGGGCAGCCCTTAGGTCGGTCGAGTTGCGGAAGTTGCCGTTGTAATGGACTTCGCCATTGATATCTCTTTTGACAATGCGCGCATCGCCGTCGTCTAGGAGCTGCTTGACGAGCGGATTGTCGATGATGGCTTCCTGCGGAATGTTGTTCTTCTGCAGGAACCTAGGAAGCCGTCGATCTGGGTAGAGAAGATAGCTGTTCTGGTTTTCGCGATAGAGCGAACTGATTCGCAATGCGTCGAGAAGCTCGTTAACTTCCGTGGCACTCAATAGACCGGAGCTAAGAACAGCGACTTGTCCTTCGAGCATCTCGTAAAGGTGGTCGACGAGGACGCCTTCTTGCTTCCAATCTGATCCCGGTGGACAGACAATCAGATTGTAGGCATGGTACAGCCCGTCTGATCGTTTGTTGTTCTTAATCGTTGATTCCAGGGCCAGTCGCGAATGCTGTAGAAGCTCTATGCATGCTTCGCGGGAGAGAGCAGTAGTCGCTCCGGAAAAGCCTTCGTCGTAAAGTAACGTTCGGAACTTGCTGCCAGCGAGCGACAATTCCTCAACTACCTGTTGTCGAGTAAGCGGATCCAGTTCTGCTTGAAGGGATGACGCGTTCGCTTGCAAAACCTTGGAGATGTCGGCGAAAAAGTTAGCAACTTCGGCCGATACATTGAACGTTTCCTCACTTGAACCGGCAATCCAGGTCTCAATGAAGGTGAACCAGCGATAGAGGTAACACGTCGTCACCATCGACAGGCCGTTGCCCACCAGGGCGTTGTTTGCGTCGTTCCACTCCGGTCGCTGGGTGTTGAGCCAGATACCGCCATCCGGAATGAAATTGGACAACTTGGCTAGAGAGAGTGCCAGCAACTTTTCGAGAAGCGTGACGTAGTGGATGTTACCTTGTGCATCTGTAAGCAGCTTGCCGTCGGCACCCATGTTGGAAACACGTTGATTAATTCCTGCCGACCGTTCGTGATCGAATTCGATCGTGTCCTGAGCATCCTTTTTAATTTCACTGAATGGTTTGATGCGGTAAGGAATGTTGGCGTGAGCGAAGGTGGGGTTGTTCAGAAGCTGATCCAAGTCGTTGGGCGATAGTCGACGAGACCATTCAAGTAACTTCAAGAGATAAATGATCTGATGGTCGCCCCAGTAGCCGATGTTGGCCCAAGGATCTTCGGGGGTAGGCTCTTCCCATTCGAAACCATCTTTTGTAAGACGATACGGGTTGTAGCCATCCGCGGTTGTCGCGTTAGCGAACCGGCAAATCATCGCAGTTGTAAATTGGGGAAAAGAAAATGCTAATGCTTCCCAGTTCTGGAAAATATCGCGCCAATTACCTTGGTAGTTGAGATTAGTGCTGCCGTCCTCGCCGGTCAGATCAATAGAGAACCTATTCCAGGGTCGCGTGGGATCACCGTGCCGCCGGCTGAATGCCAGTGGGAGATATTCCATAGCAAGACGGGATAAATCAAGGCTCTCACATTTTTTGACTTCGTTTTGCAGATCGGATAGCGGAAGCTGTTCGGGTAATGCGCGTAACGTGTTCTGATGTTGAGTGAACGCGGGGCGATTGAAGTTTTTGGCGTAGTCCAAGAAGTCATCGCGGCTGACGTCATAGTTTTCAAGCGGAATACCGCCTCGCATGACATTGAAGACCGTGTTCGAAAGGTGACGATACGCCCGTCGGTTGTTTTGGCTGCATTGCAAACCATCTGAAGAGGAAACGATATGGAGGAATTTCTGCTCGCTGATCTTGATGTCTTCGGCGACAGCTTCGGCTCTGTTCGACGGCGTTCGTAGCCAATCGTCGAGTTGGATAATGTCAGCATGATCTTGCGCCAATTCGGCGACGATACTCCATTCGATCGGCGCCTTGGAATCCAATTCGATGGGCTGAGTGACCAGGTAGGCTCCCGCTTTACCTCGCACGTCGATTTCGGTGCTAGGGATCTGTCCACCACGAAACGCGGGTAGTTGCTCGGCCGACAGTAAAGTTGCGTTAGGCGACAAACCGGTTTGCCAAACAGATGTCGCTTTCAGCCCCTCGCTAGGTTCTGCCCGGTCCGTCGGAATGGAGCTTAGGTAGTAAAGCCCAAGCCCAGAGTCACTGAGTAGCTCATTCTTCTTGTATGCGTTGGCGAGATTACTAAATCGCATCATGAACTCGCTGCCAACACCAAACGGCAAGACGTTCAGTAGACCGTCCAGCAGGGTGAGTTGTCGACTGCCGCCTCGAGTCTCTAGCTTGCATGTTCTAATGAAGCCGAATTTCTCACTGAACGTCCAGCGATAACGAAAAGCGAGTTGCTGCTGTTCGTTGATTTCCTCGAAGACAAGCTTATTGCCCAACGGCGTCTTGTAGAGGTTGCGACGAATGTGGGGCAAGGCGACTGTCTTCCTTGCAAACGGTTCCCAGACTGTACCGTCCTCGTCACGAATCAAGGTGGTAGGACCCGTCACGGATTGTGCAATCGAGATCTGATCGTCCGCGGCATACGGGAAAAGAGCAAGATCCGGATTCCGCCGGCCTGCCGTTAACGCACCGCTACTGGAAACGAACATCCAATGATCGTCGGCGCCGACCAGCGACATGAAGAAGTCTGGCATCTGGTGGCTATTGGTGATGCAGAAATAGCGCTCGTCGTCGAGCGTAACGTACTCACCCGTTACGGGAGATTCGCGTACTGTGTTGGTCATAGATAAGTCGATGGAGGCGAACTAGTCGTTTTGTACTTAGGTTTTCAACACACCACGGCGTTGTTCGAGTTCTGCACGGATCTCTTTGGCTCTGGATTCAGAGATCTCGTAGCTCCACATAATTGCGAGAGCGATGAGAGATGTCACAATTGGAATGGCGACATCAAAGATACGCAGGTAAAAGAGCGTCGCCGGGGTCTGCAGCACCGGCTCCGTCGCGTCTGGTGCCGGCGTGATGAAACCCGAAGCAACCAGAAGATATCCGCCTAGCAATTGAGCTAGGGCCATCCCTACTTTTACCATCCACCAGTAAATGGCTCCAAAGATGCCCTCGCGTCGCTGATTCGAATGTAGTTCGTCATAGTCGCAAACATCCGAAATCATCGATCCCATTAGAGTGAAGAGCGAACCGGTACCGAATGCCACGAACGGACACGACAGTAGTAGCAAGTAAGGATAACTGGGATTGTAGCCAACCCATTTGAGTGCATAGCCAACGATCGAAAGCGTGATCGTGACGAGAAATGTTTTGCGTTTCCCGAGGTGTTCCGAAATGAACGCTGTAAGCGGGATAACGCCGATGGTGCAGATCGCAGTCAGCGAACCCCACCAGCCATTGAGTGCGCCAGCGTCTGCGTCATTGCCACCAAATAAGTAAAAAATCATCACATACAGCGAAAACGACACGCCGAGTTGATACCCGTTGAAAACGAGAAAAGTCGCGGTGCAGAGTTTCACGAACGGTTTGCACTTCAACGTCGTGACGAGACTCGAGAAGAACTGGCCAAGATTGCGAGCGACGCCCGAAGCACCGGCGGTCGTTTCAACTGGTGGCAGATCAGCAACTCGCTCACGGCAAAATATCGCAGGTACGATTCCGAGCAACATGATCGTGGCTCCAAAGACAATGCCAAGTACGCTGGCACCTTCTACCTTGTTTTCGAAGCTGGCCATGATGGCCCAAATCCACGGAGCTCCAATCCACGCCAACTGTCCGAACGCATTTGCAAATGCGTGCAGTCTGGTACGTTCGTGATAATCAGGCGTCATTTCGTAGCCGAATGCAACGAACGGTGTCGAGTAGATGGTGTAGGTCAGGAAGTACGTGATCAATCCAACGAGAAAGAACCAAAAGTAGAACGATTCTGAATAGCCGGCCGGTAGTTGCCACATGCCTGCAAATACAATCCCGGCGATAATCGCACCTGCGAAGATGTAGGGCCGTCGTCGTCCCCATCGTGATCGCGTGTTGTCCGAGATGTAGCCCATCAACGGATCGGAAACGGCGTCGAAGATGCGCGGCAGAAAACCAATGATGCCCACCAACCGAGGGTCGATGCCTAGACCGAGGTTCAGAACAATCATCATTGCTGGCAATGCGGCAGCCTGAAGATTGTTGACCAGCATGCCGCTTGAATACGCGAGCTTTTGAACGAGAGTGATTTTGTCGCCGAAGACGGCCGAGCTGCTTTCTTCTTGAGAAGGCGAATTGGGGGAAGCGTACGGTGATACGTCGTCACTCATGAGAAAGGGCCTTCTGAATTAATCTGCCCACGTTCACGTATCAAGACACGAGAACATTGCGTCGCTTGCTATTGAAACCGCAACCATGGTAGTCTTTTTGAAACCGGTTTCAAAGCGGTGTTTCCTTCTCATTTGGCATGTTTTCGCGACCAGCTAAGCAAATGAAAGACATCACGATTCAAGACATCGCGACTGTGGCGAATGTTTCCAAGAGCACGGTTTCGAGAGTGCTTAACAACACCGCAGTCGTTCATCCGGACAAGAAGAAGGCGGTGCTACAAGCGTCCGCTCGCCTCGGTTTTGAGCCGAACGTCGTAGCCAGGAGTTTGGCCAAAGGACAATCGATGACGATCGGTGTGCAGACGCAGTGTATTGGCAGTCCGTTCTACGATGTGATTTCGCAAGGACTAGTAACCGGGCTAGGAAACACCGGGTACTCGCCCATGTTTGTAAACGGGCAATGGGAGAGCGAAAAAGAGGTTTCGGCGATTCGTACTCTTTTAGGTCGCCGGGTTGATGGGTTGGTGGTGATTGGTGGCGTCACACCCGCCGACGAATTATTGGAAGTATGTGGTACCACGCCCATGGTGGCTGTGGCCCGTAACGTATTGGGGCGAAGTGAGCACAGTATCTTCGTCGACAATGTGGACGGTGGCTATCAGGCGACAAAGCACTTAATCGAACACGGTCATCGAAAGATAGCAGTCGTTCGAGGCATCGATCATCACCCAGATGCGATCGACCGATTCAAGGGATGTAAGAAAGCCCTCGCCGAAGCGAATATTGAGTTGGAACCGGGACTTATTCTGAGTGGCGACTTCAGTGCCGAGTCTGGCGTCGAGGCCGTCAATACGTTGATCCACCAAAAGCGAGAGTTTACAGCGATCTTCGCCGCGAATGATATGACTGCGTTTGGTGCTCGGCTTGCTCTTCATCAGCATGGAAAGCGAGTCCCTGAAGACGTGTCAATTGTCGGCTTTGATGATCAAGCTGAGGCTGCGTTTATGACGCCACCGTTAACGACAATGCGGCAACCAGCGACAGAGATGGGTGAACGGGCGGCCAAGGCGATTCTTGCACTGATTCGCGATGATTCTGTGGAATCTCAGCCTCTAACAAGTACGCTGCAAATTCGAGATTCAGTGGCTCGGCTGACGTAGGTAGATTACGACCGATTTGTATGTTCTATCTGATCGAAGAGTGACGCCAAGTGAGTGCGAGCAAACAAGGAGTACAGCAATGAAGCCAAGGATTCATTTTTACTGCGTTCTAACGATGGCAATCATGACGATTGGATGTGGCCAGAATCACCAAAGCTCACCTCCGTCCGCTGTCGCCGGCGATAACGCCAGCGACTTAGATAAAGAAGCAAGATCCCAAGCGGCCGATTTCAAGCTGCCTCGTGGCCGATCCCTACACGCGCGGGACCTACTCAGCGACCCGAATAGTTTGGCGTTCTGTTACGGCGGGTACCGCGGCAAGTCACGGGAGGATGCCCCCTCTATCGCACAGATTAAGGAAGACCTGCAGATTCTGTCCGCGATGGGAGTGAAGATCGTTCGTACCTACAACACGCAGCAGTTTCCGTTTGCGGAGAACTTGCTGAAGGCGGTGAAAGAACTGCGAGAGGAACGCGACGATTTCGATATGTATGTGATGTTGGGGGCGTGGATAGAGTGCGAAGGAGCGTGGTCGAAGGACGTGAACCATGATGCGGAACACTTAGCAAACAACACGGCAGAAATAAAAGCTGCTATCCGATTGGCGAAGGAACACCCTGAGACCGTCAAGGTCATTGCCGTTGGGAATGAAGCGATGGTGCATTGGGCGTCGAGCTACTTCGTGCGACCCGGCGTGATTCTGAAATGGGTCAGGCATCTGCACAATCTTCAACAATCAGGCGATCTACCTGGAGAAATTTGGGTAACGTCATCCGACAATTATGCAGCGTGGGGCGGTGCCGAAAGCAGTTACCACACTGATGACCTCAGGGCGCTGATAGGGGCCGTCGATTACGTTTCGCTTCACACGTATCCGTTCCACGATACTTATCACCAGCCAGAGTTTTGGATCGCACCGGAAAGCGAACAAGAACAGACAGGTGTTGAACAGGCCGATTTCGCGGTCAAAAGAGCACACAGGCATGCGGTGGCTCAATATCAAAGTACGGCGGACTACATCAAAGGTCTAGGTATCGAAAAGCCGATCCACATTGGCGAAACCGGATGGGCATCTGTCGATAGCGCTCACTACGGAGAAAAGGGATCTAAAGCGGCTGGCGAGTACAACGCAGGCCGCTTTTACGATGCGATGCGAGCCTGGACCAAGGAAAACAGAATCGCTTGTTTCTACTTCGAGGCATTCGACGAGCAATGGAAAGACATGGGAGAGGCCGACGGTTCGGAGAATCATTTCGGCTTGATTGATCTTCAGGGCAGAGCCAAGTTTCCTTTGTGGGACGAAGTCGACGCCGGCGTGTTCCGCGGTTTAACGCGTGGTGGCGTTCCCATCTCCAAAACCAGTAATGGCAATCAGGCGTCTATCGAAGCAGCCGTTCTGCAGATTCCAACGGTGAGCGACTTGGGTGGACTCGCTATCTCTACCGTAAATCCAAAGCGGCGAGTCGGCGAAGTGGTAACCGAAAGCAAGTATGTTCTGCTGCATGATTCTCTTACGCCAAACGATTCCAATGATATGACGTACCCCAGCGAGATTTCGAAACTAAATGTTTGGGAAAGTACGTGCGGAATGGAACTGTTGAAACCTACCATCCGTGTTACGACCGGAACCGGCGAGTGGTGGGGCTGCGCCTTGGAAATTCAGGGCGACGGAAAAGGCGAAGATCTTTCCAATTTCGGATCAGGGCAGTTGCATCTTGATATTCGCGGCGACGCCGAGTCCAAATTTCAGATCGGTTTTCAAACCGGTATGTACAGTGCAGGGACTCAGGTGAATTGCTTTGTGACGGTTGGGCCAAGGGCGGACTTGGAACTCAGCAAGGATTGGACCACGCATTCGATCCCGATCGCTGTGTTGAATCGAGAGAAGAAGGCAGATCTGAATGACGTAACTGGCTTGCTCTTCGTTAAATCTGAAACGACTGCCGAGTTAGCCACCACGATCGAAATTCGGCGCATTTATTGGTCAACGGACTAGTTAACGTTGCTAGTTCTATCGCCGGCCGAGAGACTCCTCGTTGGTGATGGCTGAACAGTAGATCTACCGCGTCAAATGTATGTACAATGTATTTTCGTGTTCTGCGACTGCTAAGTTGCTCGTATGATGCGAGCTTCGAGAGACTTTCATGCACCGCGATACCACCAACGATTGGACGCCCGATTCGCTGTCAGCGCGGGTGGTTGTTTTCGATTGGACGCCAGGCGATGAGCCTGAAGTCACGTATGTTTCTGCGAATGCCAAAGATTTGCTCGGCGCTGAGATTGGCGCACAAGGCTTGTCTTTGTCCGGCATGATTGTCGCAGAGGATCGTGAGTGCCTATTGCAGGAACTGGAGCGAATTGACGAAGCAAGCGGCACGGTTGAGCATGTCGCGTTTCGGCTGTTGCTTCAGAGCGGCGAACGTTGGGTGCATGGGCATAGCTGTCTTG
Source organism: uncultured Pirellulaceae bacterium (assembly GCA_964397295.1). Lineage (GTDB taxonomy): Bacteria > Planctomycetota > Planctomycetia > Pirellulales > Pirellulaceae > CAYNJG01. Next base: position 9,468 of record CAYNJG010000237.1, read on the forward strand.
GCCCGCGAGAGGGCAGCTTCCGAACGTTCATCTTCGCGCATGAGGCCATTCATCGATCGGAAACGGCTCGTGAGGAAAGCGAAGCTCGCTATAAGCAGATCTTCGACACGAACCTTGCCGTTAAATTGTTGATTGATCCAGCCGACGGGCGGATACATGAAGCTAACAAGGCTGCAACTCGATTCTACGATTACACACGCGAACAACTTGAGCAGATGAATATTTCGGACATTAATACGTTGTCTGAATCCGAGATTTCGCGGGAGTTGAGCCTGGCGCGGACTGAGGAAAGATTGTTCTTCAACTTTCGACATCGCTTGGCCTCAGGAGAGGTGAGGGATGTCGAGGTTTACTCCGGACCAATGGTGTGGAAGCAATCTTGGTTGCTGTATTCAATCGTGTTTGACGTTACTGAACGCAACCGAGCAAGAGATTCGTTGGAGGAAAAACAAATCGCCCTCAGCGAGGCATTGAAAAAGTTGAAGTCGGCACAAAACCAACTCGTTCAGAGAGAGCGTCTGGCGGCCGTTGGCCAATTCACTGCCGGGATCGCGCATGACTTCAACAACCTACTTACGGGGATTCTGACAACGGGAGAGTTGATGATGAAGATGTCATCCAGTCTCACCGATGCACAGCGGGACGACGTGGACGTGATTGTTAGCGCGGGCGAGCGAGCAGCCAGTATGATTCGACAGTTGCTCGACTTTTGTAGCCAGTCCAATTCAGAGTGTCACGTAGTTGATGTCTGTAAGCTGGTCCACGAGTCGGCTGTCTTTTTACGCAGTGCCGTACCGGACGTCATCGAATTGCGGGTGGAGACGGAGGATGAGCAGAGCGTCTACGCGAATTCTACGCAGCTTCAGCAGGTCGTTACGAATTTGGTGTTCAACGCACGGGATGCGATGCCCGACGGAGGAGAGTTGCAGGTTTCGGTTCGTGAAGTGACGATCGGCAACACCGAAGAAGAACTGTGCGTGCTTTGTCAGGCACAGCTCTCTGGAACCTGGGCGATGCTGGAAGTCGCTGACACGGGGCACGGCATCGCTATCGAAGCTTTGCCGAGGATCTTTGAACCTTTCTTCACATCAAATCGAACGGGGCGTGGTTCGGGACTAGGGTTGGCTCAGGTTGCAGGAATCGTCAATCAATATGGAGGGCACATTACAGTGAACAGCAGTACGGAAAATGGCACCGTATTTCGGGTTTATCTTCCACCCACAGCCAATCCCTTGACGCCATCTGAGGTTGCCGGCGACACGAACGCTCCACGTGCGGGACGCGGCCAGAGAATCCTCCTGGTGGAGGACGAACCGTTAGTGCGTAATGCGGTGGCCAAAATGCTCAGTCATCTCAAATACAATGTCGTTCTAGCCAGCGACGGTTTGGAAGCCATTGAGGTGTTTCAAAAAGATCCTGATATCGACCTCGTCCTGTCTGATATTGTGATGCCAAAAATGGACGGCCTCAAGCTACTGGCTCGTTTGAAGGAGCTACGTTCGACGATACCAGTCGTCCTTATGAGCGGCTATCC
>CAYNJG010000238.1:0-10952 GCA_964397295.1 uncultured Pirellulaceae bacterium
AGCCAACTGCGAATGCATTGATCTAACTCGCGGACGTTGCCAGGCCACGGATAGTCGTTGCCTAGGGTGGCCTGTATCCATTCCAGTACTTCCGCTGCAATGTCGGAGGCGTCTTCTTGCGCCGTGATTCGAGAAGAAAGGTGTTGCACGAGATGCGCGAGCTCGGCGGGGTCCTCGTTGGTTCGTTCGGCAAGACTAGGTGTTGTGATGCGATCAGCGCACAAGCGATAGTAAAAGTCTGTGCGGAAGCGACCGGCTACCATTTCTTCGTCTAAATTCCGGTTGGTAGCGGAAATGATCCTGCCTTGGAAACGACGAGGCTGTCGATCACCAATGCGTTGGAAAATTCGATCTTGAACAACACGCAAAAGCTTCACTTGAATGTCATGGTCAAGTTCGCCGATCTCATCGAGAAAAACAACTCCAACCGCGGGGCAAGCCTCAAGCCATCCAATGTGGTCGTCGGTTGCTCCAGTGAATGAACCTTTTGCGTGTCCAAACAATTCGGATTCGATTAGTTGGGGGCTAACCGCAGAAAGATTGAGTGAAACGAATAGGTGGTCCAGCGGTGAAACGAACTTTCCCGTTTCCGTGTCATACGGAACGTAACTAGATAAGCCAATCGCACGAGCTACCAGCTCTTTGCCGGAGCCCGTAGGACCTGTAATGAGTGTTGGGAAATCGGCCATTGCCCGAAACATGGTTGCCACGTAACGCCGGACGTCATGCGTAAAGATCGATCGCCACACATTGGCACGCAACTCGATGATCGCGGGTGAACTACCAATGAGATTTCGGAAAATATTGTCAAACGCGCGGCGAATTTGAAATAGCATCGCAAACATCTGCGGCGCCTGCGCAGTGATTTCCGCTGGCACAACACCTGGTGGCAAAAATCGGTTCCACTCCTTTTGGAATTTTTGGAACACGGCTGAGGCCGACTTGCCGTGCTGTGCATTGAGCTTTTCGAATTGCTCCCGGAAACGGTTGAACAACACAAGGGAAGTAAGGTCGACAGCAAGTTGAACGTCGGCTGGTGCAGCTGATTCGAATGACTTTTGCGATAGCGCGTTTAGAATCGCTTCGGCCCGCTTGTTGATGAGCGTGATGTTCTCGGTGAGTTGTTGCTCGGATGGGTGGAGATTCCAATTGGCGTTCGTGGACTCGAACGCGTCACCGAGTGCTTTCTTTTCAAGGTTTATGCGTTCCGGCAGAAACGGATTGCATTCGATGATCGCCGAAACGGTCTTCGCGAAACGCCGTTGAGAAGAGTCGAACATCTGGTCATCCTGGTGTGCAACTGATGAAACGTGGTGTCCATCAGCTGTATTCTAGACCAGAATTTGGTTCGGCGCGGCCCTTGGTAGGGATCTGAGCCCTAATGCGGCTTCTTGCCGTTCTTTTTTGAGCCGCCGCTTTGGTAGTTTGACGAAAACAGTGCGGCGAGCTTATCGGGTTTTGCTTCGCCGTTTGTGGACGTTTCCTTCACGCCATTACTAATCGGATAACCATTGGCCGCCGGCATTTGGGCCGGGACTGCGAGATCGACTCTGGTTTTGTCATGGTGACTTAGTGGTGAGTCGTTCGTCGCAGATTCGGTTGGTACTCCGCCGTTGACGCCGCCGCCATTGGGCGATCCGTTGGCCGCCATTGCGCCGTTGGATGTAATGGTGGTTTCATTCGAGGAGTCATTGGAAGTTGATAGTTTTTTATGTTGAGCTGACCCGCTTGCCTTTTGTGGGGGCGAAACACCGTTGGCTAAACCGCGTTCGCGAAGTCGTCGACGACGCTGACGGTCGGCGACTGCTTGATTCCTTTCGCGAAGAAGCTGTGACTTTTCGCGTTGTGCAGAACGCAACGCATGCTTGTAGCTTTGCCACGCAACGCTCGCGTACAGCAATCCCAGCAAAAAGAATACGCCAGCAAGTGCGCACCAGAATACAGGTGACTGTTGGTAGAGGAATTGTGCGGTGTCGATCATCTGAAATATCTCGTGTTAAAGCTTGTCCCCAGTTCTGGTGGTAAGCAGTTGCAGGCAGCTATGCGGTAAGGCGTCGAATTTCTCGGCGAAGATTGTCGTTTTGAGATTCGATAGCTATTGTCTTTGCCGGGTAGTGTCCCCAAAAAAGCCATCCAATAAAGGCTCCAAAGGTTCCGGTGACCATAGCCACGGCAATGACATAAGGCAGGAAGTTGGCGAGGAAATAGGTAACGCTTGTCATGGTCGTTTTTCGTGCGAAATTCTTTTGGTGTTCGTTCTTGTGGGGCGTCAGCTAGTTGTCATCTGTTGATGCCTGTGTGGTTTCCGGCAACGTGGCTTGCGGGGTCTGACCGAGTAATCTGACATCGACGAGATATAGAGTTTCCTTTCGCTCAAACCAAATGCGAATAATGTCACCAACCTTTTTGCCTTTGACCGATGTTTTAACGTCATCGAACGAGTTTACTTTTTGAGATCCAATCCGTGTGATTCTGTCTCCGATCTGCAATCCGGCGCGATCGACGGAGGAGTTCTTATCAAGCCGTCGGACAACGTTGTCGTCGTCCAAGCCTGTCATGTATAAGCCAAGGCGAACTTCGTCAATCTTCGCCGACATTTTGTCCTTCGTCAAATTGATCGCCGCTACGGGGCCTGGGAAGTCAGTTTTGGCCGAATTGACGTCATTTTTTCGTTTTGTTTCTGTTTCAGGCTCTTGCTCTGGCAAGTCTCCAGTATCAGCAGATCCCGTGTCTGACTCATCTTCGTTCGGCGTGTCTTGCAGTTCGTTTTGCGTTGATTCATCCATGTCCGCTGCTGCCGTGTTGGCTAACTCGCTGACTTGGGGCGGTTGGTCGTCGCTAACGAATTCCGTGTCTGCATCCGGAGTGTTCTCATTGGTACTCGCCGAGTCGGATTCGACCATCTCCTTTTCGATAGCTTCTGCCGGCTCTGTGGCAGACCACTCGACCGAATCTTCAACAACTGATTCGGCGGAATCGGGTCCGCCTGACGTCTCGGTTGTTTCCGCAGTGTTATCTTCCGCGTGAGCGATGACGGTTTCGTCGATATCGTCTGTGGCGCTGTCGCTTGTGACGTAAGGGCTTGCTGTGTCATCAACACGGTCCGCGTTGTTGGTTTCTTCTTCGGTCGCAGTTGCGGTCGTCGTTGCAGGATCGTTTCCTGCGATATCTTCTCGCGTAGTCTTTTCTGCGCGATCGTTTATGTCGGAGGATTGTTCGGTTGTTGTTGCAGGGGCGTTGTTGTCGAGATTGTTGTTTTGATTCGCTGGTTCGGCAGCCGGAGTTTCGGGTTCGGTGACTTGCTCGACGGTAGTGGCATCCTGGGTGTACGTGTGTTGATCTCTGGAGGATTGTTTCGATGGCTCAGCGTCGGAAGTCTGGGTCTTATCCGTATCGTCGTATTCAGTGTGTCGTGGTTCCATGAAGACGTTCGGATGACCAATATCGGTCGAATTAATCTCTCGGTCGGTGAACGATAGGTCAGTGCCTGCTGCATCACCGGGAACAAAGGAAGCCTCTGACTCCACTAATGCTTCAGAGAAAAGTTTCGTCGCGTCATCAGCGACGGCGGTTGTCACTTCGCCGGTCTCGACCTCGGTGGATGGCTCTGGTTCGGAGGCGACGACTGATTCGCTTGTAGTTTCAGCCTCTTCGGATTCGTCCGCAAACTCGATGCGGCTGACGGGAGGCAGTTCGCCGAGGATGTCACGGACGTCGTTTCGTTTCGCCGGCGTATCCGCGCCGCGAACAATAGCATCAAAGTGATCGAACTCGACTTCGACGCCTTCGATCTTGCTCGACGCCAAAAGGCTATTCGCTTGTGTTTCGAGTTCTGTCGACATCTGTTCGTGCATGCCCATGCCGACCCAGGAGAATCCTGCAAGGCTAAGTACACCAACGAGTCCTACCAAACTTTTCATGACCTATCTTCTCTCTACGATGTTGTCGCAGGGCGGCTGCGACACGCGATTCATCTTTTTCTAATGTAATCGGGCTGGAAGTCGCACGCTGAAAAGGTTGGGTTATGCGGGCGCTTGTTCGAAATGCCATACCGATAGGTGAAGCAACTGAATCGGAATACCTCTTCTGGACGGCGAGGTTTCACTTTAATGTGTCATGGGCTGACTGCATTGGAGGCAGGCAGCACCCCTGACTCCGATCCTGTTGTGTTTTACCAGAACTATCTTAGACGTCATGGCCCTTGTAGAGAATTTTGTTTTGTTTGCCCTGATCGTCTCGGTGGGTGTGTTCACCCAGTCCGCAGCGGGGTTCGCTGCTGGACTCGTAATAATCCCGCTCATGGCGTACGCGGGGTATGGGCTGCCGGAAGGCCAAGCTGTGATGTTGGTTGCCACGGTGCCGCAGAATGTTCTTGGGCTTTATCAATTTCGTAAAACGTTGTCGTTACAAGAGCTCGCGGTGCCGGCGACTCTACGTACTATTGCGTTTCCGCTTGGCTTAGCGGGCCTGTATTACGTGGACGGGCTGCCGCTAACGCAGGTGAAGCAAGTTATGGGCGGCGTCATCTTGTTGTGTGTATTGCTACTTAGCTTCATGAAACCGAGTAAGTCGCAGAGGCTGCCGATTGGCTGGACCAGTTTGGCGTTCCTTAGTTCCGGATTCTTTGCCGGACTCACCGGAACGGGTGGCCCGATGATGGTTCTATGGGTCCAAGCACATCGTTGGAGCACCGAAAGATCTCGCGCGTTTTTGTTTGCTATGTATCTGATTTATACAGGCCCAGCCCTGATGATATTGTGGTGGACATTTGGCGAACGCGTGGTCGGTGCGATCGCCAGCGTTGTTCTGTTGTCGCCCGCACTTCTCCTGTTTTCGAAATTAGGCCTGCGTTTCGGGTCTTGGCTTGGACAAGCAAGACTTAGGCAGGTGACTATGATTCTGTTGTGTGTCATCGGCTTGATTGGCCTGCTTTCACCGATGTTTAAGGTTCCTTAACGGCGGATTTTTGGTTGTTGGCCGTATCAATCCAACTACATTGGAAGGAGTGTTTGCGGACGTGTTCGCTTTGCTCTTCTAACAGGTGGATTGTGTCGTCACGGTTTTGGTCCAATACGTATCTGACCTTTAACGTGACTGCTCCAGGTGGAGTATGTGAGCAGTACGTTCTCCGGCAGCCATTCGCTACCTTGGGCTCGAAATCTGACTGCGACGTGGTCATTGACGATGCGCAAGTAAAACCTCGCAGTCTTTTTGTCTGGCAAACGTCGTCCGGTATGCAAGCGATTGTGCTTGCCGCGAAGTCACGCCGACTAGGACGAGTCTTTCGCGTCGAACCTGATCATCCGATTTCTGTCCGCAAATGGACGGTTTCGATCAGCACTACTTCGGCTGATGAAGGAAAAACGATTGAGGCAGAAGAACCGTCTTCGTTGAGAAACGGTTCGGAACCGGATTCGATTCATTGTCTGACATGGAAATCCAAGATCGGTCGACAGTATTTGCAGTTACCCAACGAACGCATGTTCGTTGTCGGACGCAAGAAGCCGGCAAACCTCATTCTGGATGATGACCGTTTGTCGTCCGCTCATTGCGGAGTCATGCGTGTCGGACAAGAGCTATGGGCAGTTGATCTGGGAAGCTCAAACGGGACTTGGTCGCGAAGTGAGCGGCATCGTGTTCACGAGATCAAAATCGACAAGTCCATTTGCGTTGGGAGTCAACGGTTACACTTCACGCGATTGATCACAGAGCACGGCCAGCACACAGTGACGGGGAAATTGGATTCGCTCCAGCAAGTTGCGGACGAACTCCGCAGCAATCTAACTGCCGCACACAATGACGCAACGCAGCAGCGGACTGCATTGCTGGCGTCGCTGCGGCTTGCCGAACAACATAGCGAAGAACTGAAGCTTGATCATGAAGAGAAAGTCGTGCGACAAGAGCGGCTGATTGCGGTCTACCAAAAAGAAATTGCCGAGCAACAAAACGAGTGCTTGGAAATGCAGCGCGCGAGAGCGGAATTGCAATCCGAGCTTGACGCAACACGTGAAACGGTTCAAAAAAACGAGGAGTCACTTCAGCAACTCATCGAAGCCAATACGGCACTGCAGCAGCACCAGCAAATGCTCCAAAATCAGCACGATGAATTGATGCAGCAAAAAAGCGAGGCGGAGTCGGAATTGGCGAACCGCGACATGGAAGTTTCATTGCGAGAAAAAGAACTCGATCGACTCGCGGTAGAAGTGGCGGAGCAGCGAAGCGAAACGGAGCAACTGCAGGCAAAGTTGGTGATGGAACGCCGTGTTCTGGAAACGCTGGAGATGGAGCTCGGTAAACACGATGCTGTCGAGTCGCCAGCCGATTCGGTGGCCGACGATCATTTGGTGGCTTCACCAGAGTTCCATTCGATGCTAGATGAAGCGCTCGATGCGTTGCCGCGACTCGACGATTCGTAGCGGTTCGGGGCGATTCGCAGTGTTTTCTGGATGAAAAACCGCCTCCGTTGGGGCAGGTTGGACATGAGTGTGTGAAATGCTGTTGCGTTGTGCATAATAGGGACGTTCCCTGCGTTGCGGACGGAAATGCCGGCCTTTTACATGATGCACTCCATGGCGAATCGCTCATACAAACGATTGCACATCGAAACGCTTGAGCAAAAACAGTTGCTCACGGCAGATATCAGCTTGAATTCGGTGGATGATGTCTTCGGCGCGATCGTGCGACAGGACATCGGGTACGACATCAACGAAGACGGAGCGATCGATTTTCAAGACGCGACGTTTTTGGTCGAAGACGTGTTGGGGACGCGTTGGGGCGATAACAACGTTGACGGGCAGGTGAGCTTTGCGGACTTTTTGAATCTGTCGGACAATTTCGGTCTCGATGACGTTGGCTTCGCGGGCGGTGACACGGATGGAGATGGCATCGTTGCGTTCTCCGATTTTCTATCGCTGTCGTCCAATTTTGGGTTTTCGAAGAATGATCGCGTTGCGGAAATCTCCGACGGCGCCTTCCAGATTCCCACACGGACGATGTTCGATGCTTTATCACATTTCGAAGACGTGCCCGGTGCGTTGGGAGTCCGCGAAGTCAAGTTCGTTGTCGAGCTGGACTCTGGGCGAATTAGTTTCTTGAATCAGAATCAGTATTCGCTGCACTACAATTTCGCCAGGGAAGTGCTTGGCTATCCAGGCGGGGTCGCTCAATTCAATAGCGAGGCCTATTTCAGCGACCGTCGCCGATTTGTGGTTGGTAGTGTTATTGCACACGACAATTTTTTACAGCCGGATCAGCCGCCCGGTTTGTTTACCGTCGAGTTCTGGCCGACAGATGCGATAGGCCATAACTATGTGAGTTACACAATGGGGCGTCTCCTTGATGCTGCTCCGTTTATGGCGGATCGCATTGCGTATCATCCGTCGAGTGACATTCAGCAAGGCTTAGCTGACCAGGAAAGCCAGCTATATCTGGCGGACGAGAGGCGAGTCGTCTCAACAGAGGAGCTGTTTGGTAACCAAACGTTCTCGGCACTGAACCCAGGAGTCAGCTATGGTCGCTTGCGGGTGATTGATGGTAGCGATAACGCGCCGCTTACGGCTCGAGACGTCGTGATTTTCGAGAACATACCGAACGATCTTCCGCATGTGGCCGGGGTTGTGACCGTACAGCCGCAAACGCCACTGTCGCACGTGAACCTGCGAGCGAAACAAAACGATTCGCCCAACGCCTACATCCGCGACGCCCTTTCGTCTGCCGAGTTTACCGATTTGGTCGGACAGAATGTTCGCTTCGAGGTCGCGAACGGCACGTATTCGATTCGCGCGGCAACGAACGCTGAAGTTGACGAACACCTATTCACAATTCGTCCGACGACGGAACAGCAGCCGTTACGGGACTTGTCGCAAGCGGAGATTGTGCCACTAGCATCGCTGCGCAACAGTGACCAAACCGCCTACGGTGCAAAAGCTGCAAACTTGGGCGAGCTCTCTCGCGTGCTCGCTGATGAGATGGTTCCCGATGGCGTGGCCGTTCCGTTCGCGTTGTACGACCAATTCATGACGGAAAACGGATTCTACGAGATTGCGGAAGGCATGATGGCCAGCGCATCCTTTCGTAGTGACCCAGCACGACGGCAGCAAATGCTATCGCTGTTTCGGAATCGCATTGAGAATGGAATCGTTTCGGAGAGCATTCGAGACCGCTTAGAAACGGCCTACGACGAACTAAAGCAACAATTTGGTGATGAGGCTTCTTTCCGAGTCCGCTCATCTACAAACAACGAGGACTTGATTGGCTTCACCGGCGCGGGGCTCTATGACAGCAAGACGCATCGTCCCGACGAAGGCAGGCTTGAGAATTCAGTGCGTGAAGTTTGGGCGTCGTTGTGGACATTCCGAGCATTCGAGGAGCGAGAGTTCTGGCGAATCGATCACATGGAAGCCGCGATGGGACTGGCGATTCATCCAAACTTTGATGACGAGATTTCAAACGGTGTCGCCGTCACGAAGAATATTTTCAATCCGTTTTGGACAGGGTTTTACGTTAACGTGCAAGTTGGTGAAGATTTGGTGACGAATCCCGGTGCCAACGCGATCCCGGAGGAGTTCTTGATTTCCTCCATCGGCCAATTCTTCGAATGGGAGACGCAGTACATCCGGCGCAGCAATCTGACATTTCCTGAAGGCGAACCCGTGTTGAGCGAAAGTCACGTTGAGGAACTGCGGATTGCTATGGAGGCGATTCAGAGCCATTTTCAACTGGTCTACAACGAGCAATTCAATCCGGATTTTGCGATGGATATCGAATTCAAAATCGATGCCTCGGGCCAGTTGGTGATAAAGCAAGCTCGACCGTGGGTGGACTAGCAACTGCGTGAGCAACGTTGCTACGTTTTTTTGTTTTGGTCTGGAGCTATCTCAATCATCCGAATTCCTTTCGCTTTGACCAAATAACGTCGTTGGTCCGGATCTTCGAGAATCACCATGCCGTTCAGTTCATAGGGTAAACGTGTCTTCAGGCTCTCGGTGTTGGTGAATCCAACGAACCGCACGCGGTCGAAGACCTCCGAGCCAGTCATATGAACGGTAGTCCATGTGTCTTTTTTGAGAACACCTCGAACAGCCATCGTGTCGGGCTTCGCGCCACCTGACGTAATCCGCGATAGAATCGTGAAGAAAATCGCGAGTGCCATGATGCCTAACGCAATGCAGACTATAGCAACACCGAACGTGCTGAACATTTCAATGGCTGTCGGCGACATTATGATCTTTCGTTGCTACGGATTCGTCGGCTGGTTTTATTCGTTCGGCGGGGTTTGCCTATTTTTTTGCTTTCTTTTTTAGTACGAGCATGCCGGTCTTCGTCTCGGACACCATTTTGTCATCAGGCACGGTGGCGACTGGTTCGCCTTTCTTGTTGTTCTTATCTTTCGCGAAAAAATAGATCGTTTGGGTTTTATCCGAGTTCTTCAATTCCACCACCTTCTTGAATAGGTAGTAGCTCTTTCCCAGTTTCTTGCTCTCGTGAGAATAGTGCCCTGTTGCAGTCGCCGTCTTGAGCGATGTTTCAATTACACCGACAAACTCTTTGCTGGTAGGTTTGGTGCCAGAATCGAATCGGGCGATTGCTTTGCCTGATGGGTCGACGACTATCTTTTCAAAGTTCCATTTGATGGGGCCTTTGCCAACGGGCTTGAGGTCTTGCTCGGTCAAGTGCTTGTAGAGTTCGCATTGCTTAGCACCATTGACGTCGACCTTCGATAATAAGTCGAATTCGACGCCGTACTCGGCTTTGCAAAACTTGGCAATCTCTGCGTCGCTTCCGGGCTCTTGGCCACGAAACTGGTTGCAGGGGACGCCAACGATCGCCAGTCCTTGTTCGCCATACTTTTCATGGAGTCCTTGTAGACCTTTGTATTGGGGAGTGTATCCGCATTTACTGGCGACATTGACAAAGACAACCACTTTGCCAGCGTACTTGGAAAGATTGACGTCTTTGCCGTCGATGGACTTCATTTTGAAATTCAGTGCTTCCGGAGCCTTGGCTACGTCATCTTGCGCTAAGGCAACCGTAGCAGGAAAACAGATCGACAAACTTAGGAGTACACCGGCAATAGATTTCATTTCAACACTTTGAAAAGTTGGCATTTGGAAAAGGTGATCGAGGTCACAGGCTATTTATAGAGACAAAGCATTGCGATGCAAAACCCGATAGTCGGAATTGACTACGTATAACGAGCCTGGCCGTTCTTCGACATTTAGTAGTAAACGCATCGAAGCAAGAAGGCAATTCGGCACTTTATTCGGCCAGATTTGCCTGATGGACGCGTGGGAAGCTAGTTCGCGGAAGCCTAAACGCGACGCTTGCGTACGAACAGAAGGGCAATTTCTGCCTTCGATGTCATCAACGACTTCCGTCTCCAACATAGTCGCCGGGTGCGGTAGCCATGGCGACACTGAAGATGATCTCGCGATCTCCAAATCCTGTGTATGCTTTGGCTAAGCATAAAGCTCGAGCGTTTTGGCGAAATGATTTAATTCAGCTAAGAGTCTACCGATGAAATTCGTTGCCTTTTTCTTCTTGTTCTCATTGATGAGTCATTCGTATGTTGCTGGGCAAGAAGTCGACACGCTGCCGGTGCTCGTCGATGGTCGGGCACCTGCAAGCTTCGAAGAGGTGTGGGCAGGCTTCGATCCACGTGCCGAACCGTTGGAAACTGAAGCAATTAAAGAGTGGGAGCGAGAGGGCGTTGTGCTTCGCATCGTTCGGTTTCGCATCGGCGTCTTCAAAGGGAAGAAGGCAACGCTGGCGGCTGTTTATGGGTATCCCAAACGCGCGAGCGATGAAGAAAAACTGCCCGGGCTGGTGCAGATCCATGGCGGCGGGCAGTACGCTCACTTCAACGCGTGCCTAACGAATGCAAAGCGTGGCTATGCGACCATTTCGATTGCGTGGGCGGGGCGGATCGAGGCTCCCGACTACCGGGTTACCCC
>CAYNJG010000239.1:0-10920 GCA_964397295.1 uncultured Pirellulaceae bacterium
GTGCATACCTTGATCCTCTCCCGCATCGCTGGCGCGGACAATGTGCGGATGGTCTAGCTGGCCGATGGCTTCCATTTCACGTTCGAATCTTGCAATCGCCTGAGCGTTCGACCATCGATGCGAAGGCAAGACTTTTAACGCAACCATTCGTTTGAGCTTCGTATGCTGTGCACGAAAAACGGTTCCCATCCCGCCATCGCCCAACTTTTCTTCGATGATGTAAGGACCAATCGTCTGCGGCACGGCACTATCCATCGCTGTCGTATCAGCTTTCGACATTCCGCGCAGAAGTCGCTGCAACCCGTGTCGAAACGCTGGCTCGCGTGGTTCAAGATCGCTATCAATAACGACGTTTGCCTGCTGAAGATTCTCGACGAACGTATCCTCCGTACCAGAGATCGCGACAACCGTGTCTTGGCACACTTCGCAGTCGTCGATGTGCGAAGAGATTTCTTCGGCTCGCGATTCAGGAAGTTTTCCTTCGATGAACTCTGTGAGTTCAGGCGGCTGAATGCAGTTTTGCATGCGTAAGTCCTTCCAAAACATAGGTTTAACGAAATCGCGAGAGATTGAATCAAACGTGCGATGCCCTCCCGCTATAAGAACAACGGAGCGATTGGACATACGTCAGAATTTTTGTCGTGATGGAAGCTGGAAGCCATCACTACATCAAATCCGCAAACTCGGTCCGGAGTTTCGTGAGCACGCGCGACCGAGCTTTATAGACGGCCCAGACCGAAATGCCGAGATCATCGGCGACGTCTTGCGGAGCGTCACCTTGCACGGTCGTACGATAAAAGGACTGCCATGTGCGGCTTTCGAAATCTCCACTGATCAGCTCTAGCGCTCGCTGCCGAACTCCACTGATCTCTGACTTGCCATCGGATGACGCTTCATCCGGAGGAGATTCCGGCAGGTCTTGGAACATCTCCTGCGCAGCAGTTCCGCCAAACGCTTGTGCCCGCTGTTTCTTTTCGCGGAAGTGATCGCGGACTTTGTTCTTCGTCATTGTGTAAAGCCAGCCACGAAAACTGTCGGCGCCATTCCGACGCTCAAACTGATGAAGTCGCGACGTAAGCGTCTGAAACACATTCTGCATCACATCAGAAGCGTCAGTCGGTTGCAGCCCGGCCTGTTTCGCCCAGTCATAGACCACGGGGCTATATAGCCGCGTTAACTTCTCCCACGCGATTTTGTCCGCCTGCTGTGCCCGCCGAATTAGCGAATTAGAAGTCGATGAAGTAGGCTGCTGATCGGATGTCATACGCTATGATGGAGCCCGTAAGTCGTTCCGCATCAGTATAGCGGGATTAGCTCCCCAAGTGAAAACGAACTATAACGAAAACATATGCATACGAAACGAACCTTCGCCTCCAACCTGCTTGGTGCTGAACAACTCGAAGATCGAGCAATGCTAGATTGCTCAGGGGCCCTCGTTGGCGAAGTCGCGCATGAGCCTTCCGAGTTGGTGTCAACATGGCCGGGAGACGTTCTGCGATTCGCTTCGTTGCGAGTTGGCGACGCAATTGGTGGTCCGTTGGAAAACGATGAGATCGTCGACGTGCAGGGCAGCGACCTCTCGGTTGCACAGGTGAAAGGCTACCTACACCTGTTTGCCGATTCGATAGGTACAGATTCGTTCATCGAAACACAAGACATCCGCTTTTCTTCTTGGGGTAACGGATCAGGCTCAACCTCGCAGCAATTCGAAAACTTCATCACTGACAACCTTGATCTCGCGACAGTGGAAGTCTGTGACGGACTGCGCTTCGCAAACAACGTCGCCTGGGAATTGCCTGGTGAAGGTGGCGAGTTCTTTACTGGTGGATTTCTCGACTTAGATGAAAACGGCCAAGGCACGCTTCTTACTAGCGGTGACATTGCGGAATTCGTGGAGAGCTACGAAATCACCTCGGTCGGCGATGTTCAAACACTCACCCTTAACACCCATATTCGTGAAGTGCAATTCACGATCAACGAGGACTCTTCTCTGACCGATGAATTCGGCCAAATCTGGAATGCAGAGTCACCGATCGAAATCATCGACCCGAACGTCGTCGATACCATCCTTGGCGACATCGATGGGAACGGTACGGTTGAGTTCGCGGACTTCCTGATTCTCTCAGAGAACTTTGGCACAAACGCAGAAGATGGTGACCTGGACGGCAACGGCGAAGTTGGCTTCGCAGATTTTCTCCTACTGTCGAACAACTTCGGCAAGTCCGTAGGATAGGCTTGCAGCCCGAACTACGACTCGTCCGCTTCTTGCTTCGCCACGCGAAGATTCTCTCGACCGATGAACAGCGCAAGTCCAGTCCAGATCACAGCAATCGGCACCGCCATCCATGAAAGCGCGGACATCGCCATCGACTCACGAAGTCCCTTGTATACCGATCCGATCATCGAGTCACCACCACGGCGAACGACCGTATCGATAAAACTCTTCGCCTTGTAACGATCTTCGCGTTTCACCGCCGTAAACAAGACTTCTCGCGCGGGATTACAGATTCCGTATTCCGCTGAGCGTCCCGTCACGCTGATCACCGCCAATACCGCAAGTGTTGGCGACAATGCCAACGCACTAATACCCAAAATGTAGGCCAGCGGAAGCATCGCCAACGTCCAGCCTAAGCCGACGTGTTTCATCAACCACCCAACAATCACAAACTGAAACACAAGCGTGACAATCGACACGCAAAAATTCACATTCGCAAAGTATTCTGTCTTGGCCTCGTCTGTCGTAAACGCTGCGTCCACGATTTCGGCTTGCTGGAAATAAATCGTTGTGCCGCAAGTAGCCAACATCAGTCCGAAAAGACAGATCGCCATCAGGTACCGAGATTGGAATACGGAGCTGAACCCAGCAAATGGATTTCCTCCCGTAGCCTTTCCTGACCTTAATTCAACGCTTTCTGCGGCTAGTTTCTTGTAAGACCGTTCAAGCGACGCGTAAACCACTAGCCCAAGTGCTAAACAGATCGCAGGAAACAACAACAGATTCGCGATTCCAATTCGACTGACCAATTGACTGGCAATCTGCGACCCAACCAGACTACCGATCGTTCCGCCACCCGCCATAACACCAAAGATCTTCCGACCCTGTGTCGTCGAAAGCATATCGCCAATGACGCTCCAGAAAAACGAAACGATGAACAATCCGTAAACGCTAATCCAAATGAAGAACGCCCGAGCAATCCAAATTGCAGCGGCGCTGGGCTCGCCATCTGTTGAACCGTCACCCGTGTCGTACCGCATGGCCACAAAAAAACCAAGCAGTGTCACGATGAAGAACAAATAGATGCACGGCACCAGTTTGTTACGATGAAAGCGACCGACCAAAACTGAGTAAGTTGGAATCGCCACCAGCATCACAATGAACGTTGCCCAAAACAGCCATGAAAGGTTTTGGATGCCGTAGGTGGAACTAATTTGCTCGCGAATCGGACGCAGAATGTAGTAGCTGGCCAGCACGAGAAAAAACCAAGCAGCGCCGTGCCTTAGCACCGAACGTTCGTAGTCCGTCAGATCGCCGACGAATTTCTGTTCAAAGAGTTTTAGCATTCATTACTCGAGCAGCATCTGCAGATCGTCCATGGAAAGCTCGCTAATCAAACTCTTGTCCGCCGTGATAATCGCGTCTGCGAGATCGCGTTTGGATTGTTGTAGCTTGATGATTTTGTCTTCGACCGTATCTTTGCAGAGGATGCGATAAGCCACAACGGACTTCGTCTGACCGATTCGATGAGCTCGATCCACAGCCTGAGCTTCCACCGCCGGATTCCACCAGGGATCCAAAATAAATACATAGTCAGCCGCGGTAAGATTCAGTCCACTGCCGCCTGCCTTCAGGCTAATCAGGAACAGTTGGCAGTCATCGTCCGCTTGAAACCGAGCCACTCTTTCCGCTCGATCACGCGTCTTGCCATCTAGATACTCGTACGTCCACCCTCGATCATCCAACTCTTGTCGAACAATCGCCAACAAACTGGTGAATTGCGAAAACACGAGCGCCTTGTGTCCATCGCTTAGCAATCCTTCAAGCTGTTCCAAAAGCAATTCGATTTTCGACCCTGGAGCCTCATCCTTACCGAGCAACCTGGGGTCACAGGCCGCTTGTCGAAGACGAAGTAGAGCTTCGAGCACTTGGATTTTCGACCGCTTAATGCCTTTCTCTTCGACTTTGTTGCTGAGATGCACTCGGTAGTAGTTGCGCAGTTCCTTGTACTTCTTTTTTTGTTTCGTGTTCATCTCACAAACCAATGTCTGTTCGATTTTTTCTGGCAACTCTGTCAACACTTGCTGTTTCGTGCGACGAAGAATGAACGGCTGAATTGCATTGCTCAGCCATTCAAGCGATTCCGAATCGTCCTGTGATCGCGCGGCTCGCTTAAACGCCGCACCTGTGCCGAGCATGCCGGGGTTGAGAAAATCGAAAAGCGCCCAAAGCTCTCCAACATGATTTTCTACGGGAGTTCCCGTCATTGCCAATCGATGGTCAGCCTGAATGAGACGAACTGCCTTGGCTGCAAGCGACTTGGGATTCTTTACTGCCTGCGACTCATCCAGAATCACGTAATCGAACTGCAATTCGTTGAGTTTCTCGATATCGCGGCGGAGTGTTCCATAAGTCGTAACGAAAAGATCAGAATCCTCGAATCGTAACAGACATGCAGCTCGGTCGGTGCCCGTGTAATTCTGTACGCGTAGCTTCGGTGTGAACTTGGCTGCTTCATCCATCCAATTGAAGACGAGGCTTTTTGGCACGATCACGAGAGATGGTTTTCGCGACTCGCCCTTTTTTAGTCGCCGAGTTCTTCTACCTTGCAGCATTGCCAGAACCTGCACGGTTTTGCCCAGGCCCATATCATCCGCCAAGCATCCACCAAAACCGAACTCGCGAAGAAATCCAAACCAACCAACTCCGTCTCGCTGATAGTCACGTAGCTCGCCTTCAAAGCCCCGTGGTTCAGTACCAGGCGCGATGCCGTCGAACTCGTTGAGTTTCTTGCACAGCTTGGCAAAGTCGCGGTCGACCTGCACACCTTCTTGTTCTGCCAGCATCGCGTCCAGCAATAGTGCTTGAGATTTCGCAAAACGAAGTGATTCTTCGCCCTCTTCTTCCGCTACCTCAGCCAATCGCGCGTACTTTTCCAGCCACTCCTCAGGCAAGATTCCTTGCGAACCGTCATCCAACGTGACGAATTGTGACTTCTGTTTCAAAGCAGCCAACAACGACGGTAGTGACGCAGAAACACCATCGAAATCTGCGTCAGCTCGTAGGTCGAACCAATCATTGTCGGCTTGAATCCGAATATCGAAACTGCTCACCTGCCGCACTTGCTGGCCGTGAGCAATGACTTCCCAACCGAGCTTGGAAAGCTCCGTGACTAGCTCAACGAACTGCTTTACCGGAATGCAAAGCCGCAACTCATCGGTGTAAGGATGTCGAACGTGTTCAAACGGGAGCTGCGCCAATTCCGAAAGCAGAGCCGATTCGGCCTCCGCGTCGCGGCATAAGAGCATTCGCTCGTCGGGCTGCCAGATTTCGGTACGCTCGTCGGCAACCGTTACCTCAAATTCGTCGTACTTGAAAATCGGATCGACGTGTAGCCGTCCCTCGTTGTCGAGTTCGGGCACGTAGATCAGGACTTTGCCCGTTGGTTTGACGACGTTTCGTTCGATCTTCAGCCGTTTGTCCAATTCGAGCTTGGGAAGATAAGGCAGCGACGTCAGCAGCGACAATAAATCGCCCACTTCTTCAACCGGCACGGGCAGCATTTCGTCTCTTTGAAGAGCATCCACCCATCGCGCATCGTTGGGCGCAATGGGGCTGAGTGCATCCAGAAACTGAACGATGCCTTCTGCAAAAGACGACACGACACTGCTAACGTTACGCACTTCGTCGTCGTGATAGAGTTCCGGAACCACAACAACTTCTTTGCGATTCTTGCCCTTGCTCGACTTTTCCTTCTGCGTGTTCCGAACTTTCGAGGACAGTGCCAGCCGAATTCGCATCTGCCATGTACGGCGGTCCCATTCCAACGCTTGGTATTCGCGAAGATAGCTGTCGTCGGAAACGGCCCAGGCCAATCGGCCAGTTGCTGCGATGTGCGGCAGTAGTTTTGGAACAAGTGCGATCGGAATTACAAATCCATCCGAGTGGTAAAACGTTCCGAAACGATCGTGCTGACCGGGAGCAGTCGCCGGTTTTAGTTGGCGTAGAATTTCACCGTCTTCTGAATTCCCGTAGCGATCAATGTCAGGCTTCGAAATCGATTTCCGTTGAGGAATGCTCCAACCACCATCGATTTTTCGAGAGCATTCGAACGTTCGCAGCGTAAGGTTCTCGGAATGCGCGCGGTCTTCGTGCTGCAGCACGTACCAGATCTGTTTCTTCCCGGCTGAGATCCCTTCAATCGGACTCTTGCGGTGCTTGGCGCCCTGCTCAATTACGTTCTTGACCGATTTAAACTGTTTTCGCCATCCCTCGGTCGCTTTTGCCTTTTTCTTCTTGGCTACTTCAGACTCACTTTGTTTGCGATCAAGGCCTGCTTTCAGTTGAGCGGACAGGTCCGTCCCCAATGGATTCTCACCAAATCGTAGTTGGAGTTTCGATTCGCCTGGCACATCGACCATTGAATCCAATTCACGAATCGCAGCCCAGACATGTTTGCAAAAGAAACCATCTGCAAAACGCGGACACTCACACCAAGCGTCAACTTTGCCTTCCGAGATCGGCTCGAGATTGAACTCGACGGCGTAGGTGCCACCTGCCCCTTCTACAGCACAGTCCACCCGCAATTGATTCGCACCCAGAATGGACGCTCGATCATCGCGGAAATACCGATCTCCTCGATCAATATCTTGTTGCCGAAACGAGCCTTTGCAACGTGCAGAGAGCGACATACGAACTTCCGTGTTGGAAAGTCAGTATTTTAGCGGAGAGCGAGTGCAAGCGTAATTATCATCTCGCTGATAAGAAACGGCGCCGCACGCGATTCGCCGAAAAATTGCATGAATCCCAGTCGAACAACTAGGTTGCAGCAGTTAAAGTCACAGGCGAACTTGCCTTGATTTGGCAACCCGACAGTTTTCGCGAGTCCTTTTGGATTTCGATGGAGGCGTTTGCCCCCAGAACTTTCTCGAGAATCGCCGGCAACTCTTTTTCGAGCGACGCTTGGGTCGCGTCATTGTTCGGAGCAACAGCGCGGTCATTCACGGTAAGTTCGAAATCGGTTCGGCTAAACTTTACACCAGATAGTTCCGCCTCCAGTCGCGCACACGCCGAAGCTGCATTGGCGAACGCTTGCTGAATTTGCGTGGCGTTATCAGTGTCTTGCTTTGCCTTGGAAACGTATCGCAGGCCAGGTTTACCCGCGGTGTTATCCATATAGTAGTCCGCTTCTCGGCCAACCATGACGACGCCGGGGCCATTGGGGACATGCCGATAGTCCGCCACGTCGATCATCATCTCTGGCATTGACTGAGCGGCAACCCAACCGTGAAAGACGTTGATGAACTGCTCCCAATCGACACCAAGGTCACCGTCGATGAAGATCTTAAATGCAATGTGTTGTAGGTTCATGTGATTTCGAGAATTCGTAGAGAGCGCTGCAAAGCCGCGATTGTGTTGTGAGGGGGTTACGCGTTTTCAACGCCTTCGGCGCGAATGCGGTTGTAGCAGTTGTAAACGGACTCGATGAAGAGGTGCGCCTCTTCAATCAATACACGAGCTGAGGCTACGTCGTGCTTTTTGTCTTTTTGTTCGTGAGCGGCAAACAGATAGTCCGAGAACTTCGAACCTGCAAATGGGTCGAACACACGTTTCGTGTCGTAGAACCGCTCTTTGAACTCATCGACAACTTCGTCCGGGTCGTCATCCGTAACATCGTCGTACTGAATCAGAACGAGCGCCTTCGCGGCCTTGATCATGGCTCTGTATGCTTCCTTGCCCGCCGCCTCGCCGTCCCCCGCCTCGAGTTTTACCTGCGATTCGAATTCCAATCGTTCGGCGGCCGTCATTTCGAATTCGAATTGCGTGACTACCTCGCCGGCGCATTCTCCTTTGCCAATGTCGCCCAGCGAATACTGGCGAGGATCCGACCAGTCGGAGAAAAAGCTCGCGTCAGCATCGTGTGTTGGTGGATCTTGAGTTAGCGGATCTAACACGGTTTTCAACTTCACTTTTCCAACACGACCGACAAATTTGGGAAACCGTTCGTTCGTTTCGCGTTCGCGTAGATAGAAATCCGTGAGTAGCGTCAATGCATCCGGAATTCGCTTCGATGGAATCGCAACCACTGGCAATCCGTAGGCGCCAGCGTTTTCTTCCCACTGCCCACCGAGCACGACTTGGAAGTGAGGGACCTTGAATCCTTGCATCGTACGGCTGACGCCATAAAACCCAATGTCGGCTGCGTGATGTTGTCCGCAACTGTTAAAGCAACCACTGACTTTAATGTGCAAGTCTTGGATTGCTTGGTCGAGTTCGACGCCCTTTGCAATTAGGCGATCTCGCAATTCACCAGCGAGTCCACGTGAAGACGAGATACCTAACTTGCAAGTGTCTGTTCCTGGGCAAGCAACGATATCCGTCACGCAACTCGCACCTGGCTCGCTAAGTCCAACTTCATCGAGCCGTTGGTACAACGCGGGGATGTCTGACTTACTGATCCAGCGAATGACAAAGTTTTGTTCGACGTTCGTTCGAATCGTGCCGTTCGTGAATTCGCGAACGATGTCGGCTAAATCTCTCAATTGATCTGGTGTGATGTCGCCCAAAGGCAAAGTGACGGTCGCACAAACGTAGCCTTCCTGTCGTTGATCACGGATGTTGGTTTTGATCCAGTGGTTCATCCGCACGTTGCCATTCAACGCAGGCATCTCACCGGGTTTCTTCTTGGGCTTTTCTTGCGTCTTCTCCTGACTGGCAACAAAGTTAGACCAGCGATCGTCGTGAGGCAGCTTTGCGCGCTCAGCGGCCAGCTCTTCTTTGAATTTTTCGATTCCCCATTTCTCGACGAGGAACTTCAATCGAGCTCGACTACGAACTTTCTTCTCACCGTGTTTGCCGAAGAGTCGAGACATAGCCTGAGCGGTTGGCAGCAATTCTTCAGGTGCCATGAATTCGTCGAGCACCGATGCTTGTCGAGGAACCGCGCCTAAGCCACCACCTACGACAACTTTGAAGCCACGAACTTCTTCACCATCGATTTGTCGAACGCGAGCCGTCACGCCCAAGTCATGCATCTGAGCCAAACCACAAGCGTGTTGCTCACAGCCGCTGAACGATGGCTTAAATTTTCGGCCGAAGTTCTGTGCGTCTTGATGACCGAGTAAGAAATATGTCAACGCGTCGGCATAGGGCGTTACGTCGAACGGCTCATCTTTGCAGACGCCCATGAAAGGACAGCCCGTAACGTTTCGAACCGAATTCCCACATGCTTCGCGCGTCGTGATACCGACAGCTGCGAGTCGCCGCATCATCGCGGGCGTGTCTTCAATGTGAATGAAGTGAAGCTGGAAGTCTTGACGCGTTGTGATGTGGCCAATACCGTCAGAATATTCTTCAGCCAGTTCGGCCATGCACTCTAGCTGTTCCGGGGTCATTCCTCCGTAAGGAATCTTAATCCGTTGCATGCCGGGAGCATCCCAAACGGTATTCGGTCCCTTCGTGATCTTGTCCTCAAACGGAAGCGGCTTGGACTCCGAGCCATCGTGTCGCTGACCGTTGTCGTAACGCTGGCCATACACACCACGACGCAAACGTGTTTCCGCGAACACTTTTTCGTCCAGCTTGTCCTGGCTACGAAGCGAGATTTCGGTTTCGAAGGTATCGATCTCTTCTGCCAGCTGGGCCGGAATATTCTCCGCGAGCTGCGATTTCCAGAGTTCGTTACTAGCCTTCATCCCACTACTCCCATACGCGCAAAAATGGCCGCGGCAACCACCTAGTTAACAGATACAGCCACGTGGCCGTAAGTTACCAGAATCGTTGTTCGCCAACAATTGACGTCTATTGGCAGGTAAAATGCTGACCGCTGAGAATTGAACCGGACACTCGAAGTTCCAGCTAGTCCTTTAGTTTCTGCGTCGACTTCTCCAGGAATGATTCGATGGCCTTTACAGCGTCACGAATCGCTGGCGGTCGCTCCTTTGCGGGAACTTCCTTCGGCTTGGATTTTGGGCCCTCTCGAGGCTTCGTATTCGAGCGGCGCCAAACGGTTGGAACATTGCCCATCTCAACAGTCACTCCCTCTGGTATGCGGAGCTTTTCCAAATCGATCAACGGGTTTGCCACAAACAGCGTCAACGTCGGAGGAACGGCAACAGGACAAGCTACAAACTCGATAAGGCCAAATGGTTTTCGTACCCGTGCATACCATTCGTCCATCCTCTTTTGGTCGCCGATGGAAAATATGGCAGAAATGCCGTTTCCCTTCTCGAGGCTATTTGTCCAACCCAGGACCGTCGGTTCTGTCTCACAACATAAGTAGATCAGTTTCTCGTCCGATTCGATCGCAGCGAGCTTCTCCACCAGTCGATTCACGTCGTCCATCGACTTGGGCTGCATCGCATACTGAGTGACGTCGTTGGGCCATTCGCTGAAAAACGAATTCCATCCCGTGGTGCGCACGTCGTCGTTCACCAGTTCGCCCAAACCCTTGGGGCATCCCTTATGGGGCTTTACTGCTTGGCCTTTCTTTGCGACGACTGACGTTCCAGCCATACCAAGGCAGGTCGCGGAACAACTGAGACTGATCAAAAACGAAAAAATAGTGTATTTCATCTCGCCTTCTCCGTACAAATTTCGAGTAAGTGTTCCATGTTTGACGTGGGAAGCCTTAAATTAGTTCCCGGGTTAGTGACCAAGGCTCAAAAACAGCCTATTACCCCGTCTAGTCTCACTTCAAACGGATC
>CAYNJG010000240.1:0-10881 GCA_964397295.1 uncultured Pirellulaceae bacterium
GCGTTTTCGAGTAGGTTGGTGAAAACGGGTAGTAATAAGATCGCACCCAACCCGTGATTGCTTCGTCAAATCCATAGGTCGTTGGATCTTTGTTCACGTGGGCTTTTCCGTAGTTCGCGGTAGCGTAGCCGTGTTTGTGTAGTGTTTCAGCAAGCGTCTGCTCTTCATCTGGCAAAGCAGTTAGCTTCTCGCCGTGATGCAGTGACTCATATTCGCGTTCAGGACGACCGCCCAGCCATTCTGTCAGATTCGTACGCGCCGGATATTTACCAGTTAGGATGCTCGCTCGGCTTGGCGAGCAGACGTGGCATGTTGCGTACGCGTTGTCAAAGAGCATGCCCTCCCGAGCCAACTGGTCGATCGCGGGAGTTTCATAGAACTGGCTGCCGTAACAGCCCACGTCGCGTTGTCCAAGATCGTCAACAAGAAAGAAGACAACATTGGGCGGCCGATTCTCCTCCGCCTGAGCCGCTGGCTCGGTCAGGCACACGGTTGCAGCAAAGAGAATGAAGGCCATTGATAGCAGGCGTTTCATGCGGAGTCTCCGGATAGGTCATCGTTCTTGCCGTCAAATTCTACAGGTTCCTTGATAGTCTTGTGGTGTCGACGCGATGAAGTGACGCAAGTGAATGCATTGAAGAGCGGGCGTCGATGGCAGTGGTGGAGGTGGGTATACACACAGCGCAGGACGATCCGGCGGCCTTCAGCCTATTGATTCTTCGGGTTGCGGGCACTTCTTGCTTTTTCTTCCCCGTAGCGACCGCGATCAAATTAGGGTTGCCGGTTCGGTCGATTCTGCAGCCCCGTGTGTTGGCCATCGTGCATTCATCTGCAAACGCGTCTCGTTTTAAATTATTTCCTAAGCCTTTTGTATGACCAAAGTCGAAATCCCTAGAAGGAGTCCAGTTGCATGCTGCAGACATTGGAGCAGCGTGGTCAAACTAATAATCACAAGCGAAGTCGTCAAAACGCGGTAAGGATGCAAAAATGAGAAAAGTCAGCCTATTAACAGCCTATGTGCTGCTTGCAGGAACGGTACTACTCACCACAGCAACTGGATGTCGATCTGGCGGTGATTGCGGGGGCGGGTCTTGCAGTGGTGGAGCTTGCGGTGGCTACTCTGACTCGCAAGTTTATTCGTCTCAGCCGTCCTATGAATCGCAGCCGACTTACTCGCAGCCGACTTACTCGCAGCCGACTTACTCGCAGCCGCAAACTTACAGCCAGCCATCTTATTCAACGCCCACTACGCAATCGTATTCTGCTCCGTCGTATTCTGCTCCTTCATATTCGGCACCAACCGGAGGATCTGGAGTTCGTAGTGTCCCGACTGTTTCAGGTTCGGGAACTCGCTAGTTTCGCCTTAGACCGTTATGCCACAGGCGATTTGCCTGCCCTGCTCACGCAGACATTTGGTGTTAATCAGGGAGCGCTGGCTGGTTGTGCCCTTGGCCTAATTCGCAAAAGCTTGGCTTGAGCTGCAGTGTGCAGCATCAGCCAGCGGCGATGGCGAAGTCGTCGTGCCCCACCGTTTCATGAAGCTCTTTCAGTCGATACTGTTCGGCTCGATAGCGAACGGATCGGTCGAGGTTCTTCAGGGCGTACTTGTACGCGAAGCCGATGAACGAAAAAGTGGCTGCGATCCAGAATGCCGCTACGGCAAGTAACGCCGGCCAGGCGTTCCAAAGCATGCGTTTGTGAGTTCGGGATTGTTGTGTGCTTAGTCCAGAATTCGTCATCCAGCGATCGAGCTCGTTCTCGTCATCTGACAGGTCGGAACGCCAAGCGGTTTGATCCACCTGGAAAGAGCTGATTGCGTCAAAGGCAAGTGGGATCGGGATTACCTCAGAGTGTATGAACCACACCGCCATGTTCGTGGCAACGGCGACCAACAGGAACGCTTTGGCCAAGTCGATTTTCAATTGGGTGCGACTTTTAGTTTCGATCGCTTCACGATTCTTAGACCAAGTTCCATCATGCCGAACACAGTTTTTCTTCTGAGCCTGACCGATCGCTTTCGGCAGTTGGCGAGATAGTACTTCGATGATAAAGCCGAATGCGATGACTTGTATCACGATCAGAGTAACGGCGAATTTAAACGCAGGACCGTTTTGGAGTTCAGCGCAGAGCACTGCGACGACTAGCGTCACGAGCAAGAATGTGGCGATGGTGAATTGAGGCTTCCAGCTCATGTCGACACTCTTTGGTTGAACTAATAGGTGATAGATTCTCCGATAATTATAGATGGAATTCAACCAGCGAGTACGGGATTCCGTATTCTAGCCGCGACAGATGGGGTGAGCTGATAGTGTGCTTTGGGGATACGTTTGTTCAACCTATTGCAGCAACGCGACTCTGGATTTCACGAACCAATTCTGTAGGTAACGCACCTGCTTCGCACGCTCTGACGTTTTCGGCCAAGTGACTACTGTTACATGTGCCCACAATCGTGGTGTCGCAGTTGGGGTGGCTGAGTGTAAACCGCAGGATCATTTCCGCGCGGCTCATCTTGCTTGGCAACACTTCGTCCAATTTGGCTTGTGCCCAAACATCATCGAGAGCCGGCCGTCGAATTTCTGCTTCGGGGCCGCCGTGGGCAATCCCACCGCGAATGATGATGCCAGCTCCCGTTTCGGCAGCCGCACTGATCAATGGCTGATGCTCGGGCGCAAGGCACGAGTAGGGAACCTGAAACGTGTCGAATACGCCAAGTGCAATCAGTGGTGCAAGGTGAGGTATCTTGTTCGACATTCCAATATGTCGAATGACCCCCTGTTGTTGAAAATCTTGGAGCAGGTCGATCAGTCCTGCTTGCTGAAGTGTCTCTGCGTCACCTCCATGGAATTGCAGCAAGTCGAAGTAGTTCGTCTTCAATCGATTCAAGCTCGTTTCAAGGTTTCGCTTTATTGTGTCCGGGGTCCAGGTGTGATTGATTTCGATGTGATCTGCATGCTGGATGTGATCGCAACCGCACTTCGTGGCCAGAAAGAACTCATCACGACGATGGCCCAGGTATCGACCGATTCGTTCTTCGCTAATGCCGTAGTCGGGTGATGTGTCGATGAAATTGATGCCCGCATCGAGGACTTCGTGCAGAAGCCGTTCGGCGTTGGCTTCATCGACGACGCGAACGCCCCACGTATTGGGACCGCGGAGGCCCATGCTTCCGTAGCCTAGCTGCGTCACTTTCAGGCCTGTTCGGCCGAGGGTTTTTTTGATCATATTCGAATTCTAGTGATTCGAATTTGCATGCGCAAGGGCATCCACTCAACCGAGCGTGGGTGTTGTTTCGCAGTTCGAGAAGTGATGCTTGGCGAAAACGCTGTGTTCGGTGGCTCCAGCGATGGAAATCTGTTTCGTTCCAAGTAGCTCTAAACGTTTGCCATTTCGGCTTCAGGTTTCGGCTTTGTTGGAGCGTGATCCATTAACCAGTCTTCAACAATGATGTGCTGCAATTTGGGAGCGCGAAGCAGCGCCGCGCGGCGTGGGAGCAGGTTGCGTAGCCACGGACGATCGATCACTGCAGAAAGAGCTTGCATGCGTCGACTACCACGAGTCATCGATTCGACGTTGCTGGCAAGTCGATCGAATGTTGCGGGGATAATATTCGGTGCCGGGCCGACGTGGATAACCGAACGAATGCCGCTGGAGAGTACTTCATTGACGGCATCCCAAAGACACTGAGTTTGGTCGACCCAGCGAATCATATGATCGCGAGCATTGAAGTCGTCGTAGCTCAGGTTGCCAGTTACCAGCGACAGAATGTTTGGCGATGGAGCCTTAAAGCCGCCGGGTAGCGTGTGCAGCATACGGGCGGCTCGTGAAGTAAAGTCTTTTTCCCAAACGATCGGCGTGTGCAACGGTGGCCAGCGGTTGGGGTTGCATCGCAGGTGAACGCCCTTTGGTGCGATTTCTTTTAATCGGCTTTTTAGAACGTCGATCGTGTTCCCCGATCCCATGACAAGAATCGAGTTCGGTCCTAGGTGAGTGGAAATGCCAATGACGCCTTCGCCCGCGGTATTGATTTGGAGCAGGATCTGTCGGACCTTGTCGATGTCGAGTAGCTCGCGTCGGCAGAACAGAATTCCAAGTGTTACGTCCTGGGCAAGTTCGATGCCGTCCGTCGACAGGGTCAACGGAATGCGGAGGGCGTCCGACATTTCAAATGTTCCGCCGGCAATCAAGGCAGAGATCTCGCCCAAGCTGAATCCGAATGAGAAACTAACATCGCGGTAATTAAAGCCGTGGCACGTTTCGAGGATCTCGAGATGAGCCTGCTCGACAGCAATGATGAGTGAAATTGCCTCCGCGTATTCTTCTAGTGTGGGTTCTTCTGCTGCTTCCACACGTTGAACCAAGTTGATTTCTCGGCCCACAATTTCGCCACAAACATGCGAAGCTTCGTCCAAATATTTTTGGAGAATTGGACGATACTCTGGTACTGCGAATAGTTCCGGTGTGCGGCCAAGGTTCTCGACGTTGTATCCTCGAAACGCCAGTGTGGCTCGCTGGATGCCTTTCGCAAGTTCCATACGTCTGATTCTCCCGTGTTTGCAACAGAATTGGTTTTTGTGGACGAAGGAAATCAACCACCGCAAACCGTAGGCCAGTTACTCAATCTTACGTTACTAATCGCTTTCAGGCTCTCCGATTGTGCGGCCCGTAGCGGCTTTCGCTATATTTCTAGGTTGAATGAGTTGGATAGTTCCAAGACACCTAGCGAACAAATGGCTTTGACCGTTTGATAGCAGAGCACCTCAATCCTAACGCAGCGTCTCCATTTCTTATGAACGGCGAGTTGAAGAATCTAACGGCTGTGGTCACGGGTTCCAGTCGAGGTATTGGACGAGCGATCGCCTTGCGTTTGGCAGCTGCCGGAGCGCACGTACTCGTGCATGCAAACCGCTCGACAGTAAAAGCAAACGAGGTTGCGGAAGAAGTTCGTATGCTTGGCAGTGAAGCGACGGTCTGTCAATGCAACCTACAAGATGAGCTCGCCATTCAACAGTTCGTAGGAGATGCGCATGCATGGCGAGGTGGAATTGACATCTGGGTCAATAACGCTGGCTTCGATGCGCTCACTGGTGAAGCAAGTGAATTGCCATTTGAACAGAAATTGCAGCAGCTCTGGCAAACAGATGTGATGGGTACGATTCATTGCTCGCGTCTCGTTGGGCGGCGAATGAAAGAAGCCGGTCGCGGTAGTATCGTAAATGTGGGGTGGGACCAAGCCCTGCACGGTATGGAAGGCGATAGCGGAGAAATGTTTGCGACGTCGAAAGGCGCGATCATGGCGTTCACTAGCAGTCTCGCCAAGTCATTGGCTCCGAGCGTGCGAGTGAACTGCGTCGCGCCGGGCTGGATCAAGACCGAATGGGGCGCAGAGCACGCATCAGAATATTGGGAACAGCGAGCGATTCGCGAATCTCTACGCGGTCGATGGGGAACGCCGGAAGACGTGGCCCATGCGGTGTGCTTTCTTGCGTCACCTGCATCGGACTTTATTACGGGACACTGCCTACCGGTGAACGGTGGTTTTCGCAATGCAACTTCACGGGACGACGGCTAAGCAACAGCATGCAACGTCACATCCATTTCGTTACAGGCAAGCTTGCCGAGCACAATCTGCGCCGCGTGCTCGAACCACTAGCGGAATCTGAAGGCTTCGCGTATTCGATCCAAGTCATGCCGATCACCGTTGCGGCGTTGTTAACGCCCAAATGGATCGCGCCACGATTAGAGGTGCCGACCGTAGCGACGGAAGTCATGTTGCCGGGCTACTGCGACACCGACCTCGCGCCGATTCTTTGCAAAGTCGATGTCCCCGTTTTGATTGGGCCCCGCGAACTTCGCGCGTTACCAGAGTATTTTGGACGAAAACGCGAAGACCAATACGGCGAGTATTCGATTGAGATCATCGCGGAAATCAACCACGCGCCACGGATGGGGCTGCAGGAGATTCTTGGGATGGCGAATCGGTATCGTGAAAGCGGCGCCGATGTCATCGACGTTGGTTGTGATCCTGGTGATTGTTGGAGTGGGGTCAGTGATTGTGTGAAAGCACTTTGTGAAGAAGGCCATCGCGTGTCGATCGACAGTCTTCGCCCGAATGAAATCCATGCCGCGGTTGAGGCTGGTGCCAACCTGGTTTTGTCAGTGAACTCGTCGAATCGTGAAGCAGCAGTCGATTGGGGATGCGAAGTTGTGGTGATTCCGGACGACCCGAAATCGTTGTCCGGATTCGATCAAACGATCGAGTACTTGGCTACGCGAAACGTGCCGCTCCGTTTGGATCCTATTCTTGAGCCGATTGGATGCGGGTTTGCGGAAAGCCTGTCACGCTATATCGAGACGCGTCGTCGGTATGCCGACGCTGAAATGATGATGGGCATTGGGAATCTAACTGAGTTGACTGATGTTGATTCAGCCGGGGTGAACGTGTTACTGCTGGGGATCTGCGAGGAGTTGGGGATTCGCTCGGTGCTGACGACGGAGGTGATCAACTGGGCGCGGTCGAGTGTTGCTGAGTGTGATGTAGCACGACGGCTTGTGAACTTCGCGGTGGATAACAGCTGCCCGCCGAAACGCGTAGATTCGCGATTGGTAATGTTGCGTGATGAAAAGCTCTATCCGCAAGGCGAGAAGGTGCTGGGCGAACTGGCTGGGGAGTTAAAGGATGGCAATTATCGGCTCTTCGCTGAATCCGGCATGCTGCACCTAATGGCGGCAGGTATTCACCTTAAATCAGACAACGCGTTTGAAGTGTTTCGTCAACTGATGGCAACTAATCCGAAGAACGTTGACGCCTCGCACGCGTTCTATCTTGGTTATGAATTGGCTAAGGCGACAACCGCATTGACCCTCGGCAAGCAATACAATCAAGATCAGGCGTTGGATTGGGGGGTGCTCACGGAGCCGGAAGACAATCATAGGCAACGCACGAAAAAGTGATGGCTAACGCCCGTCCGCTGAAGAAACTTGCTTGGATTCTTTCGAAGTCACATGCCGAACACGACTTCCGCAATATGCTGCGGTACCGGATAAGACTAGACCACCAAGCAAGGCGATCAGCAGCCACCATCCCGACTGAAAATGATGGGCAATTAAGCCAGAAGCAATTACGTGGACAATCGTTGCAGCAACCCACAATCTGGCCCATCGTTGCATTCGAGCATTCTCGATATCGCCTTCTTTTACCACCCCCTCTATTGCATGTGCGAGAAAATGGAATGGCAACTCAATGAAAGCTTGTCCAGCGAATTCGCACAGAAGGTAAATGGCTGCTTCGAATAACGCTTCGATGTTTGAGGGTGTCTCCTGCCGAAAGAGAGTCAAGTAGTAGGTAAGTTCGCTGAGCGCGCGCGAATCTTGGTGACAACTACGGAATTAGCGACGTTCGGAGAAATTCGTACGAGGTTGCTGTCCCAGGTGGCGTTTTGACGTCGTCGTGACGAACAGTGTTTCAAACGATCTACCCGTTCGTCCGGTGCCCCCATAGAATGCATTATCTCGAGTAACGCACTCGCACTACCCTGCTCTGCTGGAAATTCTTTGTCTTCTTTTCGCCCGTATGTTCTGGAAATCTCCTCCCGAGTGAATGCGGTTGACGCGTTCCGTTCGCTGTCTCAGCAACAGCGTTGCGTATTCTTGGACAGTGCTCGCGGCGGAACCGATCGAAGCCGCTATTCGTTCGTCGCCGCTGATCCGTTTGAAGTCATCGTTGGAGGCGAAGGGGATTCTCTGGATACGCTCGAGCGTCGTCTTGCTGAGTTCTCCACCGCCACGATTCCTGAGTTACCGCCGTTGCAAGGTGGTGCGATCGGATTCTTTGCCTACGATCTCGCTCGGAATCTGGAAAAGCTGCCGCCGCCCCGGCATGATGAATTCCAGCTGCCGATGTTGTGTTTTGGGCTGTATGACGTGGTGCTTGCATTTGATCACCAGACGGATGACGCTTGGCTGATCTCGCAAGGCTACCCAGAAACGAACACAGAAGCTCGTAGCAGACGAGCAAAAGAACGCGCCGAGCAAGTGTTGAGTTGGCTCGGAAGCGTTGAGTCTGGAAAAAGGGCGCCGGCCAAAGTTGGAGAGCTATGCACGCAATTCGAAACGGGATACGACGGAATTCGAAGTAATTTTTCCGCGGAGGGTTTTGTCGAAGCCGTTTCGCAGGGCATTGAGTACATCTTCGCCGGTGATGTGTTTCAGGTAAATCTGGCCCAACGGCTCGTTTGCCCAGCAGCCACGGACTCGGTGTCGCTCTATTTGAAATTGCGGGAGTGTAATGCAGCACCGTTTGCTGGCTATTTGGATTTGGGGGAGCACCAAATCATCAGCGCGTCGCCTGAACGTTTCTTGAAAGTCACCGACCGCTGCGTGGAAACTCGACCGATCAAGGGGACGCGTCCACGTCAGGTGGCTCCCGAAGCTGATCTCTTCGCGGGCGCGGAGCTTTCGGCCAGTGGGAAAGATCTCGCTGAGAACGTCATGATCGTGGATTTAATGCGGAACGATCTATCACGCGTTAGCGAAGATGACTCGGTGCGCGTGACTCAGTTGTGCGAGCTCGAAGTTTACGAACATGTGCAACACCTCGTTTCTGTCGTGGAGGGACGATTGCGAGATGGCGTTACTAACGTCGAAGTGGTGCGGCGGACGTTTCCCGGCGGTTCGATTACAGGAGCTCCCAAAGTTCGTGCGATGGAGATTATCGCGGAGCTCGAGCCCACATCGCGCGGGGCCTATTGTGGTTCGATGGGCTATCTTGGATTTGATGGCGCGATGGACTTGAATATTTTGATACGCACGATTACGGCGAGTCGCGGTTGGTGGCAGTTTCCGGTGGGCGGCGGAATCGTTGCTCAGTCCGTTCCAGAATCCGAGCGACGCGAAACTTGGACGAAAGCGGAGGGGATCCTCCAGGCGGTGTCGGGCTGGACTGATGCGAGATCGTCGGAGGCGACTTCGAGATGATTTTGCTGATCGACAACTACGACAGCTTTTCGCACAATCTTGCACGGTACCTTCGTCAGTTGGGGCAAGATACCAATGTCGTTCGCAACGACGAGATTTCGGTGGAAGATGTGCGTTCGCAATTACCTTCGGCGATCGTGCTGTCGCCAGGACCTTGCGCGCCGCAGCAAGCCGGGATCTGTTTGGAACTGGTGCGAGAGCTTCATGCCGACGTTCCGATGTTGGGGATTTGCCTCGGGCACCAAGCGATTGCAGAAGCATTGGGTGGCAAAGTAGTTCGCGCGAATGAACCAGTCCATGGTCGAACTAGTTTGATTTCACACAACGACAGTGGCTTGTTTAAAGGGCTGCCTTCGCCGCTGCGTGTGGCTCGGTATCACTCGTTGATCGTGGAGGATTTGCCGTCGTGCCTACAAGTTGATGCGGAACTCGCGGACGGGACGGCGATGGCGATCTCCCATATAAACCATCCTATTTTCGGTTGGCAGTTTCATCCGGAATCGGTGTTAACTTCCTGCGGATATCAGTTGCTGACTGCCTTTCTCCGGGCGGCGGGCGAGCCAGTCGCAGCGAGAAAGGATGGAATTGAAGAACATCAAGGTCCGCCTCAATCGGACTGGTTCCGGCGCGAAATTGAGTATCCAAAAGTTAATTGAAGTTTTTTCTGGTGTCGTATTGGTCTTGGATCTGAACTGATCGTAGCGTCCTTCGTAGAAGGACCTATAATTTGGACCTTGGACTGACGGCGAACCTCATTCATTTGGAACGACCCATGCGGACTCTTTCGGCAACTCTCTTCGTATTGTTGTGTGCCATCGCGGTCGCGGCGCAAGACGCGGCTCCAGATGTTCGCCTTTGGGTGAGTCGCGATGGTCGGCAGTTCTTGCGAGCAAGCCTCGTGCGTGTCGACGGTGACGTTGCTGTGGTCAAGGACGAGTCGAACCGTCTGAACGAGGTTAATTTATCGGACCTCAGCAACGAAGATCGCGAATACGCGTTGCAGAATGTACCAAAAGTAGAGGACGACGATTCACCGCCTACGAACCCGAAGCCTGACTCGGGAGAAGCTGCGAAAGAAGCAGAGAGGGAAATAAAGCTGCCAAAGGCTTTGCGAACACTTCAGCGATTGCTACAAGCGGGAACGAGTCCTGCTTCGGGCGAAAACGGTGTCCCTGGTTTGCAATCAAAAGCACTCTTCGGTGACGACTCTAGTATTTTTATTGCTTTGTCGGGTGATTTCCTGAATGAGTTTATTCAAGTTCCGATCCAAGAGAATCAAAACGTCTCGGACGTAATCCTTGGAACGCCCGTCGAAGGCACGGCGGCTATGAATGGGTTGGCGACTCTCATGCTGAAGCCCAGTCCAAAACACGCTGCGGTCGAAGTGGTTGTAAGTGGAGTTGCGGATACGCAGACGGTTGGCCAGCAACCACTGTTGAGCGTGCACAGCACTGGAATGACGCGCTTTGAGGCTCGCAAGGGCGTGCAGATCGGTATGCGTGGAATCGAACTTTTTGAAGCCAGCGCAGTAGCGCAATCGGAAGTGATTGATTCGGCGGTATCGACGGAATTGCCAGGAAGGATCGGTTCGCTTGTGGGTCGGATAGGCGGACTGATTGTCGAAGCTCAGCGTCCAGAGATTGACCGGGCAGCATCCGAAAAAGCCGCCTACCGCGCGGCGAAAGACTTAGATTTGAGAATCGATTCTGAGGCGGTCCGTGTACAAAAAATCTTGACGGAGATCGCACCAGGGCTCGCAAAGGGGAAGCCTGTGATTCCAATTCGTTTTCGCACGACATCGAAGGTACTTGGGATTTTGATTGGTGAAAACGAACCGGACGAGTGGAAGGAATTTAGCGAACCGGCAGCGACGCTTGAGAAAGACATCATGATCGTCCTGCCCAGGAA
>CAYNJG010000241.1:0-10840 GCA_964397295.1 uncultured Pirellulaceae bacterium
ACCGTGAACTCTTCGGGTCTCGGCCCTTGGGACCCAGCCACCGAGTCGTTCATTGGCGATGTCGGGAACGCGACCAAGTCTGCGACGGGGCGAGCAAACTCGTTACTGCCGCTGCCCGCCGACGAAGGCGCAATCGTCAAGGCCGTCGATACGCATGAAGGTGCATGCGAACTGCATCCGTCGATCGATCCGCCGCCAGGCGACTGGGGCGACAATTGCTCGATGATCGACTACGAAGGCGACATGACATTCACGTTGAGTCTGACGAACGAAGGTAACACAGCGTTTACCAACATCCGATTTGTCGACGTGTTGCCGCACAACGGTGACTCCGCGATCGAGAATGGTGCCAATACTTCGATTACCGATACGCTGGGTGGTTCACCACAAACGCACGGTGACGGCCGAACACCTCCGTCGGACTTCGCAGGAACACTCGCCTTCGTTTCTCAAACTGGTGCCGACACCGTGCTCGTGTCCGCCGATGATCCGTTGACGATCAGTCGCGATCCGGACAGAGCTGAACTGGAAACGGTTTGGTGTAGCGGAGTTGGCGGAACCGTGGTTCATGCAGGTGATGCGATCGGCGCTCAGGCTTGTCCGGCAACCGCAGAAGACGTAACCGCAACGTTCTCCGTAACCAATGGACCGCTGAACCCAGGAGATACGCTGACACAAACACTGACCCTGGACACAGAAGATCATGAGTGCGACGACATCTACACGAACACGTTCGGTGCACAGACCGATCAGATCTTCTTGCCCATTCGTTCCAACGACGTATCGATCATGGTCAATTGCGAACACGATTTGGCGTTGGAGAAGACGATTG
This sequence comes from uncultured Pirellulaceae bacterium, assembly GCA_964397295.1. GTDB lineage: Bacteria > Planctomycetota > Planctomycetia > Pirellulales > Pirellulaceae > CAYNJG01. The sequence goes on from CAYNJG010000241.1 coordinate 833, forward strand.
ACCCGGCGTTCGTGCCCGGCCCAGATTGGGTAACGCCAGGATCCACGACGATTGATTTCCTGATCGAGATCACCAACCAAGGCGACCCAGTCGAAGACTTTGACATCACCGACTATGTGGATACATCTGTATTCACGTTTGCCCCGGCCAACAACACCACTACGACGACGGGTGGCACAGCCAATGGCGGTGCTGGTTTGCCGTTCACTTGGGACACTACCAATCCGGCTGCGCCGGTGGCTCTGGTTGACGGTTTCTTGGACAACGCCGAAACGGTGACGATTCCGGTAACGTTGACCATTGATAACGCGAACGGGCCGTTAGACAACTGGGCGGAGATCTCCCGATTCGATAGCGATGGGGACCCATCCAATGGCGACTCGGATCCAACGAATCCGAACAACCCATCAACGGGGCCGCTCACCGACGAGGACTCGACTCCTGATGATGATCAGACAGACGACAACCAGCCGACTGGGCCAGGTGCTCCCGGCGATGGCACGATCGACGAAGACGGACTCAATGGTGGTGACGAAGACGATCACGACGTGGCTGGCTTTCCTGTCTATGATCTGGAACTGACAAAAACGACGAGTTCGCCGTCGTTGGATTTCTCGGTGTCGCCGCCAACGGTTTCGTTTCAGTTGACGGTCGAGAATCAAGGCACCGCGGACGCCTTCCTGGTTGACGTTACGGAATATGCTCCACCAGGCCTGACTTACGACGCTGCTGCGACAGCCGCCGCATGGGCGGCAGCAGGTTTGACTGGTGTTACTGATGCGGCGCCGACGTTCACAATCGCGGGGCCAATCGCGCCGGGTGCGAGTGTATCGATTCCTGCGGTCTATGAGATGACGGACTTGACGCTGGCACCGTTTGTGAACGCGGCGGAAATTTCGTCATTCGATTCCGATAGCGATCCGGCTAATCCAGCCGATCCGTTTGCCATCGATGTGGACTCGACGCCTGACGACACGAACGATGAGCCAACGGCAGGGGATGAAGATGATTACGACACCCAGGTGGTGGCTCCTTACGATCTCGCGTTGACCAAAACGATCGAAAGTGCGGTTACACCGTTGTCGCCGAATGGTTCGGTGACGATGTTGTTGACGATCGAGAATCAGGGTGCACCTGTTAGCACGGTGGATATCACGGACTACATCGACGCTACGATGTGGCAGCCGTTCGATCCAACGTTGAACGTTGATGGCGCTGCTCATGCCAATTCGACGGTCGCCGCAGGGTACTCGTTTACGTGGGATAACTCGGATCCGTTGAATCCCGTCGCGTCACTCGCTCCTGACACTGCCACGGACACGTTCGTTTTCGGTGAAACGGTCGTGATTCCGATCACGTTACAACCCGTCGATAACTTCGCTACTGTTGCTCCGTTGAGTAACGTGGCGGAAATTTCGAACTTCGACAACGACAACGATCCGACCAACGGTGATGCTTCCGATGGAACCATTTCCGACTTGGACTCCAACCCCGACGACGAGAACGGCAATGGTCCGGGCGAAGATCCAGCTGTCGATATGGTCGATGACGAAACCCTCGAAGATGGCTTAACGGGTGGAGACGAGGATGATCACGACGGTGTTCTGATTCCGGTCTATGACTTGGAACTGATCAAGACATTGGGCTCGCCGACCTACGATTTCTCACTAACGCCTCCGACGGTTACCTTCGACATCACGGTCTCGAACCAAGGTACGGCGGACGCGTATTTCGTTGATGTGACTGACTATGGTGCTCCAGGTCTGACGTACGTGTCAGCAACCTCGACTGCTACCTTCACCGACGCGAACCCCACGTTCACACTCGACGGTCCGATCGCTCCAGGCGCATCCGAGACCATCACAGTCGTGTATGAGATGGATTTGTTGCAAGCTCCGTTTGAGAACGCTGCCGAGATTTCGTCATTCGATTCCGATAGTGATCCGAATAACGCGCCGGATCCGTTCGCATTTGATGTGGATTCGACGCCCGACGACACGAACAGCGACGACGTCATAGACCACGACACTCAGAACAACGATCCCGATGGCGATGGCAATCTGAATGAGGAGACGCCTGGCGACGAAGATGACCACGACATTGAAGTGGCGGCACCTTATGATCTGTCGTTGGTCAAAACGATCGAATCCGTCAACACACCGTTGTCACCGGACGGTTCGGTGGTGATGTTTCTGACGATCGAGAATCAGGCTGCACCAGTATCGACGGTTGATATTACAGATTACGTCGATGCCACGATGTGGAAACCATTTGATCCGGCGTTGAATCCGGGTGGCGCAGCGGATGCGTCATCGACCGCAGCCGCCGGGTTCTCCTTCACCTGGGACTCAACCGATCCATTCAATCCGGTTGCCTCCGTCACCCCAGATGTCTCCACGGACCAGTTCGTATTTGGCGAAACCATCGTCATTCCAATCACGTTGCAACCTGTCGATAACTTTGGCGATGTCGCCCCGTTGCTAAACGTGGCGGAGATCTCCAACTTCGATAACGATACCGATCCGACCAATGGCGATGCCTCTGACGGAACCATCTCCGACTTGGACTCCATCCCTGACGATGAGAACGGCAATGGGCCAGGCGAAGACCCGGATGCCGATATGGTGAATAACGAAACCGGCGAAGATGGCACGGCCGGTGGCGACGAGGACGACCATGACGGAGCTCTCTTCCCGGTCTATGACGTTGAGCTGATTAAAACGGTTCGTTCGCCCTTGGTGGACACAGCCCTGACACCGTGGGAGACGACTTTCGATATCACCGTATCAAACCAGGGCACCAGCGACGTGTTCTTTGTCGATGTCACCGAATACGCGCCACCTGGGCTCACGTATGACGCTGCAGCAACGGCTGCTTTGTGGAGTACGGAAGCCGTCACCGATGTGACCGATGCGTCGCCGACGTTCACGATTGAGGGACCGATTGCTCCAGGGGCGAGCGCAACGTTCCCACTCGTGTTCGATGTGACAGATATTTCTCAGGCACCGTTTGTAAACGCTGCCGAAGTCTCTGCGTTCGACGATGACGACGATCCAAACAATCCTGCCAACCCCCTCGCGGTTGATGTTGATTCGAATACGGACGCCATAAACGATGACGATGTAATCGATCACGACATGCAGAACAACGACCCAGATGGTGACGGAGATCTGAATGAGCCAATCGCCGGTGATGAAGATGATCACGACATTGAGGTTGTGGCTCCTTACGATTTGACGTTGACCAAAACGATCGGCTCGGTCAACACACCGTTGTCTCCGAATGGTTCGGTGACGATGTTGTTGACGGTCGAAAACGAGGCCGCTGCCGTTAGTACGGTGGACATCACGGACTACATCGATGCGACGATGTGGCAACCGTTCGATACGGCATTGAATCCAGGCGGCGCGATCGATGCAACATCGACGGCGGCCGCTGGCTTCTCCTACACGTGGGATGCCACCGATCCGCTGAACCCAGTGGCACAGATCACGCCTGACGTCGGGACCGATCAATTGCAATTCGGCGAAACGGTCGTGATCGAAATTACGCTGCAACCGGTCGCGGACCTTACCGGTATCTCTCCGCTAAGCAATGTGGCGGAGATTTCGAACTTCGACAACGACACTGATCCAACCAATGGCGATGCCTCCGACGGCACCATCTCCGATTTGGACTCCAACCCGGACGGCTATGACAGCAACGATCCTGCCGAAGATGATCAGGATGGGGTCGAACTGCCCATCTACGACTTGGAGTTGGTGAAGACGCTAGGTACGCCGTCCTTCGATTTCACTGCGTCACCTCCGACTGTTTCGTATGAGTTGACCGTCACGAACCAGGCCACCACGGACGTGTACTTTGTTGACATCACCGAGTATCCACCTGCCGGGGTCACTTATGATCCCGCTGCGACGGCAGCCGCTTGGACTGCTGCTGGGTTGACCGGTGTGGTAGACGCGAACCCAGTGTTCACGATTGAATCACTGGCGGGCGGAGCGAGTCTGTCGATTCCTGTTGTCTACGAGATGACGGACTTGTCGCAGGCACCGTTTGAGAACGCTGCCGAAATCTCCGCGTTCGATTCCGATAGCGATCCGAACAATGCTCCAGATCCGTTTGCGGTCGATATCGACTCGACGCCCGACGACACGAATGATGACGACCTCATTGATCAGACGGATCCGAATTACGACCCCGACGCCGATGGGAACTTACACGAGGAGACGCCAGGCGATGAGGACGATCACGATATCGCAATCGCGGCTCCTTATGACTTGTCGTTGACCAAAACGATCGGCACGGTGAACGCACCGTTGTCGCCGGATGGTTCGGTGACAATGTTGTTGACGATCGAGAATCAGGCTGCCCCAGTTAGCACAGTTGATATCACGGACTATATCGATGCGACGATGTGGCAACCGTTCGATCCCGCGTTGAATCCAGGCGGCGCGATCGATGCGACATCGACGGCTGCCGCTGGCTTCTCTTACACGTGGGATGCCACCGATCCACTAAACCCGGTGGCACAGATCACGCCTGACGTAGGGACGGATCAATTGCAGTTTGGCGAAACCGTGGTAATCGAAATCACGTTGCAACCTGTCGCCAACTTTGGTGATGTTGCCCCGCTGAGCAACTTGGCGGAGATTTCAAACTTCGACAACGACACTGATCCAACCAACGGTGACGCTTCCGATGGAACGATCGCCGACATCGACTCCAATCCAGACGGCGACAACGGCAACGGTCCGGGCGAAGGTGTCGATATGGTCGATGACGAAACGGGCGAGGACGGCACAGCGGGTGGAGACGAAGACGATCATGACGGCGTCGTCATTCCGATCTATGACCTGGAGCTAATCAAAACCGCGGGCACACCGACGTTCGATTACTCGGCCACGCCACCAACCGTGTCTTATGACATCACGGTCTCGAACCAAGGTACCGAAGACGCGTACCTGGTTGATGTAACCGACTATGGTGCTCCTGGGCTGACCTATGTGTCGGCGACCTCGACTGCTGCTGGATTCACCGACGCGAACCCGACGTTCACGATCGACGGCCCGATCGCTCCGGGTGCATCCGAGACAATCACGGTTGTGTACGAGATGGACTTGTCGCAGGCACCGTTTGAGAACGCAGCCGAGATTTCAGCGTTCGATTCCGATAGTGATCCCAACAACGCGCCGGATCCATTTGCTGTCGATGTAGATTCGACTCCGGACGATACGAACGACGACGATGTCATCGATCACAATCAGCAAAACAACGATCCGGACGGTGATGGCAACCTGAACGAGTCAACACCAGGGGATGAAGATGATCACGACGTCGAAGTTGTGACTCCTTACGATCTAGCGCTGACGAAGACCATCGAATCGATCGACACACCATTGCTACCGAATGGTTCGGTGACGATGTTGCTGACGGTCACGAATCAGGCCTCTCCAGTCGCTACGGTCGATTTGACCGATTACATCGACGCAGCGATGTGGGAACCGTTCATTCCATCGCTCAATCCTGACGGCGCGGTGGATGCAACTTCGACTGCCGCCGCTGGATATTCTTTCACATGGGATAACACCGACCCATTGAACCCAGTGGCCACGCTCGCGCCTGACGTCGCCACCGATCAGTTCTCGTTTGGTGAAACGCTTGTGGTACCAATCACATTGCGACCTGCAGAAGGATATGGAGCTGTCGCTCCGCTATCGAACGTAGCGGAGATCTCGAACTTCGACAACGACACCGATCCAACCAATGGTGATGCCAGCGATGGCACGATCGCCGACGAGGATTCGAACACCGACGGCATTAATGGTAATGGACCAGGTGAAGCCGGCGACATGGTCGATGATGACATCGACAGCAACGGCTTGAATGGTGGCGACGAGGATAACCATGATGGCATCTCGATTCCGATCTATGACCTGGAGCTTGTCAAAGTTCTGCGAGATCCAGGGCTTGATACCATGGCTTCTCCTTGGCACGCAACATTTGACATCACCGTGTCGAACCAAGGCACGGACGACGTGTTCCTAATAGACGTGACAGAGTATCCACCAGCGGGTCTCGCGCTCGACGCAGCTGCCACGATGGCACTGTGGGCAAGCGAAGGTCTGACGGGTTTGACAGAGACCAGTGGCGTGTTCACGATCGCTGGACCGATCGCACCAGCCGGTTCCGCGACGTTCCCTGTGGTATTCGACATCACGGACCCAGCCGCCACCCCGTTTGAGAACGCTGCCGAAATCTCCGCATTCGACTCCGATAGTGACCCCAATAACGCGCCGGATCCATTCGCGATGGATGTCGACTCGAATCCGGACGGCACGAACGACGATGACGTGATCGATCAGACCGATCCGAATTACGACCCAGACGGCGATGGTGATCTCAACGAACTCACTCCAGGCGATGAAGACGATCATGATGTCGCCGAGCTGACGTTTGAGTTCGACTTAGCGTTGGAAAAGACCATCGATCCAGCCTGGACTCCCGGTCCGGACTTTATCACCGAAGGTTCGACCACGATCGACTTCCTGCTGGAAGTCACGAATCAGGCTACTCAAGTCGAAGACTTTGATGTAACCGAGTACATCGACACGAACGTGTTCACATTCGCTGCGGCCGATAACCCGGCTGGCAATACGGGCGGATCCGCCAGCTTGCCGTACACTTGGGACATTAGCGATCCAGCGAAGCCTGTGGTTTCCGTCGATGGCGTCTTGGCCACAGGCGGTTCCGTGACGATCCCGGTCACGTTGATGATCGAGGATTCGGACGGTTCGATAGTAAACTGGGCAGAAATCTCTTACTTCGATTCCGATGGTGATCCATCGAACGGCGATTCAGATCCAACGAATCCCAACAACCAATCCGGTCCGCTACTGGACGTTGACTCGACGCCCGATGACGATCAAGCGGACGATGCCCAGCCAGCCGGCCCCGGTGTTGCGGGCGATGGCGAGATCGATGGTGACGGAACCGGATCTGATCCTATCAATGGTGACGAAGACGATCACGACGTTGCCGGCATCCCCAACTATGACCTCGAATTGGTCAAGACACTCCGTGATCCAGGCCTGGATATCTCAGCCAGCCCCTGGCATGCGACCTTCGATATTACCGTTTCGAATCAAGGCGATGCAGACGTGTACTTGGTAGACGTAACCGAATACCCACCTGCAGGTCTGACTTTCGACGCGGCCGCAACCACGGCGTTGTGGGCTGCGGAAGGTCTGACAGGTGTCTCGGAAAATGCGGGACTATTTACGATTGCTGGCCCGATCGCGCCAGCCGATTCGGTCATATTCCCCATCGTGTACGACATCACCGATCCGAATGCTTCGCCCTTCGAGAACGCAGCGGAGATCTCGAGCTTTGATTCGGACAACGATCCAACCAATGCCCCTGATCCGTTCGCCGTCGATGTGGACTCGACTCCAGACGGCACGAACGACGATGACGTGATCGACCAGACCGATCCGAACTACGATCCAGACGGTGACGGCGATCTCAGCGAGGTGACTCCAGGTGACGAAGATGACCACGACGTGGCCGAGTTCCTGTTGCCACGTATCTCGTTAGAAAAAGAAATCGTCGGAGCTCCGGTTCCTGCAGCGAGCGGCACCCTGGGCAACTTCGACGTGGTCTACGAGTTTGTCACCGAGAACAATGGCCAACTCACGCTCACGAACTTGGCGTTAGCGGAAGACTTGGCCAGCCAGTTTGGCGGCGCCTTCGTCAGCGTCGTCGGCTCACCGGTAGTCACGGCTTCGACCGCAACGACACCTCCGACGGCCAGTACGACCTACGACGGTGGGGCAGATGCGAATCTGTTCGGTACGGCAGCCAGCCAGTTGGAGCCAGGTCAAACGGTCACCGTACAGATCACCGTCGAGATCGATCCGGATTCACCAACAGCGATTTACGACGGGATTACGGGCGACGGAAACACGGATCTCGAAAACCGAGCCGAGGTCACCGCGACGGATCCCGCTGGCAACCCGATCAGCGATACCTCGGACGATCCCACCGACGCCACCAACGACGACGGAGTTCGTAGTGATGCATCCGATGACGATGGCGAGCCAGACGATCCGACGGCATTGATCATTCCGAGCATTTCGGTCGAGAAGGAATTGATTGCTGGGCCTCTACCTTCCAGCGTTACGCCCGATAACGTGGAAGCCACTTTCGAATTGACGCTGATCAACGATGGTAACGATCGACTCGCGAACCTCTCGCTGCTGGAAGACCTGGCCGCACAATGGGGTGGAGCCTTCGCCGGGATTATCGGAACGCCAACGATCACGGATTCGACAGCCGCGGATCCACCGGAGATCAATCCGGGCTTCGACGGCGGAACGACCGACTCCGAGATCTTCGACAACAGCGGTTTGAATACCAACCTGCTTGAGCCTGGCCAATATGTCACTGTTCAGATCACGGTGGACGTTGATGCCGGCAGCCCAACCGCGATCTTCACCAACGGTTTCCTTGCGAACTCGGCAGAAGGTGGGGCTACTGCTCTTAGTGGTGGCGGAACGCTCGCCGAGCTCTCGGATGATCCATCCGATCCGACAGACGACGATATAGATGGCAGCGGTGAGCCTGATGATCCCACGATCTTGGCAGTGGGAGCTGACGTCTCTGGTACTGTCTTTTCAGATGCCAACGGTAACGGGGTCTACGATCCGGGCGAATCTGGCATCCTCGGTGTTGAGATCATCCTTATGGGTACGGACATCGCTGGCAATCCCGTCAACATCTCGGTGTTCACCGACGCCGATGGTAACTACACGTTCGAAGACATCTTGCCCGGTGATTACACCTTGACACAAGTTCAGCCACCGCAGTTCATCGACGGCGATGATGCGGCCGGCTCACTGGGTGGAAATGCTGGTAACGATACCATCTCGTTCAGCCTTGCACCTGGTTCGGATGACGGTACGGACTACGACTTCGGCGAACTCGGTCTTCGCCCTGAGTTCATCTCGAAGGCTTCGTTCCTTTCATCCACGCCAGACGACTACTGGTCCAACTTGGATTCAACCGGCAGTGGCACGCAAGGCTTGTGGGTTCCGTTCGAGGCATCCACTGCGGGAGCCGTCCAGGCAATCCTGATCGACGCGGAAGCGATCGATGTGGATATCTTCGACGAGAACATGAACCTGCTGAACCCTGCTCAGGAAGGTGACGCCGGTGGTACTTGGGTCGTAAGCGAAGGTCAACGATACTTTGCCCGACTTCGCGGCGAGGATGCGAACTTCGATTTCGATCTTGCTTTCGGTGACGACGTTAATCTGCCGATCACGCTAGACATGTCCGACAACGTCGTGATCGCCGCGGGAACCGCTGGCGACGATGACATCGAACTTATCCTCGGTGCTCAAACACACCTATTGTCCATTGCTGGCTACACATTCGAATTCGATGCCACGGTGATTGACACCTTCCACATCGGAGCGGCTGATGGCAATGATACGGTTCGCGTCATTGGAACGGACCTGGATGACGTCGGAAACGTACTGGATGCCAAAGGCACGCTCACCAGCGATGCTTACGAAGTCCACACGTATTCGTTCGATACCGTAATCTTCGACGGTCAAGGTGGCGACGACTACACGCAAATCTACGGCTCGAACGGAGACGACGAATTGCAAGCGATTCCACAAGACTCAACATTAACCACGCCAACGCAAGTGATGCAGATGCTTGGATTCGAACGTGTTGATTCCTATGGCCGCCACGGAAATGACTACGCAGCGATGTACGGTACACAGGGCGATGACCAATACCTAACGTTCGACACCTTCGAAGTCTTGCAAGGCGAGAACATGAAGATGCGAACCATCGGATGGGACCGCGTCGACGCATTCGGTCGCGGTGGTAATGACACCGCGCATGTCTTCGACACGGCCGGAGACGATCATCTGTACGTATTCCCTGCGTTCTCCGTTATGCAGTCGGATCACTTGTACGCGGTCGTGAAAGACTTCG
>CAYNJG010000242.1:0-10813 GCA_964397295.1 uncultured Pirellulaceae bacterium
TGATCATCATGCGACGTGTTGTCGAGAGTCGTCTTACCGCGCGTCAGCGTTAGATCTTTTAGCGTCACATCCACATCGTTCGAGCTTCCACTGGCGTCAGCCACATTGATCGCTCGCGATATCCGTCGTGCGTCGACGGTTAGGCCGTTACCCTCAATCGTTAGACCTTCAGTGATCGTCGGCAACGCCCCCAGCAGAAGATTGAACGTTTCATTCGGACGGAGCACTTGAATCGTGTCGTCGCCAGGGGTGTTGTTGGCCGCGATGATCGCCTCGCGCAACGTTATCCCGCTCGGCCCCGGAAACATTTGCAACTGCGTGATCGACGACGTATCTCCGTCCACAACATCGTTTAAAAAATGGTCAACTGGCACCACCGCGAGTAACTGTCGTTGCTCAAGGGGCTCGATACCCGTCAGGCGTTGATTCGAGTCGCGTCGGTTTGTTCCAGGCATCGATTTCCTTCTCGTGGAACGTCTCTTCTTTCGTTGTCGATTCAACATAGTTGGTTCTTTATGTCCATGTAATTTGGAAGGAGGATGAAGAGAGTCCTCGCAATCGAAACGCGACATCCGTATCGATCTCGTGGCGCGAAGTAGGCAGGGCTCGTGAATGAAGACCGCTTGCTCATGATTGAACCTCGGCCAACTCAGCGGAATCTATTTGTTGCTTGGGTTCGGGCATCGAGTGGTGCTGCTCTACTGATTGCTCGACAACGATGCGGTAGGCCGCTGAATTGGGGAGCCCCTGCCAGAAAGAAAGCTGCGCATAGCGTTCGAATAGGTCTGGCGGAAGAATGGTCTCACGAGGTCGCGGTTCGACTTTCTTGTGCACGCGATGCAATCCATCGAGCCCTAACTGTGCGTCGAATTCCGGAGCGTCGTACTCAACCTTGTCGAAGTCGTGTTCGAATGGCTCTTCGCCAAGAAACTCGTAGAGCAACTTCATCACGTCAGCTGGACGAGCGGTCAGCAAGTCGTAGTCAACCAATACCAATCGTTCTGCGAACTCGCCGTAACAGGCTTCGCGAAGAGCATGCCACGGATAGCCGACTAAACGATTGGCTCCCGCCAGGGCTTCAACTCGTGTGAAAACGGTCGAACGTTCACCTGGGTTGTTAAAGAGCCGAGTATTCTCAAAAGCGTTGTCTCGAAACTGACGTTCAAGGGAATCCATCACCCATGCAACATTGCGGACTGTGCAGATAAGTTTGGCTTCGGGGAACAATCGCATTAGCGCCGGAAGTTGAGCCGTCCAAGAACGATTTGTATCGAAGATTACAGGTTGGTCATGGTCGGCGTAGTAGCTGTCAAAAAGACCGCGAAGGATGCGAGCGCGTTGCTCTTGATTCACCATCGTGGACAATTCAGATCCGGCTGAAACCTGCCCGATCACACCTTCGAACAGTCCGGCAACTGGGCTGGACATACCAGCGTGAAAGCGTGGGTTCTGCCGAAGCAAGGCAGCTGTCAGCGTCGATCCAGATCGAGGTAGACCTGATATGAAATGGAATGTACTGGGATTCACAAGAAGTTCACTTATCTGCTGTTAGGCGTGCGCCCGCGCCTTATAGCTAACGCGGTGCGACTAGCCAGAGCGGTTTACGTTTGAAAGCAGAATGGTTTGCTTGCAAACAAACGAGCTTGCGCCAAACGTGAGGTTTTCGAAACTTGGTCCTGGCCCCAACGCTGATCCTTTGACATGTCGGTAACTTGCCAGTGAGTAGTAACTGCGCAAGAAGCATGGCTCTCCGCAGTCTTCTCAAATTTTCCCCAAAGTTTTTCCTCGTCCTAACGAAACTTGTGCAATCCTTATCGCCTTCATGGCTAACGTTTTTGTCCATCGACGTTGGCGATTGAAAATCTCAAACATGTCACCCGAGTCGCGCACAAAGCCATGCCTCACATATGTCTCGCCTCAAGCTTGGCGTTTGACTACGATGGGTTTTATTTAGACGACTTCAATTTGCTGAACAATTACCGGCTTCAATGGACTCATCTGGCAGCAACACTTCGCAATTACTGGAACTGAATGCATGGGCAGGCGATCAGGCAGCGCTCGCTGAACTGTTCTCTTGCTTTCGGCCACGATTGCGTCGTATCGTTGACGCGAGGTTGGACAATCGACTTAAGGGGCGAGTCGATCCTTCCGATGTCCTGCAAGAAGCCTTTATTGAACTGGCACGAAAGCTCCCCAAAGTCCGAAGAAAGCTGGACGATGACCACGCGACGATGTCGATGTTTGTGTGGATGCGGATGGTCACAGCCGAACGTGTACTGGTTACTCACCGCCAACATCTTGAAGCAGGTGGACGAGATGTCCGACGAGAAACGCCCCAGCATCGAACGGCCGCATCTTCGATTTACCTCGCAGAACATCTATTAGCCGTCTTCGGATCAGCTGAAAACAGACTGATGCGACAGGAGATGTTCTCTACGCTGCAACAGACTCTGGAGTCGATGGAATCGGTCGACCACGAGATTATCACCATGCGCTGCTTTGAAGAGCTAACCAACCGGGAGGCTGCCGAAGCACTCGGCATTTCACAGACGGGAGCGAGTAGTCGATTCGTACGTGCTATGACAAGGCTAAAGAAGCAATTAGAAGAGATACCCGGGTTTCAAGCGTGAGCTGGATCCAACTCTTGGGGCGAATGGGTTGAGTGACGAGCAGCTAAATAAAGACGAGCAGCTACATAAAGTAGAACAACTTGCGGACGAGTTTCTGACTCGAAGACGCCAAGGCGAACACGTATCGATCTCCGACTTCGTAGCCGAGCATCCAGCAAACGCCGATCAACTTCGCGATTTCATTGAAGCGCTACAACTGGTTACGAGTCTGAAGAAGGAGTCGCCTAAATCGCAACAGCCCAAGCCCCCGCAGCCAACGCAGCTACCAGGTATCGACGACTATCGCATTATTCGCGAACTAGGTCGCGGGGCAATGGGAATCGTCTGCGAGGCTGAGCAGATTTCGCTCGGCCGTCGAGTTGCGTTAAAGACCATGATTTCCAGTGGGGGGCAGTCGGATCGCGAGCGGCAGCGTTTTCTTCACGAAGCACGCACGGCATCGAAACTGCATCACCCTGGGATCGTTCCGGTCTTCGACGTCGGCGAAGCACAGGGAGTTGTCTACTATGCGATGCAGTACATCGACGGTTGCGGACTCGACCGCGTTACCCGAGCGGTGAATGAGATCCTCAACCGGCGTTCAGCAGTAGGTTCATCCGTCGAAGAGAGTCTTGCGAACTGGCTCGTGACCGGTCAAAGTTCCGGGCGAAATTCTGATTCAACGACCGGCGTCGCGCGAGACAAAACATCCACCCTCAAACTGATACCGGCGGAATCGCTAGGCCGCTCTGCTGCTCCAACGGCAAACCAAGCCACCAGATTCAACTACCCAAACTATTGCCGCTCAGTTGCCCAGATCGGCAACGACGTCGCAAGAGCCCTTGAATTCGCTCACGACCAAGGCGTTATCCACCGAGACATCAAGCCTGCGAACCTCTTGCTCGACACCAATGGGCAAATCTGGGTAGCCGACTTTGGCTTGGTAAAAACGAAAGACAGCGACCTCACCCAGACGGGTGCATTCGTAGGAACGCTGCGTTATATGGCTCCGGAGCGATTTAAGAACAAGTGCGATGTCCGCAGTGACGTCTACTCGCTTGGAATGACACTGTATGAACTCCTAGCACTACGGCCCGCACTCAATTCGATCGACCAACTGTCGCTACTCAATCAGATACGCGACACGGAACCGACATCTTTAAGATCCATTGAGCGTCGCATACCACGCGATCTGGAAGTGATCATATCAAGAGCGATCCAAAAGGATCCGCAACGTCGCTACCCAACGGCGCGTCAGCTTGCCGATGACTTGGCGAATTTCCTCGATGGAAAACCGATCCAAGCAAGACAAGTTGGTCCGCTCGAACGAACCATAATCTGGGCTCGGCGGAATCGCGCTATCGCTGGCTTACTGGTCGCCTTAGCTGTCGGAATCTTAGCAGCGTTGATTGCTTCGACATACGCCGCGTTCGAATTTCGATCGATCGCCAATATCGCAGAAACGTCGGCCGAGGAAGCAACCGACGCCAAATTGAAAGCAGAGGCTACTCTGGCCCGGTCAAACTACTTCCTCGCGTGGTCCAGATGGGAGGAAAATCGAGCCGTCGACGCGCACCGATTCCTAGACCTGATTCCAATTCAACATCGAGACATTGAATGGCGTTTAGCGAAACGACATTTTCAAGGCGGCTACATGACGTTCGACCATCACGAGCATGAGGTCAACGCCGTCTGTTTCTCTCGTGACAGCAACACGATCATCTCTGCAGGCAAGGAATCTTCCATCCTGCTCACTGATGCCAACTCCGGACAGGCCGTGGCGACGATCCCGACCGACTTCGGAGAATTCAACCGACTTGCATTGAGCCCAGACGGTCGACTCTTTGCTGCAAGCGACAACCAAGGACAGATCGGTGTTTGGCAATTTGCGTCCGGTGAGCTCCAGCTTTTGGACCTCAACAAAAAGACGGAAGTAAACTGCATTCAATTTAGTCCTGACAACCAGACCATTGCATCCGTCAACGAAAAGGGACGCATATCACTTCATTCCACAGCGACAGGCAAAACGATCTGGACCAGGAACGGACATACTAATGACGCAAACAGCGTCTGCTTCCATCCAGACGAATCTCGTATCGTCACGGTTGGATCGGATGGTGCTATTCGATTCTGGGCAGTGGAGGATGGTAGACCGCTGGGCGAGATACGGCGTGCCAACTTGGAAGATGAAATGGGCTCGTTGTCGCATGCTGCGTATAGCCCAGATGGGCAGAAACTCGCCGTCGCCGGTCGCAATGGGATCATTCGCATCTTTGTCGACGACGGCACTGACACTCCCAGGTTACAGTTCCTCCTTAGAGGTCATGTTCAGGGCGTCACAGCACTCAAGTTCTTCCCAGACGGCGCGCGATTACTTACTGCTGGAATTGACACCACACTTCGCAGTTGGAACGTCGATACAGGCGTGGAAATTGGTCTTTTTCGAGGACACGCTGGCGAACTCAACGATGCGGATATATCCGCGGACGGTTACCGAATCGTTTCGGCCAGCCAAGGCAAAATTAAACTATGGGACGTCCGCTCAACTTCGTCGCGAAACACCTTTCGGGGCCACAAAGACAGAGTGCGGCAACTGCGATTTAGTAGTGACGACAGCGAGATCTTATCCAACAGCTATAGCGGAATTGCCTTATGGAATGCCACAACGATGGAAGAAACGCGTCGTTTCCTCTGGGACGAGCGGCGGACCAATTTGGCGACGTTTAGCCCCGATGGTAACGTCGTCGCGGCTTGTAGCAACGAAGGCAAAATCCAATTGTGGAATCGTGCAACGGGCGAACCGCTCGGGTCATTCGACCGCGGCGAAGACAACATTGCCGACATGGCTTTCAGTCACGACGGTAAGATTATCGCGATTGCCGACGAGGAATACGCCAAAGTCCTAGACGTGTCGAAGCTGACTCAACTGTCCGAGCGTCGATTGAGCGGATCGAAAACCGAAGCGTTACCGCAACACCCAGCCATCATTCACATCCTCGAAGGGCACAAGAAAGACGTTACCGGTGTTGCGATTGGCCCTCAAGGTAAATATCTGGCAACAGTTGATCGCGTCGGCACAATCATCGTCTGGGACATCAAGCAAGGTATCGAAATCCGGCAGTGGAACGCTCATCCAGATCGAGTACACGCAATCAGCATCAGTCCAGATGGAACCAAACTACTGACAGCCTCCGACACTGGGCGGATTTGGGATCTGGCAACTGGCGAATTGACAGCAGAACTTTTGGGTCACGGTGGTCAAATCCGTGGGATACAAATCAGCCCCGATGGCAAACGCATTCTAACCGCGAGTGGAGATTCGACGGTCCGGCTTTGGGATACGGACGGAGTGCAACTCTGCAGATACGATGTCGAAGGCAGTTCCAATGACGTGCGTTGGAGCCATGCCGGCAATCGATTCGCCGCTGCACATATCGAAGGGGTTGCGGTATGGGAAACGGAGCTTGCCACTTCTAGCTCGAACACAGCAAGACACCCTAACGCCGCGTGGCATGCTCGACAGGCCAGAGCTGCGCGGGAAAACCAGAATTGGTTCGCTGCGATTGTCCAGCGAACGCGACAGCTCCGGGTTGCGCCGGATTCGACTGAAGCTCAGATCGAGATGCAAACCGCTGTGAGCATGTTAAAGGCGACCTCGGCAGACAGCTTCGCCTACCTCCCTGAAATCGTTCGGCAATGCCCCACATTTCAACTCGCAAATGAAGGTACGGCTCCGAACATCACCATGGCGTGGGCCCAGGCGATCAATACGCATATTCGAGCCCGTGTGATCGACACCGATATCTATCCACTGGTCCCGGTCGAGCAGGAAATGCTGGATCAGGCAATCGCCACCTTTCCAAACGACGAATTCACTCGCACAAAAGCGATCGCCGAGTATCGACGCGGTGCATTCGAAGTCACGTTGGCGGCCGCCGCACAAATTGAAGAGAAGAAGACGCAAGATTACGAGCTCATGGCAATGTGCCACTTGCAACTTGGTGACACCACTTCTGCTATGCAATCCCGTTTCTTGGCACGGCGTCTTGACCGACGGGGTTCCGACCCCGAATACAAAGCGATTCGACTCGAAGCAAATCGCATGTTCGACCTCGCCAATTTGAACGAATAATCTGAAGCGAGAAGCGATGTCTCAAGGACCCTTGGCCAAGAAGCAAGCCAACCACGAACGATGCAAATACGGCACCTTGTTTCAATGACATTGGTGAGTTTAGACGTGGTAGAATGACGTTCAATTCAGATGCAGAAGAGGGAAAGACTTCGGGGCCCTGGGCACCACTTCATTCATTCCGATCCGACACACGTGAGGCATGTTATGTATCGACGCTCCTTCTTGCGATCCGGGGCAACAGCCGTTTGCATTCCTTTGGGGCTCGCAGCGACGGACGCGTTCGGCGCTCCGGCAGACGCCAAAAGTCCGCGTGGCTCGTTTGCTGTGGATGGAAACCGAGTGCGTTTCTACTCAGGCGCCGTTAACAAGACCGTTCGAGTATTAGTAGCCGCCGACACGCACTTGTTCAAAGACGACGATCGAGGCAAGTCGTACCAGAAATTCAGTGGCCGTATGGCTGGAGCGTACAATAAGACGGAACATTTCCGATCCGGTGAAGCCACAAACCCGGAAGAGAGTTTTGTTCGGGTACTCGAACGGGCACACGAGACGAACGTCGATCTACTGGCACTCGTCGGAGACATCTTTAGTTTTCCATCGGAAGCAGCCATCGACTGGGTTGGCGAGAAACTAGAAGACTCCAAACTGCGTTACCTTTACGTGGCCGGGAATCATGACTGGCACTACGAGGGAATGCCGGGAACATTGAATGAGCTTCGCGAGACGTGGATCGACAAGCGGTTGAAGCCGCTCTATCAAGGAAATCATCCACTCATGTCCTACTACGACGTTGGAGACATCCGCTTTCTGGCGATCGACAATTCGCACTATCAGATTCTTCCGGAACAGCTAAACTTCTTTCGCTCGCAAGTCAAAACCGGCAAGCCACTGGTGCTGACGGTTCATATTCCGCTTTTCGCGCCCGGCAGGCCAATGGGTTTCGGATGCGGCCATCCAGAATGGAATGCAAAGTCGGATCGCAACCACGAGCTAGAACGTCGTCCTCGCTGGCCAGAGTCGGGGCACACGCAGTCGACTTTCGATTTTCATCGTGAAGTCTTCACTGCGCCGAATCTACTGGGGATCTTTGCAGGACACACGCATCGCGACTCCGTCGACGTGATCAATGGGATTCCGCAGTTTGTCACAGACGACAATGCGAGCGGAGCCTACATGGAACTCGAATTCTTACCGAACGCAACTTGACTGGAAGTCTTCTGGCCAACCACCCGTCAAAACCGACGATGGACAGAAGTTCCCCTGGACGTGTCATTGGGAAATTTGGATCGAACCCTTCTTCATTTCCGAATTCTCCGGCAGGTATGCTGATACTCCCCTGCCCTACTGCCTCCTCTGAAGGCGGAGATAGTTATCGACTGGTCCGATTTGCTTACCTATTCGATGGTCGAGCTGGACCGATACGGTAGGAGTAAGTTTTTCCGCGCCGGACCCATGAGATTTCAAGATCCTGCGGTTGCAGTCCCTGTGTGCGAATGCCTAGCGGAGCGGGAGACTTTCGCCGCTGATAGCTGGCACTGGGTTTCCGCCCTCGGCTGTCTCTGAAGATAAGATCAATCTGTTCTTCAGGCTCGGCTGCGTTTGAAGAAGGTTCGACATTGGCAAGGATGTCTAGCGTTGGCGAAAGCGAGACTGACTTATCGTAAAGATCTGACGTATGCTGAAAATCTGCATCTGATAAAGCGGCCTTTAGCTCGGTAGCGTTCGACGGAAAGACGTTAATCGACCTAAGGTGTTTCATTCCGGCCGCGAGGTACTCTACCTCCCGAACGCTTTGTCGCAAATCTGTAGTTTGCATTTGCTCACAGTAAGTGAGCCAACCTTTCTGAAGCTGCCGAAGATCAACCCATCCGAAGGTCGAAACAAACGCCTCTTCCCAATCCGTGTTGGAATTCAGTTGCACCAGGAATCCAAGGAATTTCTGCCGATGCCGTCCATTTTCTGCAAACAGAAAGTACTGCACCAAACTCCAAGCTTGTAGATATTGAATACGTGCGTTGCCGCTAACGACGTGTTGGTTCCAAAGCTTCGGTTCAATTCGCAAAAGTTGTCCGACATTGAGTGTCTTTTGCTGTGAGATCGCCTTTGATAACGCATCGCGGTCGGCGCGCGGGATATCTCCCAATACCAAGCTTCCACCAACGATGACTCCACGCTCGAAGACTTCGGCCATGCCTTCACCAGCCCATTTCGGCATGTCAGGAAAGAGCATGGACGCGAATTGATGAAAACCTTCATGTTGTAATAGAGGCTTCATCTCTTCAGTAGAATGTTTGCCGCGGTACCCAGCCAACGATATTGTTTTTCCTCGCGTAATACACATTCCCCAAGAGCCCGTTGCATTGGTGCGAAAATGCCTTCGCAGCGTACCCACGTAGTCATCTTGTTCTTCAAAAAGAAACAAGCCGAGTGTGGCTGGGCGCTTCACTCGAACTGGTAGTTTTGAAAACGTCTGTACATAGCTCTCGCAAGTCGCATCCATGTGTTTGGCAAGCTCAAGAGCCTGCTCTCGAGGCAAGTCAGTCTTTAACGCGTAATACTCTGTTGGCACGACACGTGTTGTTTGCCACCAGTTGCTGTCTTGGCCACTCGTTTGTGTTAGGCACGAAGAAAACAGTATCAGCCAAGCGACGGAATTACTGGTACTCACAATGATACGTCGCTTCATGTTCTTCCTTTAGGTGGATACTGAGAAGCTACCTCAGTCAGATCGTGATTGACTACTGTTTCCTCCATCGTAGTCGAATCGTAAAGCGTTGACGTTGGCTGGAGCAAAGGAAGGAAGAAACTCACTAGAAGCACACGGTTCAAACCATGATTTCGTGTGCCACGCGACCGTGAACATCGGTTAAGCGGAAGTCGCGGCCCCCATAGCGATAGGTCAGCCGCTGGTGATCGATGCCCATAAGATGGAGCACGGTGGCGTGGAAGTCATGAACATGCATCTTGTCTTCGGAGGCATAGTAGCCGTAGTCGTCGCTGGAGCCGTAAGTGAATCCCTTTTTCACGCCGCCGCCGGCGAACCAATACGTGAACGCATGCGGATTGTGGTCTCGACCGTCCTTTCCTTGAGCCGTTGGCGTTCTGCCGAACTCTGCGCCCCAAATGACCAGCGTCTCGTCGAGTAGTCCACGGGACTTGAGGTCTTGTAGTAAGCCGGAAATCGGCTTGTCTACTTCCCCTGCTAACTGTCCGTGCATTTCTCGCAGTTGGGAGTGCTGATCCCAATAACGATAACTGGCCTGCACGAATCGAACTCCTGCTTCGCTAAGACGACGGGCCAGTAAGCACTCGCGGCCGAACTGCTCGGTCTGCGGCTGGTCGATGCCGTACAGTCGATGTGTTTCAATCGATTCTTTCGACAAGTCCATGACCTCAGGCGCGTCGGTTTGCATGCGGAACGCGAGTTCCATTGATTCGATACGGGACTCCAGTTGTTGATCGGTGCCGGAGCGTTCCAGGTGCAATCGGTTCAAAGTTTGCGCAAGGTCCATCTGTTCGCGTAACGCAGCTTTCTTCAGAAGAGGATTAGAAAGATTCTCAATCACCGCGTCTTTCATCTTGCCCTTGCTGGTGCCGATTCTGGTCGCCTGATGTTGGGCGGGAAGGAAAGCCGAACCGAAGTTCTTTACTCCTCCGTGCCCCAACGTTGGACGGATCGTCACAAAGCTAGGAAGGTTGTCGTTTTCGGTTCCTAACCCGTAGCTAATCCAAGACCCCATGCTGGGACGCACAAAGGTATCGCTGCCGGTATGAACCTTCAGCATCGCTCCGCCGTGAGCTTCGTTCGAGCCATGCATCGATTTGACGAACGTTAAGTCGTCTACGTGACGGGCCACATGTGGAAACAAGTCGCTGACCCAGGCACCACTTTCGCCGTACTGACGGAACTTCCAAGGGCTTTTTAGTAAGTTGCCGGTTTTGGCAAACTGTACACGAGGCTTGTCGAAGGGTAGCGGCTTTCCGTGGTCTCGTTGCAAGAGAGGTTTGTAATCAAACGTGTCAACGTGCGAAGGGCCTCCGTGCATGAATAGGAAAATGACTCGCTTTGCAC
>CAYNJG010000243.1:0-10774 GCA_964397295.1 uncultured Pirellulaceae bacterium
GTTTGCGCCCCTAGTAGTGGCTCTGGAAACTCTACGACCAACGTATCATCCGAAGCTTCCGACACCGAGGATCCAAACGGCCCCTGGAATTCTACGGGGGTACGAAAGGGGCCATCGACTTTCGATCCGAAAAGCCTCAGATCGAAGTCAATTCCCATCTGTATCAATCCGCTGGGTGTCGTTGAGTCACTCGTATCCGCGAAATCAAAAAACAATTCCAGCCCTTCGTTTTCGAGATCGTACGTCGCTTCCACTGAGTTGATTTCAACGGCGTGGAGTGGCATTTCGGCTGCTGTCATCAAGATCGCGCAAAGGGTCCAGCGCACGTAGGCACCAGCATTTAAGGTGGGCCGATTCTGGTGGATGTAAGACATTCTTTCGTTCCTCTCAGGTTTGTTGTTTTGGCGAACTGCCGTGTCCGATGGGCATGGAGCTTTGACTTTGCTGCATGCCAAAGCACCTTGCGGGTTACAATTCCGGCAATTTCAGCGCTCTAACCGACACTGACGAGGAAAAGAGAGAACGTTACAGACTTTTTTTGGGCTTCTCACGAAGCAGGCAAGTCAATCAAGCCGTGACATCGGTGGCGACGACCTCGGAAGATCAAGTGATTTCTGAGCGCGGTCGGTTGGACAATCCGACTTCGTCTGCGAATGTGCTCAACTGCAGTCGGTGATTCCGACCTCTGCGCGTAGAATTGCGAACTCGCTCCTGTGGGACACGCCGAACAAAATCAGGACAGAAGCAAAACGGTCACGGTTTCTTTTTCCGCAGCGGAAATGACCATTCTGGGACAAATAGGACAGAACCCGGGCTCAGCAAATTGAGTGAGGTGCCGTTTTTCCGAGAGATAGGCCCAGGTGCGCATAGTGAAATAATAATATAAAAAGGTCATGGCACGTCGCTCCGTCGTCGTACCATGACCTCCATCCTGAAACGAGATACGCGAGACGCATCTCGCCCTCCCGGCTCTGTACTTGTGGTATCGTCATCGATTTCGTTCGAATCTATTCGATTCTTTCATCTCAAGCCGCTAGCGAGGGTGCTGTCAGCTGGTTCCAGAGGACTAATCGCAAAAGATGGCTTCGCCCGTAAAGGTTACCAAAGCGAGCGCAAAGTTGACCATGTCGCTGTCAGGATACTTTGTACAAGCGAAGATGGTGCCGTTCGGTTTCGGCGTCACTTTACGAAAAAAGGGAGAAGACAAGTCTTCTCCCTTTCCATCTGGTCCTTAAAACAACAAGCCTGCTAGTTCATTTGCAATGCTTGTTGTAGCCAATCGAAACTTCCACGTTTGCCCTGTTGACTTTGGTCAGTGACACTTGGCAACGCCGTTGGAGTCGGTGGTACCGCCTCGCTTGGAGCCAATGTTGGTGCCGCAGCTGGCACATCCATAGGAGCGCTGACTGGTGTCATGGGTTGATGATACTGTGGAGCCGGCTGCTCAACAGGATACGCATGCTGCATCGGTTGCATGGTTTGCATCGGTGCTGCTTCAACAGCAACCGGCGCCGTCGAGTAGATAGGCGCGACAGGAGCTGAAATAGCTACCCCCGCGTCGCAACCGCCATCTGCACAACCACCAGTGCCACAATCACCACTTGCACATCCGCCGGTTAGGCAACCGCCGTCTGCACATCCATGGCCGTGACCCTTGTGCTTGAATAGCTTACCAAGCAAGCCACCGCCACCACATCCACCGGCGCCACATTGGCCGTAGATGCCAACGCCGCCAGCACACGCCCCACATCCGCCACCACGGCAAAGGCCACAGCCCGAGTGGTTTTGGAATGGATATTTGGCTTGTGGAAGACACTGTTTTTTCGAAGCACAGTAGTCATCCCAGATGTTGTCACAGGTCATGCACGGACCGCCGACATCCTGGCCACCACCATGAAACTTACCGAGCAGATTGCTAATGCAACCAGCTCCACCACAGCTACCGCCGCAGCCACCGGGACAACCGGAAACCGCACCACATGCACCACCACAATTGCCACCGCAAGAACCGCATCCGGCCGTTGCAAAGTCAGCTGCTGCAAAGCAGACAACCGCAGCAAACAGGTGTACGCTAATCATTTTTCGTAACATTTAGGTTCCTCCTAGATCTGAACCTTGATTTTATTCGCAAGCGAATTTTTATCGCGGCGGGCAGAGACCCAAGACGCTCGCGATTTGTGCGATGGGCGTCCTGCCAGCTACAAAGGAATTCCTTGGCTACAGAGTCGTGATCCATGCGCAAACACACACAAATCGCGCAACTCGTGCAGCAACCAGTTAAGCATGCACTGCTTTCGGTCTGCGTGCAAATTTGTGAGGGTTTATTCTTCGAAAAGAACTGCGGGTCGCCTGTCTTGATTCCGAGAGTCGCTAAAGCTTCGCACGATTGGGTATGAATAATCGTTCGTGTTACTCAGGTAAGATGTGCCAATGGCGATGATCAAGCAGCGTCGGCGAGATATCCGATGCGATGAACTGGCTGGCTGCTGTTACGAATTTGCGAGTTCGCTGTCGTAAGAATTGGAGGTCTTTGTGGACAATAACAATTCGCTGGCTTCGGCTCCCGATATGGGGCGACTGAAGAGATAGCCTTGGTACTCGTCGCATTTGCGATGACGCAAGAATTCCAGTTGTGGCACCGAATCGACGCCTTCTGCCAAAACGCTCATGCCAAGGTTGTGAGCCAGGTTGATCACCGTTTCTGCGATCATCCCATCGTCTTGGTGCGGAATGTCTTTGATGAACGATCGATCGATCTTCAAGCGATTGATAGGGATTGCCTTCAAGTAGGCTAGTGAAGAATAACCGGTTCCAAAATCGTCGATGCTAATCGACACACCAGTTTCCTGTAGGAATTCGATATTGGCGATCGCTTGCTTCGGCTCGTCGAGGAAGACTGTTTCGGTTAGCTCCAGGTCAAGAAGAGCGGGGTCAAGTTTTGTGACTTCAATGGCGTTCCAGACATCATCCATAAGTCCTGAAGTTCCGAACTGAACTGAACTTACGTTGACTGAAATGCGCACGGGAGTATTGTTCTCCGCCCACTTTTTCGCCTGTCGGCAAGACTGCTCTAAGACCCAGCGTCCGACTTCGATGATGCTTCCCGAGTCTTCAAGGTGAGAAATGAATTCAGCAGGTGAAACGGTCTCCTCAGCGTTTTGCCATCGTAGTAGTGCTTCCATACCCACTATCCGTCCGCTGCGAATGTTTACTTGCGGTTGGTAGACCAGGTTGAATTCGTCGCGGTTGATGGCACCGTCAAGTCGGGAGAGAAGTTTTTGAATACGTCGAGTCTCTTCCGTCATGCTGGGGATGTACCGTTGCACGCCGAGGTGATTTGCCTTTGCCGAGTACATGGCAGCATCGGCGAATGAAATTAAGTCGTCGAGCGATTCGCCGTCTTTGGGGAAAGTCGCAACGCCCACGCTGGCACCGAGTTTTATGTCGCGTCCCTTAAGGCGATAGTCGCGAGAGATAGAGCGGACAATCTTTCCGCCGGTGAGTACCGCAGCGAAATCATCGGGCAAGTCTTCCAGCAACACCGTGAATTCATCTCCACCAAGTCTCGCGATATGAGCTTCACTGGTCTGAACCGCGTCTGTTAGCCGAACCGCAACTTCTCGCAAAACATTGTCGCCGGCAGCATGCCCGAGACGGTCGTTGATTTGTTTGAAGCCGTCCAAGTCGATCAGCAGAACAGCGACTCGTGAACCATGCTTTTTCGCTCGCTGCAATGCTCGGTCTGCGTCCTTGTGAAATTGCATTCGGTTAGGAAGCTTGGTAAGTGAGTCCATGCCTAAAAGTATATTGAGTTTGTGTGTGCCGGCGCGCAGTTCATCCGTGACGTACCGCAGTTCTTCCGCGTAACTTTCAGCGGAGCGTTCCGCAAACGAAGATAGGACGATCGTCATCCCAACCAGGGCGAGTTGGGCGACGAAGTGTTCCAAGTGGGTAAAGGATGGCGTTGGCAGGGTGTTGGAGAGCGAAAGCAAGTTGATGAAAACGATGCATGATAAGGAGATCGCGCCCCAGGTCCAGGTTGCCCTTGGGCCAAGTTGGTATGCGGCCAGCATTACGATTACGCAGAAAAACATCGGGACGTATGACCGGCTGAATCCGGTCAAGCAACTCATCGCGGTGACGACCACGGTAGCGGAGAGTAAAAACCAAGTGACGATGGTCCGCTGCCCGACTTTTTTGCGACAGGTCAGCAGCGAGCCAATGATCGCAGCTTCTGCAAACGATAGCGTTGCAACGCCGAGGTGCGATGACATCAACTGGAAGCAACCGAAAATCGCGGACGCGCCTCCGCAGATCGTCAAGATCCAAACGAAACGATTAAGTCGGTTTGCCGCTATTGGAGATTCGTCGTTCATCATCGTGGTGGGCTGAAATCTAGCGATACTCTCTAAGCGGAGATGGCGTGAGTCATCTCTCGCGTGCGCGCACGCTGGTGACGATGCAGACAGAACTTGTGCGTCTAGGAAGATAGGTCAGGGCGACGCATGCGAAACCTGGGAACCGTTAAATGCCGCTTAATGTGAACGTCAACTTGCGAAATACAACCTACGCGTCGTCAGTGATAACGATTTCGCCGGTCTTTACTGCTCGAATGAATTCGCGGTTCGAGCGTAGCGTCTTAGGATGACGTGCCAATTCATCGAAGGATATCCAAAACCATCGAGCTACTTCGTCAGGATTGGCAGTGGGCGTGCCGCTGGTAGTGGCGAGCCACCAGTGCAATAACACGCCAGATTGTGTTGTGCTTTGCCAAAGTCGCCGGATGGGTTCGATCTCTAGTGCGAGTTCTTCTTGAAGTTCACGTTGTACAGCCTCTGCTTCGGACTCGCCTTCTTCAATTCCACCGCCGGGAAAGCATAATCTACCCGGCGCGCGTACGGTCGATGAACGTTCGATAGCTAAAACGTTGCCGTCTTTACGAAGGATGACGGCAATTGCTCCGCAGCGTTGAGGTTGACTCATGGACTAGTCGCTATGGCTTGATATGGGCTGGCTATTCGTGGACGTTTGGTCGAATCCGTGCGATAATGTTTGATAACAGATTTAAGATTCTTTGTGGATCTCAGTGAGCGAGTATGCGAACAAAGTTTTTTGCGACATCTATACTCTGGGGAGCATTCTTGGTGCTGGTTGTCGGGTGCGGCGGGGCAGATGAATTGGTTGTCGAAGCGGTCCCGGACACTTCGGCGTCAGAGCCTAAAGAAGCTTCAGTCGATGAGCTGATTGACTCGCTCATTAGCGATGAGGAAAGTTCCGACGCAACTGAATCGAGCGACCCGCTTGCCGCAGCTTCGTTGTCTTTGGAGGAAGAAGAGTTTCCGCAGCATGTGCTCGATGCGCCCGTTCGGAATGTCGTGATGAAACACGCCAACGGCAAAACGCATAAAGCTTTTCAAGGGAAAGTGTTCGGCCCGACGTCGGTGGTTCAGCACGGTCGCTACGAAGAATTTTTCGCGTCAGGGAAAAGACTAAAGTCGGGGAGCTACGACTACGGGAAGAAGGTCGGCGACTGGAAGTTCTGGGACCAGAACGGCACGCTTCGTAAGCAAGGCATGTACGTTAAAGATGTACAGCACGGCGACTGGCAAAAGTTCCGCAAGGACGGTTCGTTGGAATGGATCGAAAAATACAAAAATGGCTTAGCCGAGGGCGTGTGGGTGGCCTTTCGAGAAGACGGCAAGACGATGGTTTGGCGACGCGGTTACAAAAACGGTGACCGGCACGGACCGTGGGAAGACTTTCAATCGGATGGAACGCTATTGAATCTTCTCACATACAACGAAGGGGAATTGCACGGCGAGGCAAAGTCTTGGAATGAGGCTGGCAAGCTAATCGGCGAAGGAACCTACCAGGATGGCAAACGTCATGGGCGCTTTCGTGTATTCGATGAAGACGGCAAGAAAGTGGTAGACGAAGCGTTCTGGGAGGCCGGCGTTCGTCAGCGAGGTGGAGGATAGCTACTAACCGACGAATCCCGCGGCTACTCGAATTGTGTTCACGTGTATATCCACAATGTCGTCCACGTTTTCGGCGTAACCGCCTGCCATCGAGATCGCGATTGGGATTCCTCGTTCGCGGCAACGCAGCATCACTAGTTCATCTCGCTGACGCAGGCCGTTTTTCGTCAAGGCTAAACGTCCAAGGCGATCATGCTCGTAAGGGTCGGCGCCGGCAACGTAGAACACGAAATCCGGTGTGTTCCGCAGAAGTCCGGCAACCGCGCGTTCGAGTTGCTCGAGGTATTCGTCATCGCTCGCATTGGTTTCGATCGCAATATCCAGGTCGCTTGTTGTCTTGCGAAGTGGATAGTTTCGTTTCCCGTGGATAGAAAACGTCGTCACAGTATCGTCGTCCGCGAAGATCTGGGCTGTCCCGTTGCCTTGATGGACATCGCAATCGATGACAAGTATCTGTCGCAAGCCATGTTCGGTTTGCAGTATGCGTGCCGCAACGGCAACGTCATTGAAAACGCAGTAGCCTTCGCCGCGGTCGCGGAATGCATGATGCGTACCTCCTGCCAGGTTCGCGCTGATGCTCTTTTCTTTCGTTGCCACAATTGCAGCCGCAATCGTAGCGCCAGTGGAGCGTCGTGAACGTTCGACCAACTCGGGTGACCAAGGGAAGCCAACGCGTCGAATCTCTTTATCGCTTATTTGTCCGCTCGTGACACGCTGGATATAGTCTGCGTCATGCGCGAGGCAGAGTTGCTGGTCTGTCGCCGCGCTGGGAACCAACAGTTCGCATGATTTTGCCCAATCGGCCAGCGCAATACGTTCACGCAGCAGCCGATACTTGGTCATCGGGAACGTATGATCGTCGGGCAGCGGAAGCTCGAATCGGTCCGTGTAAAAGAGCTTCATCAGATTCTTCGAGCGAGCATACGACTAAACGTTGTTTGGGTCGGGATGGACCCAAGGTTGACGATAAGGGCGCGCCAGAAGTTTGTTCGCCTCATCGTCGCCAACGACTTGGTGCTTCACTGGATCCCACGTTAGGGAACGTTTCAGCTTCATCGACATGTTGGCAAGTATGCAACTGGCCGCAGAAATATGGCCCTCTTCGATGTCGGCGACGGGGCGTCCGCGTGACTCAATGTTGGCGAGCAAATCATTCATGTGCCCGCGGATCGCTGGTGCCACATGTTTTTCCAGATCCTTCTCTGTTTTGTCTTCCGTATA
The DNA here is from genome assembly GCA_964397295.1 of uncultured Pirellulaceae bacterium. Classification (GTDB taxonomy): domain Bacteria; phylum Planctomycetota; class Planctomycetia; order Pirellulales; family Pirellulaceae; genus CAYNJG01. The sequence goes on from CAYNJG010000243.1 coordinate 7,200, forward strand.
AAGGTCCAGCTCGTCCAAGAAATCTTGCTTCATTGTAGGAGTCTTACTGTTGCCTTCGAAGAACTCGTATTTGTTGACGCTCAGTTTCAGCGTGCCTTTATCGCCGTAGATAGTCGCGCCCCACGGATAGTCCGTGTCGTTCGCTCGACCGTAACTGCGATGCTGCCACACGACGGGGAATTCTTCGAAGTCAAACGTGGCCGATTGTGTGTCGGGCGTATTCGATCGAGCTTCTTTGTCTACCAAGATTCCGCCGGTCGACGAAATGGTACGAGGCCATTTCAACTCGCACATCCATCGGACTGTGTCGAGCATATGCACGCACATGTCGCCCATGATTCCGTTGCTGTATTCCATGAAGACTCGCCAACGACGTGGATGGGTGAGCTTGGTGTACGGCAGCATTGGTGCGGGACCTGTCCACATGTCGTAGTCGAAGTGGTCGGGAACGGAGATTTCGGGCGGGTTTTCTCGTGAACGCATATGGTAATAGCAGTAGACTTCTGACAGACCAATTTTGCCAAGCTTTCCCGTATCGATGATTTTGTTTTTGGCATCAATCAAGTGAGGCGTACTGCGACGCTGCATGCCGACTTGAACGACACGCTCGTACTTTCGAGCCGCATTCAGCATCGCCTGACCTTCGACGACGTCAACGCTGATTGGTTTCTGGCAATACAAGTCGGCGCCGGCTTTGCATGCTTCGATCATTGGTAACGCATGCCAATGGTCAGGCGTAGCAATGAGGACGATGTCGTGATGTTGGTCTTGCAACATCTTTCGGTAGTCTTTGTAAAGCTTTGGAACTTTCTTGGACTTTTGCCGGCCAGCCACGATCTGCCCGGCTTCTTCGAGCATCTTGCTATCGACATCGCAAAGCGAGACGACTTCCGTTTCTGGTTCGACTTGAAGCAACCGTAGTAGGTCGCACTTGCCGTACCATCCTGAACCAATAAGCCCCACGCGTCGTTTGGACTTTTGCGTTTCGGCACCCGCTAGTTTCGTTGCCGTTGCAGTTGCGGCAGCAACCGATGCGCTGGTTTGAATGAATCGTCTGCGGTCCATGATGATGCTCCCAGATCCCGCCGACGCGACGGGGTTTCCCTGAAGATTTACAGCCAGTTTAGGCCAACATTGTAGCATCAGGTTTCCCGTAATGCGAACAAGGGCCACGAGCTACGCGTGTGCTATCAGACAGTGGCATTGGCCAAGTCTTGTTCAAGCTCTACGCTTGTTAGGTCAGATAAAACCACGATGAACAAAGTATCGAGCTCGTGTGAAATGATAGTACCGCATGTCCAACATTGAAGACTACGACTACGAACTGCCAGAGGAACTCATTGCACAAGAGCCCGTAGCACACCGTGCAGACTCGAGGCTGTTGGTTGTGAATCGCGCGAATGATTCGCTGGAGCATTTTCACTTTCGCGACTTGCCAAACTTTCTTCAAGCTGGCGATGCGTTGGTTCTCAACAACACGCAGGTGATTCCAGCGAAATTGGTCGGCTATCGAGAGTCGACGGGCGGACGCTGGCAAGGCCTGTTCTTAGAAAAAGATGAAGGCGACGCTTGGAAGATTCTGTGCAAGACGCGCGGGAAGTTATTCGAAGGGGAACGTATTGGGCTCGTTGATCGCGGTGGGCGAGATGCTGGTTGGCTGACGATGGTGGTGAAACTTGATGGCGGTATGTGGGTCGTCAAACACGAAAGTGAGGAGCCAACGTTCGATCTTCTGGGGCGCATCGGGCGTGTGCCGCTTCCGAATTACATTCGCAAGGGCGAAGCGTTGTTCAGCGATCATGAAAACTATCAAACCGTATTCGCCGAAGAGCTTGGTTCGGTTGCAGCACCAACTGCGGGCTTGCACTTTACCGAGTCGCTGTTGGCGGAGTTATCATCGATGGGGGTTTCTATCGTTAAGGCGACGCTGCACGTTGGTGTCGGGACGTTTCGACCGATCAAAACGGAACGCATCGAAGATCATCAAATGCATGGCGAATGGTGTGAGCTAGAATCGTCAGCTTGCGAGAAGCTCAAAGAGATCAAGGCGGCTGGTGGCCGGATTGTCGGTGTGGGGACGACGTCCGTGCGTACGCTGGAAACTGCGGCGCGTTCTGGTGAGCTACAAGCCTGGGAGGGGGTTACTGACCTGTTTATTCGACCGCCGTATCAGTTCCACGCAATTGGTGGAATGGTTACGAACTTTCATTTACCCAAGAGTTCGCTGCTGGTTTTGGTCCAGGCGTTTGCGGGGAAAGACCTGATCGTGCGAGCGTACCAGGAAGCGGTCGAAGAAGAGTACCGATTCTTTAGTTACGGCGATGCGATGCTGATTCTATAGGCTTTTGCAAGCAGCTATACAGCGTGGGCCGTGTCCACATAATAGTAGGCGAGGGTAAGTTTCTCGGCCAATGTTACTTAGACTTCGCGTGAAGCTTGTGTCGTTGAAGTGCTCGGGATAGCTGCGTTACCAGCTATGACTTCCTCGCGGACGACCGAAACGTCAGAGGGTGCTTCGATGCCGAGTCGAACTCCGCCACCGGACACTCGAACGATAGTAATGCGGATGTTGTCACCCAAGAGGATGCGTTCACCGACTTTTCTACTTAGGACTAACATGGAAGCTCAGCGATTCCTTTCCAGATATAAGCCTTCCTGCCGTGAAGGAGAGCCTACCACCTCGAAAAACCGAAAGCAACCACCGAACACAGTCCTTTAGAAATCGCACGGAACCGCAAGAAAAAGCGGAGCCCACCATTTTTGTGCTTTCAGCTTGGCTGTTTTGCCTGGGATTTCGCCGTAATCACCGACATGAATCAACCGCTGGGCAATATGATCGGAAACGGGGGCGAAGTCGACGAATCGGTTGATCTGCTTCGTGGCGAGGGGCCTGCGGATGTGACCGAGCTGACCATTCACCTGGCGGCTCAACTATTGTTGAACGCGGGGGTACAGCCGGATATGGATGCCGCTCGCAAAAAGATCGACGGCGTGATTCAAAGTGGCGAAGCGCTCACGAAGCTGTCCGAGATGATCCAAAACCATTCGGGGGATCTGGACGCCCCGCGAGAACGTGGCGCTGAAAATGTGGTCAAAGCGTACGACGAAGGATTCGTGAGTAGGATCGACGCAGAGCGAGTGGGGCTGGCCGTAATCGAAATGGGAGGCGGGCGCAGTAAATGACCGACTCACTCGACCATACGGCAGGCATCGAATTTCTGGTTCGAATCGGGCAGCGAATCGAAAAAGGAGAAACGATCGCCAAAATTTTCTGCAACGATAAAGCAAAAGCCGACTTACGCCGCTAACTTAGTATCGCTGGCAATCGGAACCAGCCCCCTTGAGGTGCCTCCTAAACTGATCGTAGAAACGATTTCAGGATAGCCGTACTTCGGGAACACTAATCCCATGACCAGGTTTTCATTAGTGAAGATTAGTGCGAATTAGTGTTCCTCAGCAATTGGTTCTCACGAGCAATCTATTGAACAGGCTGGGTTTTAAACACAAATGCGGAAAGAACGAACCCGAGAATGCTCGCCAAAATTAGTGCAGCGCCAGTGCCCCACACTTTCGAA
>CAYNJG010000244.1:0-10765 GCA_964397295.1 uncultured Pirellulaceae bacterium
AAGCCAGCAGTGGCACACGACATTGCTCCGATTTGGGCGTGGATCTATTTAGGCCCAATCTGCGAGAGCCAGATCAGCGCTTCTCCCAAAGTTCTGCGAAAGAATCAGAAAATCGGCGAAGGTTACGTTTCCGTCACCATCTAAATCACCCTCATCGCGACTCTCAGCGGGTCCTCCAAAATTCGTCGACAAGATCAAGAAGTCCGCAAATTCGACCGCTCCATTTCCATCGACGTCGCCATCAAGTAGCGGCGGCGCGTCACTGGTGATGGCCCAAAGCTCAAGGCCTTCTTCTTGGCCCGGTCCTCGGAAGAACAACGTGTCGCCGAACTCGAAGAACAGATTAAATGACTCCGACAACGCGTTCTCGGTATAGTCCGTAAGCTGTTCTACTTCGGTTCCATCGGTCCGCCAGACCTGAAACGTGTCTGTTCCGTTGTGGCCGTTGAATATCAGATCGCCATTGAATTCTCTAAGCTCTGACGGAAACAAGCCGAATCCACCACGGTCGATTTCCGTAACCCGAACCGTGTTGTTTTCCTCGCCGACTTCGCCATTCGTTTTCCAAAGCTGGCGCCCCGTGTCATCATCATTGCCAGCGAAAAAGAGCTCGCCATTGACCACTGCCAACTCGGCCGGAACACTAACGACGTCAGCGGTCACAACACGCTCCGAGTTCCCCGCGGTTCCGTCAGTTCGATAAAGTTCCGCCAATCCGTTTGCAAATCCACCGAAGTAAATGTGATCGTTGAGCACGGTCACGTTCGGTTGGTTCAACAAGTTAAAAGTAAGGCGTTCGTCTGCAATCCTTACGGTACCCGCTTCGGTGCCGTCCGTCGTGTAAATGTGTGTCGAAAAATTGTTGTCCGCCGTAACACCATCGGCTGCGCTAAAATACAGTTCGCCATTGAATTCAAAAAACGCTTCGGGGAATGATCCCAGATCAGCGACCGGGTTGATGTTACTGACCAGCGTCGTTCCCTCGGTAGTTCCGTCGGTTTTGAATAGCTCGGGGCCCGAGTCACCGCTTGGAATCGCTTGAAAGAATAGTTCATCATTGAAAACGTAGAACTCGAATGGCAGCGAAGACACCTGCCCTGGACTGATGTCAGCAAGCAATACGGTTCCAGCCTCCGTTCCATCCGATTGCCAAAGCTCATCGCCGTCGTCAGCCGTTCCCGCAGAGAAGTAGAGATTGTCGTTGAATACGGTCAATGCCGTTGGAAACGAACTGCCGCCTCCTTCCCAGATGTCTCTGACGCGAACCGTGCCGGCTTCGGTGCCGTCTGTCTTCCAAAGCTCATCACCCAATTCGTCGGTCGCGGCAAAATAAACCTCGTCGTTGTAGACCACCAACCCCGTTGGGAACGAACCATCCGAATCCGCCTGAGAAAAAGGATTCGGATCGGCTAGTTGATTAATGTCAGCCACCATCTCGGTGCCTTCAACGGTGCCGTCGGAACGCCAAAGTTCCATCCCGTTGATTCCATCGTCAGCGGGAAAATAGAAGTGGCCGTCGAACTCGACCCAGCCAAAGGAATTCTCCAGACCCGAGCCAGCACCTTCGTTGATGTCCAGAAACAATTCCGCGTTGACGCTCAACATTCGCCGTTGATCCAATGTTTCTAAAGCGAGTCGCCGTGTCTTGTGAATTTGCATTGTGTTTTCTCCAGGAAAGTAACGGTCTGTACTTTTCTACTGTTTCTCTTCAACAACATAATGTCAGGACAACTCCGTTTCTTTCCGCAAATAAACAAAATATCTGAAATAAGCGATTCCTAAGGCGAAGTCCTTGGCATAGATGCCGAAAAATCTTGTTTATAATCTCTACATGCCCTGCCTAAGATTCTTCGTTTCGCTTTTGTGTCTAGCATTCAGCACCGCGATACTGAGTGCAAACGAACCATTTGAGTTAACGTCGAAACAGGTCATCGCATTTCTGGGCGGCACAAACTGCGTCAATTTGCAAAACGCGGGTTACCTCGAAGCCACACTAACGTTGGCAGTCGACGCTCAACCGCGTTTCGTTGATCTTGCATGGGAAGGCGACACGGTCTTCCGCCAAGGCACTATTGTCGAACGGTGGCGCAAGGCAAAATTCGGCGACCTGGCCGCGCAGCTAAACACAAACGCAGTGACGACCGTCTTTGTCATGTTTGGACAAAATGAAACGCTCAGTGATTCGACCGTTCCCGAATTCGCCGAAGCACTAGAACAGATGCTGTCGATCTGCAAACAGGAAGAGCGGCAAGTTGTCATTGTCGCACCGATTCCATTCGAAAAAACAAACGAGTTACTTCCGGATCTGTCTCAGCGAAACCCAGACCTGGCCAACTACGTGCTCGAAATGTCTCGACTAGCCGACAAGCATCACTGCCACTTTGTGGATCTGTTTCGGCATTTCAAAGACAACGCGCAAAACGCGCTGACCAACAACGGCTTGCATATTCGACCGGCGATGAGCCAACTCGTCAGCAACGCCATCGCCACACAACTGAATGTGCCAACGGAAAACTCAGACGAAGCACTTCGAACTGCAATTTCACAAAAGCACCAGCTATGGATGAACTACTGGAGACCGGCGAACTGGAAGTGCCTTTACGGTGACGATGGCGAACGCAATTTCGGGAAAGCTACCGGTGACAGCGATACGTTGCGTGAAGAATGGAAACAACTACCAAACTTAATCGCCAAGTCCGAGCAGAAAATATGGAGACTCGCACGCAATTTGCAAGGCGAACGTGTGAAGTCGGAGGCCCAGCCATGAGATTCGGTCTACACGTTTTACTTGCTGCGCTGTTCGTTTTCATAGCTGTTTCGCCGAACGCCAAAGCGGAACCCGAACCGACACTAACTCCCTCGCAAGAGTTGAAAACGTTCCAGCTCGCCGATGGATTCGAAGCTAACTTGTTCGCGTCGGAAGAACTGGGTGTTTTAAATCCAATGCAAATGCGTTGGGATGCGGAAGGACGTCTCTTCGTCATCTCGACGCTCGCCTACCCGCACCTCCGACCAGGAGAAACGCCGAACGACAAGATCATTATGCTCACCGATCGCAATGGTGACGGCGTGGCGGACGAGTCTACAGTTTTTGCTGATGGACTGAACATTCCCACGGGCCTCGAACCAGGACACGGCGGACTGTACGTTGGAGAGCAAACCGAGTTAGTTTTCTTGAAGGACACCGATGGCGATGGCAAAGCCGACTATCGCAAGGTTGTCTTGAGCGGTTTCGGCGTTGGCGATACGCATCAGGCAATCAACTCGTTCGTATGGAGTCCTGGCGGTGAGCTCTACATGGACCAAGGCGACGGCATCGAATCCCGAGTGGAAACTCCGTGGGGAGTTTCCGGACTTTACCAGGCAGGCGTGATGCGATTGCGTCCACATCAATTGCGTCTGGACCCGTTTCTCGACGACTTCATGGGACCGGGCAACCCTTGGGGAATTGCGTTTGACGATTGGGGACAGACATTCGTGGTCGACGGCGCCGGTGGGGTATCGTTTCTGTCGCCAGCAATGATGCCAGTTCATCATCGCAAACGTCTGCGAACCATCGGCGAACCAGGCGGCTATTGCGGCGTCGACATACTTGGCAGTCGCCATCTTCCCGATGACTTTCAAGGTGATTTTGTAACCTGCGATTTCCAACGCATGCGAATCAAACGTTTCGCGGCCAAGCCAAATGGATCGGGATTTGAAGTTGACTGGAAAGAGCCACTACTTGTCTCGACGCATCGCAACTTTCGGCCAGTTGATATCCGCACGGGTCCCGACGGCGCGATCTACATTTGCGATTGGTACAACTCAATCATCTGCCATCAAGACGATCCGTTTCGCACTCCCGATCGCGACCTGACACATGGTCGAATCTGGCGAATTTCGCACAAGAACGCAAAGCCGGTCTCGCGACCAAAATTGAAAAACGTATCGGTCAAGCAATTGCTTACCCACCTGGAATCACCCGAGCGTTGGATTCGCTACCAATCTAAAGCCGTCTTGGCGAATCGTGACCGGGTGGAAGTCTCCGATGGCGTTGCAGAGTTTTTGAATGGTATGCACGAATCGCCAACCCGATCAGAACATTTACTGTTTGAGTTGATTGGTGTTCTCGAGTCGGTCGAAGTCGTGAATGAAGCGATGCTCGCGCGTCTCGTCGCAGCAAAAGACTATCGCGCCAGAGCGTACGCCGCGCGTGTCGTGGGCAGATGGCACGATCGAATTTCCAATCCACTTTCGCTCTTGCAACCGTTGGCGGCCGACGAACATCCGCAAGTTCGTATGGAAGCGGTCGTTGCGGCCGCTCACATTCCTAGCCCGCATGCGGCCGAAGTAGCCACTATCGTTGCTGACTACGAAATGGACTACGACATCGACTACGCGCTCACCCAAGCTTTGCACCATTTGCGGTCGCGATGGATTCCAGCGTTTCAGCGCGGTGAGCTGACATTCGAAGGCAAATCCAATCGCATCGCTACGGCACTCGAAAAAGTGAACTCGCGAGACCTACTTGCAACCATTCGATCGATAGCCAAGTCCGAAAAAACTCCGCCGGAAACAAAACTGACAATCCTGAACGCATTGACGCACGCGGGCAACGACGATGACCTCCGCTTCGTGATCGATGAGACGATCAGTCAAAATCAACGAGCCGGCGAACTCCTCAGCGAAATCGTGATCGCACAGCGAGCGCGTGCATTGGATCCTCCGACAGGAATCGAACCGCAACTATCCAGACTTCTTCAGCACAGCGATCCCGCCGCCCGCGTGTCGGCGATAGCGCTGGTCGGAACGTGGAAACTTCACCGCCTTGGCGACGAACTTCGCGTACTCACTCGCAGCGAAGACACGGAAACAACACTCGCAGCGATACGAGCACTAGGCAAACTCGCTGACCAGAAGTCGCGTCACGAATTAGAAGTGATCGCTCGCGACAAATTGATGCCCAATCGAATCGTTGCTGTTGCATCGCTAATACGGCTCGACATGAACACAAGTTCAAAGCTTCTGCGTGACATCCTTTCAACGGAAACAGTTGGCGACGAAGAGCTTGCTGAAGTTGTTGCGGCCATCGCCGGTCGCAAAAATGGGTTCGCAATGCTCAACGAACAGTTAGCGACGCAGTCGATAAGTCAGTCTGCCGCTCGGCAGTTGCTGAACGCATTGAATGCGTTTGGGACGACCGACGAAGCATTGATAGCCACACTAACAAGTGCTGCCGGCATCGAACTTCGACTTCCCGACTACAGCAAGGAACTGGTCCGCAACATCGCAGCGAAAATCAATACGGGCGATGCAAAGCGTGGAGCAAACATTTTTCATTCCAAGGAAGCGAATTGCACGTCTTGTCATCGCGTGGGCAATGTTGGCGGGCTCACGGGTCCCGATCTTTCTGGAGTTGGAACGACGCTACCGAAAGACCGGCTAGTGCAAGAAGTGATGTGGCCGCAGCGGCTCGTTAAGGAAGGATACGCACTGAAACAGATCGTGACCGAAAACGGTGAAGTACTGCAGGGCTACGCGCGAAAGAGCCGAAACAAGAAGGAGATACTCTTGCGGCCGTTGAATTCCGAAACGCTAGTCCGCGTTCGAAAAGACGATATCGAAGAGCAGCAAGAAGTTGGGAGTGCCATGCCGGAGAACATTGCTGCGGCCCTGACACCCGATCAACGTATTGATTTGCTGGCGTTTCTAAGTCAACTTGGAACAGCGGATGGATTTACGGGTTTCGATGCGGAGGGCAAATCTGTTGACTAGAAATCTTGTCCCAACGTGTGTGCTGTTTGTGCTTTGCTTTTGCTCGAGCGCATTCGCCGAAAAAGAGTGGCCATTTTACGTACCGAAAAAAGCGACTCCGCCCACGGTCCGATCCGACTGGCCGCGGAATGACATCGATCGATTTATTCTTGAAAAGCTGAACGAAAACGAACTCAAACCAGCTGACGAAGTTTCCAAACGCACGCTACTTCGTCGAGTTTACTTCGATCTCATTGGACTTCCGCCGACCCCTAGCGAAATCGACCAGTTTCTAAATAACGGCTCCGAAGACGCGTATGAAAAGCTCGTCGATCGACTGCTTGACGATCCACGCTACGGTGAACGCTGGGCTCGATTCTGGCTGGACCTGGCCCGTTACGCCGATACGGCAGGATACGAAGGCGACCCAGACTTGCCGCACGCGTGGCGATACCGTGATTACGTCATCGATTCGCTGAACAGAGACAAGCCGTACGACCAATTCATCAAAGAACAAATTGCTGGCGACGAGTTCAAAGACGTGATGGGTGCCGGTGACTTGCCAGGGACTTCTGCGGAAAACACAGTCGCAATGACGTTTCTGCGTCTCGCCCCATTCACCGAACCGCGCGGCGATGAAACGCGTCATGAGATGCTTAGCGAGATGACATCGACCGTCGGGTCCGTTTTTCTTGGCTTGACCGTTGGCTGTGCAAAGTGTCATGACCACAAACATGATGAGATTCCGACGGAAGACTTTTATCGCATGAAAGCCTTCTTCGCGACGGTGCAGATACCTCGCCCCGAACCTGGCGACATTTTTCAAATCGGCGGATCCCTCAACGCTAAGTTCTATCGCGAAGGCGAAAACGATTGGGCTTCGAAACAAGCCGAAGCATTCAAAAAACAAGCCGCCGAAGCAGACAAGAAGCTCGCGGCACTAAAACAACAAATCGCGAAACGCCTGGGCGAAAGCCTACAAACGGGAGCCGGTTTTGGCATTCAAGTCGTCGACCAACAGAACAACGATTACGTCTATGCCAAAGAATCAGTCGAAGTGGGACAGCCTTACCTGGGTATCGTTGATTCCAACGGCAAGAGCTGGAACATTTCCTCACAGAATGGTGCATCGGATCTTGGTTCGCTGTCCGGAAAGAATCGCGGAAAGTGGTTTTCCTCTTTGAAAGACGCCAAACATATCAGCTTAGGAAAGCACACCGCGGGCACGGGCGAACCGAAAGACGGCAAGCACCAGGGAAAATTCGCGGAGATTCTGATTTACGATCATCCGCTGGATGAGACGGAGCGGAAGTCGCTAAACCATAGTTTCCGCACCAACTATCTATCAGGAACAAAGGCGGCTGGTCTGCCGGTACCGCCACCTCAAAAAGGTCTTCGGTTTTGGCTTCATGCTGCGGACGTCGAATCCAACGGCGAGAAGATCACACGCTGGGTCGATCGCGTTGGCAATGTAGCCTTAGAACAAGACGACGAATCACTGCAACCGACACCTGCAACACTGGGCTCACGAAAGAACCCCGCCGTTGATTTTGAATCTCATTTCTTAAGTGGGAACGCAAGCAACGCGTCTTTCCTCGACGACTCGCAAGGCACGATTGCGGTTGTCTATTCGGCACGACATCAAAAGGAAGGCTATGGGTTAGAGATTGGCGGCGGAGGCGAATTCCTAACTACTTTCGTCAATCCGGCAGCAGCCTCAGATGAAGACAAACTCGAACAACTCATCCGTGACAAAGACCCAAGGATCACTGCCGAAGAACAAAGAGAATTCGAGTTCGTTTCGTCGCGAAGTCGTTTCGTCCCGCAACATTTGAAACGGTTAAAACCTGTCGCGATGTCACTACGTCACTCGTACGGACCTCCCTACGAACCAGGTGTGCCCGTATCACGCGTGATGCTTCGCGGCGAATACGACAACCCGGGTGACGTCGTGGAGCCAGGCTTCTTAAGCGTCATTACGGGCAACCAAGATCCTACGCCCATTCGGCTCGATCCGTTCAAACGTTGGCCAACACGAAGTCGACGCATGGCGTTGGCAAAATGGATTGCGAGTCCGGAAAACCCGATGACGGCACGCGTCATGGTGAACCGTCTGTGGCACTGGCACTTCGGACAAGGAATCGTAACCACACCCAGCGACTTTGGCTATCTCAGTACGGGACCATCGCACCAAGAACTTCTGGATTGGTTGGCGGTGAAGTTCGTCGAAGAAAAATGGAGCCTAAAATCCATCCACCGCTTGATCGTCACGTCGGCAACGTATCGCCAAAGCTCTTCCCAATCGAATGCACAAGCACGCAAGACTGACCCCGACAATCGCTTACTGTCGCGATTCAATCGAAGACGACTCGACGCCGAAGCCGTTCGTGACCATGTGTTAGCGGTCAGCGGGCGGCTGAATCCCGAGCAGTTTGGCCTGCCGATCTTCCCACCGCTTCCCGGCGACGTTGCCGAAACAGTGAAGTACGACAACTCGAAATGGGATACGCAGTACGGACCGGAAGGTCGTAAACGAAGTGTTTACATCTATCAGCAGCGAACGTTGACAATGCCACTGATGCAAACGTTCGACTCGCTCGTTTGCGAAGAGACTCGGCCCATGCGTCGGTCGTCAGTCACTCCCTTACAGGCACTGGCGATGTACAACGGAGACTTTGTAAACGAAGAAGCAATACACTTTGCTAAACGTGTCCGAGGGTTGGCAAGTGGTGACCGTGCACAAGTCCGAACCGCATTCGAAATATCGCTGGGTAGAAAGCCAAACAAGACAGAAGCAACTCGATTGCTCGACATTTTGAACGCGAGCCCCACGCCGGCAGCAGGACTGGTTCGCGTCTGCCGAGTGCTCTTCAATACGAACGAGTTCATCTACATCGATTGATGAGAATCCCTATGAATCAAAACGCACATTCCCGACGCCGCTTTCTGTCGACTGCCTATAACGGCATTGGCTCGCTTGCACTGGGCAATATGCTAGTCGATGAAGCACGCAGCGATTTCGCGAGTCCCCTTTTGGAGAAGAAACCGCACCTTCCTCGAAAGGCGAAGCATTGTATTTTCCTGTTTATGCAGGGCGGCGTGAGCCAGATGGATTCGTTCGAGTACAAGCCTGTTTTGAATAAGCTCCATGGCAAACCACTTTCGCGAATTCCATCGATCAAAGGCGAACTGCAAGGTCGTCTATCTTTCGAGCACGCCTGTGTAGGTAGTGCTTTTTCGTTTCAGCAATACGGTGAGTCCGGACGCCACGTTTCCGAACTTTTGCCAAATCTAGCGCAGCACGTTGATGACATGGCATTCATTCATGGCATCAAAACGGACAACCAAAATCATGGACCTTCGACGCTCCACGTCACAACCGGTAGTCAGTTTCCTGGCAGTCCATCCGTTGGCTCGTGGGTGAACTATGGACTTGGATCGGCAAACCAAGACATGCCGGGCTACGTGGTGATCCAGGATCCGCGCGGCGCGCCCGTGAACGGCGCTGCGGTCTGGGCGAACGGTTATTTGCCAGCCGCCTACCAAGGTACTTTGCTTCGACCGACCGGCAGCCCCATTCTCAATCTACAACGGCCGAACACGATTTCTGCAGAACAACAACGTGAAGAGTTCGACGCGTTGGCTTCGCTGAATCGCGAACACCTTGCTGGGCGGCCCGGGTCAACGGAACTGGAGGCTCGAATCAGTTCGTATGAGTTGGCGTTTCGCATGCAAACGGCGGCTCCCAAGTTAGTAAGCATCGAAGACGAACCGGAACACATCAAAGAGCTCTACGGTATGAATCAGTCGGAGACCGCCGGCTTTGGTCGCCAGTGTTTGATGGCGAGACGCTTCGTGGAAGCGGGCGTTCGGTACAGTCTGCTCATCCACGGCGTTCAAATTGGTCGCGATAGTTGGGATGATCACGGCAACGTCGAAGGCGGAATGCGAAAACACTGTCGCGAAGTGGACAAACCGGTGGCCGGACTGCTGGCTGATCTGAAGCAACGTGGTTTGCTCGAAGAGACGCTAGTTGTGTGGGCGTCTGAGATGGGACGCACTCCGTTTGTGAATGGCAAACTTGGAAAAACGCCAGGACGCGAACACAACTCCCATTCGTTGACGATGTGGATGGCCGGCGGCAACGTGAAAGGCGGCGCAACGGCGGGCGAGACGGATGAGTTTTCACTTCAGGCGATCGACGAACCGATTCCCATTCGTGACGTGCACGCAACCATCCTGAATTTGATGGGATTGGACGATGACGAACTACGTTTTCTTCACGCTGGACGACAACGGCAGCTTACCGATATCGGTGGCTACATTCTGGACGACATTATCGCTTAGCTGTGAACTAACCGCCTAGTTCCGCCCTGATTCGCTCGACAGTACGCACCTCAAGCAACAACGCTTCGACGGCTTGGCCGAGTGGCTTTGCTGTATCGGGCTGATTCGTAAGCTTTTCCAATTCGTCAGAGAACTTCTCGCTTGCTGCTCTTCGAAGCGAACCGTAGGCGCACTGCAATTCAGATATCGAACGAGTCCAGTCCGACAGATGCGTATCGAGCTTACCTTTTTCGGCCATGGCAAACGTCGACGAGAGCTCTGACTCGAACTTTGAAAGCTCTGTAATCTTGTGTCGAGCTTGATCGCACACAGCTTCGCCCAACGCGTCAAAATCCACGCCTTGTTTCTCGCCCGCTTTGTGAAGCGACTCGCACGAATCGACTTGTAGTTTCGCAGTCGCAATCAGTCTCGCAATTTTCGCCAACTGTTGATGCTTCTCTTTCAATGAATTCGCAAGTCCGTGCAGCGAATTCTGAGCACGTTCTCGGCGTCTTTCTTCGGAAGACAGCGTTAGATTTCGAAAGAACTTTTTAATCATGGAGTTATCGCTTCAAGGATGGAATTCGCAACTCGACAGACATGCATTTCCAATACCGAGCATTATAGGGCGAACAAACCGTTGTCGGGACTAAATAAAACCAACAGGTTTTCGGAGCGACATGGAAAAGTGTGCCACTGCTGG
>CAYNJG010000245.1:0-10757 GCA_964397295.1 uncultured Pirellulaceae bacterium
CTGAACGGTCACAAAGACCACCTCGCCCCTGAATTCGATCGCGAAGTCATCATCGACCGCAAGCTTACGAATTGTTTCTGCGTCTTCCTTCGCACTACGCGGGGACCATTGCACATCGATACCGGGATGTTTGTCCGTAAATCGTTTCACAGCCTCTGCGGTGACCTGCGTATGCAACAGTTTCACGAATTTCAGTTGGGGAATTTCCGCCAATTCACCGAATACCGCGTCTGTAACTTCCGTATTGCTCAGCGAAACGGTGCCTAAAGAATCCCAGTCGCGGAGTCGTCGCACGAATTTGTCGTTCGCATAACTGTTGTCTACGACTAACCGCCTAGGTGTTGTTAAGGCCGATAACTTTTCAAGTTCTGCGAGCGAGAGCGGGTATCTTCGAAAATCGACCCAGCCTTTGGGAGTGGTGATCGCGTCTACGCCCATAACCCATCCGACGAGTCTCCAGTATCGTCGAGAGCGAACTGGTTGATCGATGTCCGTAAGAGGAACAGGGTCATAACTCAGCGAGCGGTCATTGTCACGGACGACTTGCATGGCCTGGATATGCCGCAGTGCTGGGCGCACGAACACTCCCAGCGTCACTGCCAAGAGAGTAATCAATAGCAACAACGTGCGAATAGAAAATCGCATACACCCGCGTGCTTGTTTTTCGCTCTTTGATTTAAATGGCACCATGCATCCCATTCGAAAATCAGTGGTCGATATTGAACCAACTGTGGCAGATTCCGCGATTCTTCGTTGCAGCAGACAATGAAGCCTTAAGGTAGGCAGAGTTCAAAAACATACTATAGTGCCCTCGGCCTATCACGTCTTTCAATTTTGGAGACTCGCAGTGCATTGGAAATATCAAGCCATGATGGCTTTAGCAACAATCTCATCAGTATCCGTGGCTTCAGCACAAGAAGCACGAACAATCTTCGACGGCAACCAGCCCGCCTTTCGCGGCAGTTGGTCCAACGTCAACGACAATGTAATGGGCGGCGTGTCGCAAGGTCAGCACGGTTTTACGGCCGAAGGCGAACTGCGGTTCTTTGGAAATCTGTCGCTGGCAAATAACGGTGGATTTGCTTCAGTGCGGTCTCGCGGTCGGCAAATCGGATTGCAACAGGACGACGAATTGTGGTTGCGAGTTCGTGGTGACGGTCGGAAATACAATCTCGATCTTCGCGTTCCCTCTCGGCGCATGGCGTTCACCTACCGCGTTACA
The DNA here is from genome assembly GCA_964397295.1 of uncultured Pirellulaceae bacterium. Classification (GTDB taxonomy): domain Bacteria; phylum Planctomycetota; class Planctomycetia; order Pirellulales; family Pirellulaceae; genus CAYNJG01. Next base: position 1,223 of record CAYNJG010000245.1, read on the forward strand.
ATGCAAACAACGGCAAATCAGTGGCAAGAGTACCGCGTACCCATGTCGTTGTTCCGAGCCACTTCGTTCGGTCGCGTGGTGGCTAACGCTGGACCTGTGAATGCGGCCAACGTAAATTCAGTGGGATTCACGATCTCGGACAAGAAACAAGGACCATTTCAATTGGATGTTGACTGGATCCGCGTAGCGAAACCATTGAAGCGGCAATGACCTTTGCTCCTCACGAGAGATGATGAATCCTACGCTGACAACGAGTCTCTGCTACAAAGCGGAGACCGTTTAAGTGAAGGGCTGAACACTATTTAGCGGTCTTTTCATCAAGCCAAGCTTTTAGCTCAGCGACCTGCTCTGGCGAAAGTGACTCATCCGGCGGCATGTAACCGTAGTCGACCATGATGCGAATCGGTGGGAGTGAACTTGAAACAGACGGTTTCGATCGGCACCTTCGTCATGGCAAGCTGTGCATGCACCGAGAACCATCGGTTTTCCTGTTGCTGGTTTTGGTGAGGTTTCGGGAAAGTGGAACTTGGAGACAGGTGCGTCGGCGATGTACTGGCTGAGTGCTGCCGCGAGTTTGGCGTCGAGGACGAGATCCTCCCGAGCCGGATGAATTGCAAGCGGACCGGAAGAGTGACATTTGTAACAGCTCGTGCCCTCGAACTTGATTCCTTTATCAGCAATGTGTGCGTAGTGATCAAGTGCGGGTTCGACGGTCAGGTCTTGCACGATCGAATAGTAACCCCATTCTTTGTCAGTGGACGTCTTTTGCACGAGCAAGAACACGCGGACCGACTTATTCTCGAATGCGGCTATGTGATTCAACATCGGCTTGCGGATCACGTCTTCCTGCGTGCTGATCAGTCCCGTATCGGAAACGGGTATCGATTCCCCCGCATCAAACAAACGCTTTGCTTCTCGCATGTAGTGTTTGACTTCGTCTTCCGTTAGTCGCTTTGCGTCGACTCGCGAGTGCGGAGGCAACTGCACGACTGGCGTGGTCCATTCTTTTTCGATCTTCTCCTCGCCAACCGTTCGCATCATCTCTGCGAATTTCTCTTTCGTGAACCAATCCAGATCCAAGTCCGGTTCGAGCAGCAGCCCTGACTGGATAGACTTGGCCGGCGCGATCAGAGTCGGTTCTAAATCGGACGTGGCTTGGGCGTTGACGCTATTGATGACGGCCAATACGGACAGTGCACCACAGAGGAGTCGCTTTGCGTTGACCATTAAAAAGGCCCCCGGGACAATATCAAAAAGTCCGCGAAAGTCACAAAGCCGTCTCCATCAATGTCACCATCGAGCCAACCACCGAGTGCTTCTTGACCAAAATGCACAGAGAGGACTAAGAAGTCCGCGAAACCAGATTCGCCGTCGAGGTTTACATCGCCGGAACCGACTACTGTTAGCTGAGTCGCAATCCAGTCGACATCGAACCGGTCTACTACATTGTCATCGTTCAAGTCAAACAACTCGTTGTAGGGTTCGTTCGCAAGGATAGCATCACGGATAAGTTCGGCGTCAGCTCTGGAAACCTCTCCGTCACCATTAACGTCTTCTCTTGGAGCATCAATCGCAGTAAATCCGAAATCAAAGGGCCCTGCGGAGGAATCGTTCGTAACGGATTCGGGAACAAAGATGTAGTGCGAGTTTGGCTCGGTCGTCAAGCTCGCAAGTCCATGTGGTTGCGTGCTCCACGGTCGAGTGCCTTGCAACGTAAGAGAATCGAGATCGAAGCGGCGGAGTGTTTGCGGATCGGCGCCTTCTGCGTAGAGTTCCCCGCTGACGATTACTAGACCGCCAGCAATGGGTGCGTCGAGACTGTGGTAAGTCGTCGCACCGTCGTCAACTCCGACTCGTGCGAGCGTTGGCTGCCCCAACCTGAAACCGGATATGATCAATGATCGCGAGGACGCGTCTGCCACCATGCCGCTGATTGAAGTAAGTTCAACGCCAATAGATTCTTGATGAACCAGGCTTTCGAGCGAATAACGCTCGATCGAATTCGAGTCTCCGCCAACGAATATGGAGCCTTCAAAACTAGCCAGTCCCGCCGCCAACGATATCGGCTCTGCCAGCAGACCTGATTTAAGCACTTCCCCTGTCGTGCGATCAAACTCCCAGATTCGCGGAGAGCGTCCGTTCGATCCGTCAACATAGACAAGGCTCGCATTGGTAACGGTCAGGCCTTGTGGTCCGATGAATTGCGGTTGTTCGGGCAATTCGATGTCCTGCACGACATTGCCGTCGAATGTGGTGTAGTTAATCTGAAGCTCACCATCTTCTTCTACTAACTCGTAGATCAAACCTGCTGTTTGTGGCGAACCATTGAACGGGCTCGTTAGCGTCAAATCGGGATGCGCGGCCGAAATTCGGTACGTACCAGGCAATAGCGACGCTGTGTAGCGTCCCGTTTCGTCGGCTTGCGGAGTCTGTATCAAGTCGCCAAGTGTGTTAACAACTACTGGAGACTCATCAGTACCAAGACGCTCGATTTCAATTCGCACGCCTTCGATGTTGGCTTCGCTCTCATCTTGAACGCCGTTCGCATTCTCATCCAGCCATGCGAAGCCGCTAACGTCGAGCCGTGGCTGAAGCCGCGTTCCAAAGTCGAAGCCTGCTTCCGTTTCGCCATTACTGACTTCAACGACGTGGAAATCGGCTTGTGTGAACTCGGCTCCAACCGCAATGGCATCCACAGAGTCGGGCGTGATTGCAACCGAATCGAGAAACCGTCCGGTTGAAGCTTCGAATCTACCGATGCTGGTACGGCTAAAACTGTAAAGAATTCCGTCAGCCTGTTCGATACCGTCGAATTCGAAAGGCAAGACAATGGTATCAAATTCGTTGAAGTTCGAATCCAAGACCTCGACGGTGGATGAACTGCGAACGTAAAACGATCCGTCGGCGGAGGCAGCTAGACCACCTGATGCACTCGTGAAAGGGCCGCGTATTGACGAAGACAACATTTCGGTCGTCGGATCCCAAACGTAAAAATCGTCGGACGAATCGATGAGATAAACAACTCCCTCGAGATATGCAGCCCCACGGTAAGTTCGGTTTGGCAACTCGTGCTGCCCCAAGACTTCACCCGTGTTGTGGTCGATTTCCGTCAGGTGTGGCGTCCGATCTATTTCGGATACGTAGAACAAGCTGTGAGGCCCTAACGCCACGCCTTGCGAATCACTGAAGAAATCCAGATCGCCTTGCCACGGCAGTGAGTCGATAACTGCGCCCGTTTCGAGATCGCGTTCTTCGATGCGATTAATGTCGGCGTTGAGCGTAAACAGTCGCCCGCTAGTTGTTGGACTCGTTAATGCTGGAAAAGTTTGTTGCCAGTTCGGCTGCTGGATTTCACGAATCTGGTAGGTGCCAGACGGAAGGTCGGTGAATCGATACATTCCCGATTCATCTTCCGGCGTAGCGAAATCATCGGTTGCAGTCACGACAGATGGCTCGCCAAGGTCAAGTTGACCGTTCTCATTGAGGTCAACATAGATCGTGAATCCGCTCAGCCCCAGTTCATCCGCATCGCGCACACCGTCTTCGTTTTCGTCCCACCACTTGGTTCCCGTTATGGTGCCAAGCTGCTGCTCCGAAGCAAAGTCGAAGCTGGCAATGTCAGTGTCGAGCGTCACGCTAACTTGCCGTGCAGCCGGAGTTTCGAAACCTTCCGTCGGCAGGACGGCAATCGTGTATTCACCGGCAGCCAGTGTGTCGAAGAGGAATCCGTTTTCACCATTGGTGGATGTCGGTTCGAGCTCATCGTGTTCGCCATTTTCATTGAGGTCGATGAACACGGTGGCACCTTCGACGGGCTGCTCAAAAAAACCTTTTTCGCCATTGCCATTTACGTCGGAGAACACAAAGCCGGAGACAGTACCGCCACGAACTAATCCGAAGGACAGCGACGTCAGCGGATCGATCGGCAAGGTAACGCTTAGGTTGTCCTGCGGCATAGTCTGAATCCAGCCGTCGGGAATTACCGCACGAACGGTGTAGTCCAAACTAGAAAGCGGACCAAATTCAAAGCGGCCCAATTCACTTGCTTCCGTGTCCAGATCGTCCATACCGGTGACACTTGAAAACTCTCGGTCTTCGAACAAGCCGTTGTCGTTGGCGTCGATGTAGACCGTGATGTCTTCGAGACTGGACTCACCTTCGTCTTGCGTCCCATTGCCATTCGCATCCAAAAACGCGTGACCAGAAAAACTGGTGCCCAATTGGTTGGTGAAAAGCAAACCAGAAGCAACCTCTCCTGCAAGCGCTTCGACCCTATTGCTGCCACTGGGCGAGACCTGGTCCATGGTGGGATTAACCACTTGCCGGACTTCATACGTTCCGGCGGGTAGATCGAGAAGTGCGAAGTTGCCTGCTTCATCCTCCGGCGTATCCGAATCGTCCCCGAATGTTTGAACACTGGGCTCGTTCAGACTGAATTGTCCGTTTCGATCTAGATCGACGTAGACCGTTTCGCCTTCCAAGCCAAGCAATCCGTCCTCGCCCATCAGTTCGACTCGGCCTCGGATTGCGGACGTTTGGTAGCCAGCAAAATTGATGTTCGTTGCCGGTTCGGCTGGGCTGACGGTGATACTATCCCAAGCTGCTTCGGGTATCGAAGCGATTCCGTCCGCCAGCGTTTGGGAAATCACTCGATCTTGCAAAACGGACCCGTCCGCTGTGGAAATGCTTGCCAGCAGGCCGCCGTTTCGGGTGAAGAAGATCTGCCCGTCAGGGCTAACGTCAATTCCACCGTCGAATTCGACTGTCGAGAGCTGCCTAAGGCGTTCACCAGTTAGCGGGTCCAGTTCCCACAGCCCGAACTCTGCCACCAGCCCGTAGAGCTTGCCATCAAAGCCATAATCGATGAACAACAACTCGTCTACCGTTTCATGAATCAGTTCAACGCGCCCTGTTGTTTTGTCGATGCGGTAGAGCCCATTCGCACTCGCGCCACGAAGTTCGCCATTGGGCAGGACGGAGATACCTCGCATGGATACCACTTCGTCTTCATCCGTGACAAAGGTGCCTATGTTTCGGAATAGCCCAGTTTCCAAATCGAATTCGCCGAGCAGCGTATTGGAATTGATCGCGTAGAACCGTTCGCCGGTTAGCGAATAGTCCAGTTCGGAAACGTTTTCTCGGATATTCCCGACAGCCACTACCGACTGGGTCGAACGAACACGCACGAAGTCGCCAAAGAACACCTTGCCGTACAACTCAAATTCCGCGCCTTCGGTCAGCGGATACGAAACCCAGTCTTCACCCTCCGGCGGAATCGCACGAATGTCGAATTCACCTTGCTCCGGAAGCGTTAAACTGTACGTCCCGACTTCTGACACGAATGGCGTGTCCGGGTCGTCTGCCGTGATTGTCTCCGTACGAATCTCTCCATCGTCCAAAACGTTGTTGCCGTTCGCGTCAACGAAGACAGTCCACGCCGCGAGTCCGGTTTCACTCTCATCGATGATCCGATTGCCGTCGGTGTCGTGAAAGACCGAACCCGATACGATGTTCGGCTTCTCCAGCAACGGAATTGAAATAGCAGTTAACTGACCATCATTGACCGCGACATCGAACCTTGTCTCGTCATTGGCCGTTCTGAATCCATTAGGAGGCACGATGGACAATGCTGTTTCGCCAACAGGAAGGTCGTTCAGTCGAAATTGACCGTCGCTGCCCGTTTCGAAAACAAGCTCGTCCGTGGTCGTAATCCTCAGTGACCAAGCCTCAAGATCTCGGTCAACAAATCCGCCGGATAACGACGCACTGAGAGTCCAGCGCCCGGTTGCCTCAATACCTTGAAAATCCGAGAGATTGCCGACCGGGAATTGCGTCCCTACTAGGTCACCAAACCTTGTAGACAACTCTGGCATCGCCGAATCGTCGAAGGTGACATCGTCGAGTCCTTTGTCGAGTCGGCTTGCCAGCGTCACACTCGTTCCGTCGGGTGCGACGAGTCGGACAGTCAGCGGGTCTCCAAAGAAATTGTCGATGGTGAGATCGACGTCGACATCCACGACGTACCTTCCCGTCTCTGGCACCGTAACCGAAACCTGTCGCGTTCCATTCTCAGGAATCGAGACGGGCAAGCCGGTGGCGGTCGCGGTAGTTACCGTCTGGTCGACAATGCCGTTGTTGTTCGTGTCAAAATGTGCGCGTACATCGGACAGCCCCGACTCGCCGATGTCGAAGAATCCGTTGGCATTAGTGTCGTGGAAGATGAAACCGTCGAGGTTGCCGGTAAGCGGTAGCTTGGCCTCGAGCAACTCGCCTAGAGCCGCGCTGGAACTTCGCCGGCGTTTGCGGGCCTGTCGTGGACGGTGAAAAGAGAAGGAAAACATCACGACCTTTCGATGCTGTAGGTTTCTCGGAAGCTGCTATTTCTGTATTTGCTAGACGGTCTTTATTACAAGGCCGTTAGGGGCCCATCATTTCGACCGCCCATACGAAAGAACACCAGAAAGTCCACGTTGTAGCTGACAAACTTCACAGCCCCATCACAGTTCGCGGCGTTGAAGCCCGATTGATGTGCGCTGCCGAATGCGGAAATCAGGCCGAGTCCCGGGCGGTCGCGACGCGGTTGATATGCTGGAATCGGACGGGGCACCTCCGTGCGCGAAGCACTAGCGGTGTAACCATTATTGTCACGGTCAATTCCAGAAAACGCGGAGTTGTCATCCGATCCGTCGCTGCCATCGAAGTAGTTGTCGGGATTCAGGTACTTCTCGGCCACGCAAAGCGTTTTACTTACGCCATCAGTGATCTGTGACAATCGGACTTCGCTCGCCTGAGACGAGATGCCATTGGATTCCCTTAGAGAACCCGTTAGCTCGTTTGTATTGCGATTTCCTATAGGTCCAACGATGCCACCAGCATCCATACTTCCCGAGTTCACGAGATAGTCTAATCGCGTAACGCTACATGCATTGGCACCGCATTCTGGTAAGTTGCGGGCGAGCATTCCGTTTCGTGGAACAGGGAATGCACGCGGTTCCCGGCGCTGCGGACAGTTGAAGATCGGGACTGGAACACCGTGAGCTGCCACCATTGCCAGTGCTTTAAGACCGTCATCCAATCCCGCTCCTTGGCTGATCTCGTCAGAGTACTCACTAAACCGAACCATATCGTAAGCCCATCCGCCAGGCTGACTTTCGCCGAAGCCGCGATCCGGATCGCCTGTCCACAGCCAGCCCCAGCCAGAGCTTGGATAAAACCCTAAAACTTGTTCGTGCTGGTTACACGCCAAGGTTATCCGCCGCAAGTTGTCTGCGCATTGCGTCAGCCGCATTTCATCGCGTGCGTCCAAAATCAGAGGCGCGAAAAGCGAAACGGCAAACGCCAGCACGCCTAACACAGCAACCATTTCGACAAGAGAGAAGGCGCGTCGCACAAGTTTTTCAGCTCGAAGCTTGATTCGCATCGTATCCATCCGTCATAGTGTTCGAACCAGCATCATACACTGAAGCGACAACGAAACCAGCAAAGCGACGATGACGAAAAAACGAACGCGATTATGTTTCTTGTCAAGGCAAAGACCGCAACTGGAAGCGTTGGAAAGCAGAGACTTGCTCGCAGTGAATCTGGTCGCGGATGTGAACCAGATCGGCTTGAATTCCAGCAACCCTCGGGAACTAGTGCTGGTTGGAGATCAGACCTACTTCGTTGCCGATTCCAAATTGGGCACCGAGCTCTGGCGCACCGACGGTACCAGCGCCGGCACCGTTATAGTACGCGACATTGTGGAGGGCCCCGGCAGCTCGCATCCGACAGATCTAGTCGAGGCAAATGGACTCCTTTTCTTCGAAGCTCAAACCGCTGACGGCGCAACCCAAGTCTGGCGAACAGACGGCACGTCCGGCGGTACCTTCTCCGTCGCTTTCGGCGAAATCACTGCCGTGACGGACCGGCAGGTTTTAGTTGGCTCGCTATTGTCCCCTGGCTTCGCGGGTGCGATCACGGACGGCACGGTGGCAGGAACAGAATCTCTGGGCCCCAGTCAGCAGCGGATCATTGGAACGGGATTGGACTACTACGTCACGCAACTAGGAAGCATAGGATACGGGCTAGTCCGCGAAAACACCGACGTAGAACTACTGCAAGCAGCAGCTCTTACATCGTTCGACGAAAACGCGTTCCTACGTGACGGTTTATTAGCGAGCTTTGTCGCAACGCCAACGGGTGACGCAGACGGTACTTTCACCACGGAGGTCAGGTTCACCGACATCGAAACGCCACAACTAACGCGTTCGTTCAGCGTACCCGGCAGGTTCAGCACGGAACCAGAATTGGTAGTCCGCTCTGGCGATCACCTCTACTTCGTCACGGAAGCCACACGAGAAATTGATATCGATTCGCCGGTTCAGTTTTCTGACTACAGCCTGTGGACTATGCAAGTGGATGGCTCGACGCCGCCGGTTGCAGTGGGACAATTTGAAGGCCTCTCTCGTCAGCAAGCGATACACGAACTAACGGTCGACGGCAACGGCGACGTTTGGTTTGTAGCAGAAGATGAATTGGGCGTGGAAGTCCGAAGAACAAACGGAACCGTTGAAGGCACCGTGATCGTTGAAGACATTGCGCCGGGCGAGGTAAGTTCGAATCCACACAGCCTGCTGCATTCGGGATCGGCACTCTTTTTCATCGCGGATGATGGTGAAACAGGTGATCAAGTTTGGTCGTATTCGCCAGAACGCGGATCGATTCGCATGACTTCGGTTCCTGAAGCGAACCCATTCCTACTCGGCGCGCACCTTGGAGTTGCTTACTTCAGTGCTTCAAGCGATGCGGGTGTTGAACTCTGGGCAACCGACCAAGTGAGTGCGTCGCTACTAGACGTCCACGCCGGCCGAAATGGTTCGTTCCCAACTTCACTGCTCGCAACGCCCAATGCGAATGTCTTATTCGCGGCGACGACCGACGTTGGTCGTGAGTTGTGGACGATCGATGCTTCGGGAGATGTCCACTTGGTCAAAGATATCCACGCGGGCCAAGAAACAGAGAGCAGCAACCCTAACAACCTTGCTGCATTCGGTGAGCGTCTCTATTTCGCCGCCAACGATGGCGTGAACGGTTCCGAACTTTGGTCAACGGACGGCTTGAGTGCAGAACTCGTGCACGACATCGCACTTGGCACTGCGAGTTCGAACCCGCAAGAACTAGTGAGTGCCGGTGATTTACTGTACTTCGTCGCGGATGATGGCGTGCATGGCCGGGAGCTCTGGATGTCTGACGGCACCGCCGAAGGCACGCGACTAGCCGTAGATGCATTCGAGGGTGAATACGGTTCGAGCCCCGAATCACTCGTTGCGTTTGGTGGAGCGGTGTATTTCACGGCGATTGATCGTGTGAATGTATTTCCAATCACGAACCCGTCCTTATCGACGAGAGCCTTATGGCGTTTCGATGGCCAAACAGCAACTCGACTTCAGACACTCTCCTTGGAAGGCAGAACACTGCCCGAATTTCGCGAACTCACTGCCGCTGCAGACGGCGTGTACTTTTATGAGATCGGCACATTCGACAGCCAAGCTAAAGC
>CAYNJG010000246.1:0-10726 GCA_964397295.1 uncultured Pirellulaceae bacterium
CAGATCGGCGAAGGTGGCTTTGGCGTCGTCTATATGGCCGAACAGCTCGAACCAGTGCGGAGGAAGGTCGCGCTCAAACTCGTCAAACCCGGTATGGACTCCAAGCAAGTGATCGCTCGATTCGAATCCGAGCGTCAAGCGCTTGCGTTGATGGATCATCCAAACATTGCGAAAGCTCATGACGCAGGCGTTACGGAAGATGGGCGGCCTTACTTTGTGATGGAGCTGATCCACGGCCGCCGCATTACGGACTACTGCGACGAGAATCAGCTAACGCCTCGACAGCGGCTGGAACTATTCATCCCCGTTTGCCGAGCAATCCAGCACGCTCATCAGCGAGGCATCATCCACCGAGACATCAAGCCCTCGAACGTTCTCGTCAGCCCGTACGACGGAGAACCCGTGCCGAAGGTGATCGACTTTGGCGTGGCAAAAGCTGTGGGACAACAACTAACCGAAAAGACGATGTTCACTCAGTTCGGGCAAGTGATTGGCACACCGGACTACATGAGTCCCGAACAGGCGACATTGAATCAATTGGAAGTTGACACGCGAAGCGACATATACGGACTTGGTGCGGTGCTATATGAGCTGCTTGCTGGAGTCCCGCCCTTCGAACCCACTCGGATCCGTTCCGCAGCCTTTGATGAAATGCTGCGAATCATTCGCGAGGAAGATCCACAACGGCCCAGCAGACGCCTAAGTACCACGGCTGACGCAGCGACGATTTCTCAGCAGAGAGGAACCGAACCGTCCCAACTAACAAAAGCGTTGCATGGTGATCTCGATTGGATCGTCATGAAGGCTTTGGACAAGAAACGTGACCGTCGCTACGAAACGGCAAACAGCTTTGCCGACGACATCCGGCGGTATCTAAACAACGACGTCGTCCGGGCACGGCCTCCTTCGACGATGTACCAAGTACAGAAGTTCGTGAGCCGCAATCGTGGCTTTGTTATTGCGACGGCGTTGTTGCTGACAACACTATGTGTCGGGTTGATTGGAACCAGCCTTGGATTTCTCTCGGCGAGAGAGCAGAGCCGGCTTGCGAGAACAGAGAGCAAGAAAGCCAAGGCGGCTCAGGAGTTGGCTGAACGCTCGGCCGAAGAAAACCAACAACTGGCATACACTTCAAAGATGCAGCTGGCGAAAGAACTCTGGAGACAGCCAGGTGCCCATACGCAGGTGAATGAACTCGTCACGGGACTTATTCCGTTAAAGGGAGAACCGGACCGACGAGACTTCGCATGGCGTTATCAGTGGACTCAATTGCATCAAAACGCACGATTGACGAAGACCGACACGCACGGTGCCACCGTATCTGCAAGCGGTCGCCTCGTTACCCGCGACGCGACTGGAATTCATGAATGGGATGACAATGGTGACTTGTTCGCCAAACGTTGGACCGGAGACGCGCGAAAAGCTTGGTTTGGTCCGGCTGGCAGATGGGCGGCGGTGGCGGAAAACAAAAAGATCCTGCTGATCGATCTTGCTAAGGGGACGGTAATTACCAAGCTGCCAGGGGAGCAGTGCGGGTTCTCGGCCGATGGTAAGACGTTGGCTGTTTGGAAGGTCGGAGAAAAGGTGCGACTTTGGAGTTTGGAGGAAGCGGACGTCACAGCCGTTGGTCCGCTTTCTGTTGACCTGATTGGTGAAAAATGGGACGTCCTTCGGATCTCACCCGACGGCAAAGCGGTTCTAAAGTGGTGGTTCGAAACCAGGAACGTTGCGGTGACGGCCTTGATAGATGGACGTGACCCGCTGGAGTGGCAGCACGGCAGTCCCGTCGGCAGCACAGCGATTTCTCCCGACGGAAAGTGGATGGCCGTCGGTACTTACACAGGCGAAGTTTATCTACGAAAAGTCTCCGACCCAGAGCAGGCGTTGGAAGTCGCCACACACGGCAAGCACATCCATTCGATTTGCTTTTCCCCCGATTCAACGATCATGGCGACCGGCGGAGGAGATGGAACGATCGACTTGTGGAGAATGGAAGAGTTGGGACCAAAGCTCGTCCGATCGTTCAACGCACATCTCGAACAGGCGACCTTGCCAGGCAGAAACAGGTATGGCATCTCTTCGATCGCCTTCTCACAAGATATGACGCGACTCCTTTCTTGGGACTCGGCTGGAGTTGCGAAACTGTGGATACTGAACGCGTTGGATGACGCCTACAACATTGATGACTTCGCCGAACCAGGCGCTGGCGACAACAAGGATGCCAGTCCGCACCGTGTTGCTTTTTCTCCCGATGGCACGTCACTGGCGATCGCGGACGGCGCTCATGGAGCAACGCTGTGGTCGATTCCTGATATGACCGCACGGCGTCTGCCGATGTTGGGTGTGTCGGCCACATTCACACCGGATGGCCGATTCCTGGTAATGGATGACATCAAGGACTTGGTCATTTGGGATCTCGCCAACGACCGCGAGGATTCTCGCCTTGACCTCCAATTCAAGACTCCAACCACGCCTGATCAGCTTGGAGCTTCGATCGCAGTCTCTCCCGATGGTCAATTTCTTGTTGCAGGGACCGGGCCACCGTTCAACCAAAATGCGCGAGGCAGCCAACTGCACATCTGGGATCTTTCAAAGCGAGCGAGATTGCGTGCTCCGGTCGAGTGCAGCCGAGTCTTCGTGGCCGTAACTTTCACTCCGGACAGCAAGTCGTTGATTGCGGTTGATCACGACGGAGTATTGCGTGTTTGGAAAACTGACGATTGGCTTGCCGAGCCGCGCGAATGGCGCGTCGGACGGCCTTCATCTATGGCTTTGTCATCTGATGGAAAGACGATCGCCATTGGGCGTTGGGACGGGCGCACGATTTCGCTATGGGATCTGAACACAGAAGAGACAATTCAAGTGCTCGGCGAGCACTTCGCACTTGGCCTGGACTTTTCGCCAGACGGAAAGACTCTCATCTCAACAGGATACGACCACAAGATTGAAGTTTGGGACGTATCGAAGTCGATGCGAATCCGCAGCCTTATCGGGCATACGAGCCACGTCGCTGGCATCGCCTTTTCGCCGGACGGCAGCATCCTGGCAACCGCTGGCAACGAGGGAACGCTCAGGCTATGGCGCGCGGAACAGCTAGAGAAAATCGATCGCCATCCAGCAACTCTCAAGTCCATGATACAACTAGGTCAAACTCAGAATCGGTTGCGTCAGTTTGACAAAGCCGAGTCAACACTACGTCGCACTCTGGATCTTCAGCAAGAGAGCCTACCCGGCAACCACAAGGACATCGCCATAACTCGCCGACAGATCCTCTATGCCATGCGAGGATCGAAGAAACAACCAGTTGTCGAGAAACACCCCGTTTCAAGAAAGGTTGCGTCTGGGAAATCCGCCGAGTTCACCGTGGATATCGAAGGCGCTGGACCGTGGTCGTACCAGTGGTTTCGCAACGATCAGTCGATTCCGGATGCGACGGGGCCAAGCTTTAAAATAAGCAACGTGAAAAACGAATACTACGGCCGATATTTCGTACAGGTATTGCCGGATGGCGACAGTCAGACGATCGCCACGCAAAGCGAATCAGCCTTCCTGGTGAATCCCAATGACGAACAACTCGCGCATGGACTTCAATGGGAAACGTTTGACGAGATCAACGGTCGTCTTGTGTCTAGCCTCGCAAGCCAATTGCCGTATCGTCATCGCGCCGCCACGAAGACTGTCGTGGACCTGTTTGAAATCCCTAGCGATACCGCAAACCATTTCGGCGGGAGATTGACGGGGCTTATTGTCCCACCTCAGTCAGGAGAGTACGTCTTCTACTTGTGCTCGGATGACACCAGTGAACTCTACTTGAGTTCCGATGATCTGCCGAATGAAAGCAAACTCATCGCGAAAGTAACGACGAAGTTTTCTTCGCGACAATGGGAATCGCTTCCGACCGAATCCGTTTCAGAGCCAATCCGACTGGAGGCGGGTAAGCGGTACTGGACACGCGTCTTGTTTAAAGAGAACTGGGGGCCAGACCATCTGGCGGTCACTTGGCAACGACCGGGAGAATCGCCTCCGGAAAACGGCGATCCTCCCATATCGGGTGAATACCTTCGTCATCGGCCTTAGTCACTTGAGGGGCATCCGTCAGAAAACCGCTAATAGACGCTGATGAACGCTAATTAAGGAAGCTAGCCAAAGTCATTAGCGTTTATCGGCGTCTATTAGCGGTCCTACCTTTAGCTTGTGTTACGATTGGCGCCGTCACTAACCCGACATCGCTCGATGTAACCAACTACGCGCATAAGCCCATTCACGTTCCGTCGTTCGAAGTGGTGTCTTCGTAAGTTCCGCGATTTCTTTCAGATTCAGCCCCGCGAAGAACCTTAGCTTGACCAGTCTTGCCGCCGAGGAGTCTTCAACCTCAAGCTGTTCCAGAGCTTCATGTAGACTCAGGAGGTCACCTGCGGAAACCGTGCATTCCAGGGCAACATCGTTCGGCAGTTCGATTTGGTGCAACTCCCCGCCATGTTTGATGCGGTCCTTGCGTCTAGCGCTTTCGACGAGAATTCGCCGCATTGCCTCCGCAGCCGCGCCAAAGAAGTGCCCGCGACTATTCCAATCCTCGGCCTGACCTTTGAGCAATCGCATGTAGGCTTCGTGGACTAGCGCAGTGGCCTGGAGAGTATGCCCTGGCTTTTCTTGGTTCAGGCGAGCCGCCGCTAGTTTCCTCAATTCGTCGTAAACCAACGGCAGCAATTCCTCTGCGGAAGAAGAGTCTCCATTTTCTAGTTGCGATAGAAGTCGAGTCACGTCGCTCATAGCGACAGAATAACATGTTTTGCGACTGATGTCGCAAATATGAGGTGCGACTGGGCGTTGTCTCAAGTGGTCGGCAAACGGAGCGAAGATACGATCCCCAATGAGTGTGATAGACTAGAGGCATGAATCCACTCAACTTACGTCCTGTTTCTCTTGACCGCATGGTGCGTGCCGTGGAAAAAGTACGCGACCGATTGCTACGAACTGCGGCTGCACTGGAAGGTGCGGGAGTGCCTTACGCTGTTGTCGGCGGCAATGCCTAATGCCGTTGCCGCATGGGTATCCCGCGTCGATGAATCTGCCGTGCGCAACACACAAGATGTTAACATACTGCTCCGACGAGCTGACTTTGATCGTGCGAAGAAAGCGTTAGAAGCTGCGGGGTTCGTCCACGGTAGCGATGGATGTTGAGTTCTTTCTTGACGGCCCGGACGCCAAGGTTCGCGAAGCCGTCCACGTGCTGATGGCTGGCGAAAAAGTAAAGCCCGAATACGCTTCACCGACGCCAGACGTTGCAGACTCCCATCGTGGCGATGAGCTTTTCGTCGTTGAGCTAGAGCCGCTCGTCGAAATGAAGCTGAATTCTTGGCGAGACAAAGGCCGCATGCATTTGCGAGATCTTATCGAGCTTGGGCTCGTTGACGAAACTTGGCCAGCCCGGTTCTCATCTTCCTTGGCCGATCACCTCCAAGAATTACTCGACGACCCCGACGGTTAGATAGATGCATGGCTGGAAGAACGGAGCGAGGCTGGGGTCCTCGCTCCGTCGTCGATCAGCTCGAAATACGACGCCTGAGGTTAACGTCGCTTTCGGAAGCCGATCATGCCTAGTAGTCCAAACAATGCAAAGCTCTGGCTTGCCGGTTCCGGCACCGCGGTGACGGACATCTTGAAGTTTCCAAATACCAATTCCGGAGGCGCTCCGTTGAATACAGGGATGTCCGACTGGCGGATCCAGTCTCCGCTCGGAGAGAACAAGTCGGGAGTTGCCCCGAATCCGCCGTCGTCCAGCGGGATTGAAAGCAGCGGAAACTCGGTCGTGACGGCCAGCGTCTGCGGGCCCTCTCCGTCTGCCCCGCCAGACACCGCCCAATTCAATCCATCCGACTGAACCCCGGACGCCTCTGAGTAGTCGATAACGACATGGTGTGGAACCTCTGGATTCAAGCCACTCACGACTGTGTCAAACGAGATGGTTGCTTCGTTGGGAAGGGCGAGGAATTCATCGAAACTCTCGACCGCAGGCTCAAAGGTACTTACATCTTCGATTGTCCCGATCGTTCCGACGCGTTGCCCTGGGTAACCGAACCCGTCGTCCTCCCAGATTTCGAATGTCAGGCTGCCCGTCGGCGTACCAAAACGAACTAGCTGAAGATCGACTTCCGTTACCGTGTGATTGCCCAGAAGATCAAATTGTTGCGACGTTCGATCCGGACCAGCATCGGGGCTCGGATCTGAAAGAGGCCCGGCACCCCACCAACTGTTGACGGCCGCAGAGTCTAGAGTGTTGTAAATTTCCTCTGCCACCGCGTTGCTGCTGATGGCGAATGAAATCGCAGCAACATAAGCGGCGGCGCGAAGAAATCTTCTTGAGCGTGAGGGGTTCCGTGCATTTGGGTTGCAGAGTTGGATTGGATTGGAATGAGTCATCTTTTAGTTTCCTCAATAGAGTGTGTGAGAGTTGTTTGTAAGTGTGGTTAAATCGCGATGTTTCTCTGACGCGTTGGATTGAGTTGAAATACGCACTGCAGATTTGTTTTACGGTGGCATGGTTTCCTCGCTTTCCGGTTGTTGGCTTCGCAGGAGGCACTTACGTATGGTCCGCGCGTACCTTTCACGCATTTGGGGTTTAGGGCGAAAAGACGGCGTGAAGGCTGGCTCAGCGTGGGACTGGCTTTGCCTTTTTTGGAGGGTGGGTAATCGCTCAATCACTGGCGATGCAAGTGTCACCCTTGTTCATGGAGTCATGACTAGTCGCTCTAGCGTTCTTCCATCAATTAGCGGCGTTGGCGAAAGCCGAACAGCCCCATGATCGCAAACGCTGCCATTAGCGATGCGGTCGGTTCTGGGACTGCGGCAGCGGCTGGTACCGACTGGCCGAAGTTGGCGGAGAGGGCAAGGAAATCGGGGAAGTCAACTTGGCCGTCGCCGTCGAAGTCACCTTTTTCCCAGCCGCCCTCTTCACCGAAGTTGGCGGACAATGCCAGGAAATCATCGAACTGCACTTCACCGTCGAAGTTGGTATCACCAGCCGCGGCGAGGGTAATCCCAACGTCATCGATACCGAACAGCCAGCCGTCCGAGTTGCCAGGATCGCCATCGTGCGTGCCGGAATCGGCATTCCATCGAAAACGCAACTTGGCCGATTCGGGAATGGCGGCGTGCAGCACTCCGCTGTTGAAGACAACGCGGTTGGCGTCTTCGTTGCCGTCGAGATAGTCATCTTCAGGTTCGGTGAGAACTCCGGTCGTGACCTTGCCTAAATCCAGCAGCGGTTCGAAGCCCTCACCTTGATCCATTTCGACCGTCACATGAAATGCTGCTTCCCCCGGTTCCGACAATCGACCCAACTTGGTCGCATCCCATGCTTCAATTGCGAAATCAAGTTGCAACGCGTCGGCTGCATCCTCCGCTTCAGCCTCGAATTGTAGCCGGGTGAAGTCCGACTCCAGGCTGATGTTTTGGTTGGTTGGGACGAAGATTGAAAGCGAGCGATCTTCCTCACCGGGAACTCCCGCGTTCGTTACGTACGGATAGGCTCCTGGACGCGGCGTGAAAGAGATCGGAAAGGCAGTGTCGGTATCGCGTTGCAGCGCAAACCCCCATTCATCTGTCACGGTCCAGGCCGAAGGCAAGGCGGCTTTGACCGTTTCGCCATCCGTTCCCAAGCTGTTGAAATCTTGTGCGTACGTTTCGCCCAAGTTCAGAGAAGCCCGTTCGGGCTCGAAGACGTTAACCGTCCAATGCTTGGCGTCGTTCTCTCCCCGCGAATTCTGCGAGCCAGTTTCAATGATATGCTGCCCCGGTTCGAGCGGTTCGATGAACAACATGTCGGTGACGTTACAGACGTCCGTAGTTCCCACCGGTAGGTTTACTGTCGGTTGCCGATTTACCAGTTCAAACTCGAACTCGTAACTGTTTCGCAGTGGGGCGACATCGGCTGCCTCGCCGTCGATAAACAGGTAGTGGTTGCTTTCTAGTTCGAAGTGATTGCGTGCTTCGTTGCAGTTCGAATCCCCGTGGCCCCAACCCTGGCGATTCGACCCGAAAATAGCAATCGGTGCGCCAAAAGGCACGTCGATCACTTCCTCCCGAATAGCCGTTTCTCTCGTGTACTCGGGCCTATCGTCGCCACTTCCAACTACGCCGGTAGCCAAGAAGAAAACAGGACCTCGTTGATTCTCATAGAGCCGCTCGGTATTCGTATGGGTGGCGGTGCCGTTACTTGCAAATAACCAAGTGGTGAAGTCTTCTGCGTGCTCCTCCTGGCTTTTGCCAAGAATGTCTGCTTCTGGATTGAAGTCGTACACTTGTCCTCGTACTTCCGTGAAAGGGCCCATGGCGGCCAGCGCGAGCAACGCGGTGCAGAGTAGCCTCCGTTTTCCTTTTCGATTTTGCACGGAAGGTCGAAAGGTAGAGTGGGTTCGAAGACGAGCAGAGTTCTGGAGGTAGCTGTTCATTGTAAGGTTCCCGTAGTAAAGATGTTTTGAGGTAATCGAAAAGGTTTTGGGTGCCACTGCTGGCTTGCCCAGCAGTGATCGTGGTGTCTGTCGGGCCAAAGGCCCCTTCGTTTGCCTAGCCCAGGCTGCAGGCCTGGGTAGTTGTTGGCCCACGTCGGGCGAGGGCCAACGGCCTGGCCATTTGTCCCAACCACATTGGCAAACGATCGGACCGTTGGCCCTTCTGTCGCCCGGGTTCCTCGGTCCCAGGCCTTCAGCCTGGGCTAGGTAAGCGGTTGGGCCTTTGGCCCGTGTGTGGGTTCTAGTTGTTCATGTTTGCCTCTCTTTCTGCGCACAGTGCGCCGTGGTCCGCGCGTACCTTTCACGCAGTTGGGTTGATGTTGGAAAAAAAGGGGGCGGCCCGAGGCTAGCGCCTGCGGCTCACCGGAGGCTGGTCATTCGGGACTGTGCCGCAGAAACAAACCGGGAATCGGCGGGTCGCCATTTTCCGGAGGAGGCTGCCCCGGTATCTGCCACGTGACGGCAAGGCGGTCTCCCCCCGTTCCTTCCTTGAACAGGGCTCGGATGGAATAGCGTTTGCCGCGTTCCAGGTGGATCGGTCGTGACTTGCGGGGATTGTGCAGTGTCCCCCGCGACGACTGCCAAATTCCTTGGTACGTCCAGTAGACCAGATTGGCGATCGGCTCCTCGCTTGTGGAGGCTTCCGAGTTGCCGAGGAACAGTCGAGCGTGGTTGTCAGCAGACATGTAAAACACGTACTCGCCAGTGACGGGCGGGATGAGCCACCCAGTAAGTCGACCACCATAGTTCTCCCCGACGTTGGACGGTATCTCAAATTGCTCGATGACCGATCGTTCGTCGGGGCGATTCTCTTGAAACGATTCTGATTTCTCAAGAGCCGCGACTTGGTCGCCAGGAATGTCTTTAAAGACTTCCCAGCGAAGCCCCTGATTCTGGTCCAATCTTTTCTCGATGAGAAACGCAAATTCGCTGCGAAACGGTATCGTGTCGTTGCGTCCTGATGGCATGACTTCGATACGATAGGCTCCGAAGTCGGATTCGCTCTCGACGTTGAAAACCAGTTGTGTCGAAGTCGCACCGTCGATAGGCTTCCCGTTGCGAAACCATTGCAGATTCCAAAGACTCTCTTCTGCAAGCCCAACACTGAAGGTGATCTCGTCCCCCATGTCTCCAGCAATAGATACCGGTTGACGAACTATCTCAGGCATCTTTCCTTGCCCAATCAGCGACCTTTTGATCTCCGTCTTCGTCCGGCTGATATCCGCATGGTTGGATGGGAGGTACTGCCATTGATATTCCAGCAATCTCTGAAGAATGCTTTCTGCCTCTGCGAACCTTTGCGCTTCGTTGTGCCTTATGCCCAACTGAAGCAACGCTGCATGCGTGGATGGATGGCTTTCTATTTCCTCCAGCGGAGCGGCTTTCCACAGTTGCACATCACCAAACCGAGTTGCCAATGTTGCCAATGTGTTTCCATCATGTGAAAAACCCACGTCGGCGGATCTTTCCAGTTGGAGCAATTGTTTCCCTGTTCTCGTATCCCATAATCCAGAGGCGGAAGTTGCCAGCGTAATTCCATCGGGTGAGAGCGCGATATCGAGGCTGGGGGCTCCGAGAACAAAACGCTGTTTACCGGACTCATAGTCCCAAATGACCATTCGCCCAAGAGGCAACGAGAGCGAGTCACCGCTCGTTACCAAGGTGTGTCCATCATTCGAAATGGCCATGGTTTGATTGAATGCCGTACTGTCGTCACGAATCGTTCGTTCGACTTCCCAAGTTGACGAGTTCCAAATCCTGATCTCGCTGGCCTGGTCCATTGCAATCAATCTTGAACCGTCCGGTGTGAATCTGACGACTTTGGCGTTCCACTCGTGTTGGTTGCGTGGCCCCACCTCTTCGAGGTTGCTTACGCGCCAGACCTTCACGTCATTGCTGGTCCAGCCCGTCCCCTTGGCCAGGAATTCTCCGTCAGGTGAAAAGGTAAGCGCGGCTTTCATTTGACTACCTGCCATTCCCGTCAACCGACCATCCAGACGACATCGCTCCCGGTTCAGTTGGCGATCCCACAGCACGACATCGACATCGTCGGTCATGGCCAGGTAACGCCCGTCGGGGGAAATGGCTATAGAACGCCCAAACACCGGGTAACGTTGGAATTCACTGGTGGAGAAGTTCAGACTTACGGCGCCATTCCACTCATCAGCGAATGCCACCATATTGTCACTAAAGGCAAGGTCCTGTGGTTTGCTTGG
>CAYNJG010000247.1:0-10721 GCA_964397295.1 uncultured Pirellulaceae bacterium
GCCAACAATACGCTCCGGACTCGTCCACGATTCCCACGATGGCACGAGTTCCGAACCACTGGTCTGCGGTGTAGTTCCTGGCGCAATCGGCGCGGGAGACGTTGGAACTTCTGCAATCGAATCGAACATTGATTCAACCACCGTCCGTCGAGACGTGGCTCGCTGCGGCAAAGGCTCTTGCAAGACCACCGGTTTTTTAATCGGAGCGTCGAAGGCGCCCTGGGCGAACGTGAAGCTGGGCATGATTGCGAACAAAAGGATCGTTGCTTGCCATCTCGTCATCGAGGCGCACCTCGTAACGTAACTGACGAACGATGTTCGACGTCCTGCAAGAGATCGCTTACCAAAGCCGGGACGGTGGCTCCGTGTGTTTTCGATGCCAGGAGTTTCGCAACTTCTTCTGGATCCTCAAGTTCCGCAACGCGCTGTACGTTTTGCCCTGCGATATTCAGTACTAAGATCCGAGATCCGAAACGCACTATGTGCAGACGAACCTTGGGAGCAATCTGAACGGAACCCAAAGGTTCCATCATGCCATTCGCAAACATCGCGTTGTTCTGTTTGCGCATGAAGATCGTCATCAAGAAGAACCCGCCCAACACAACAGCCAATGCCCCACCCACTTTGCGAACCGAAGGCTGCGATAGCGGCGCTGTGCCGGAATCTGGCGTAGTTCGTGTCGCGGATGGAATCGTTTCGGACACGAGCCACTGCGATTCGTCGGCACGCGTTTGGTAGCTGACACACAGCAAGACTGTCGCGAGAATAAAGCTGCGGGGGAAATGCATGAACGAATTCGCCGAATAGTTCAAGAAAGATTAAAGTCGCTCACCAGAGCGGTGCGAACTGTCGCGAATCAGCGTTCGCGTCGCAAGAGCATTCGCAGTGCTAGTGCTTTGTCAGTTCTGGGTCAGATCATGAATTGCCGAAAGTCTTGACGATTTTCGCTACACGATTGCACTGAATCCCAAGCCTGGACAAGCCCTACGCTTCTACTGCGATCGTTGTCTGCTCTGCTAGCCTCTTTGCCAGCAGTGGATTTTCTTTTGCCAAATCCTGCAACATGCTTTCTCTTTCGGACGGTTCGAATTCGTCGAGAATTGCCTTCAACGCACTATGTTGCTGCATCGCAACCGTCGGTCCGATGTTTGATTCCGTCAGATGATCGCATATCCATTCCGCGATAGCATCGACCGCGCGACTGTTCGCGTTTATGCATGGATCCCAACAAGCAACAACGCGAGCGCGTAGCTGGGACGGAAGCATTTTCAGAATGCCAGCCGCTCGATCACCTGGCAACGACGACAATAAAGCAGCCACAGCCGTCGCTCTTTCGTGGACGAGCAACGTGGAGATTGATTCGTCTGGATGCCGCAGCAGGTCTTGTAGCGAACTACTACCCGCGACAACCGGCGCGAGCGTTTCAATGCATCGTGGCTCGGAAAAATCAACGTCAATGCGTTCCGAAGCTTGGTTTCGAGATAAAAGAAACTCTCGAATCGCGTCGTCTTGATTTTCATAGTCAGACGGAAGCAGCATTACGAGCTCATTACGAAT
The DNA here is from genome assembly GCA_964397295.1 of uncultured Pirellulaceae bacterium. GTDB lineage: Bacteria > Planctomycetota > Planctomycetia > Pirellulales > Pirellulaceae > CAYNJG01. Next base: position 1,558 of record CAYNJG010000247.1, read on the forward strand.
ACAGGCCGCCTGTTCGACCGGCATGCGTTCCAGCACGGCGTTGCGAGCGGCTCGGTCGAGCTTCGCCAATACTAACGCTGCTTGGCGAATTGCTTTTAAGTCCATGGCTCGCTCCAGCGTCTAGCTTGCTCGGTCGATAAAGTCAGTAAGCGATTCTGCAACGGCAGCCGGATCTTCCGCTGCAAACGCTTTCAATTGATGTTCTGGTTCATTCGGGTCAGCAGCATCGACCGCGTCATGCCCCTCATAGATACGCAGATTCGGCGATACTTCTTCGCGAACGACTCGTTGTGTATTTCCGGTTCGTAGGAAGAGCAGAAACACAAGCGCCGCGGCGCCAAACAAACCCGCTGCAATCAAGTTACGCGAGTTGACGGCCCAGGGCAGCGAGGTGCTGGCAGTGCCAGGCGATTCGAAAACGGTGACTGCGATTACTTCGTCGACACCGGCTTCGCCAGGAGGGATGAGCGGCAAGATCGCCGATTGCACACGATGGCGAATCGCAGCCTCGGTCTGCTTCGTTGTGGCCAGTACTTCGTTGCGATTTACAGTTCGAGGAACGCTGACGGAGCAGAAAACGGATTCGGCAGTCAATGCGTCTTCAGTCGGTATGACTTGGACGGTCAAAATAGCGTTCGGCGCAAACGGAATTGCGGAAAGCAACTTTCGCTGCCACTTTCGCTCCAAGTCGGCTTTTCGCATCGCGCGAATAGTTTCCGCTGGCTGACCATCAAGGGAACCGCGAAAATATTCTCCAGACGTGAGGTCAGTGACCGTCGTGTTCTCCGGCTTCAGCCCAGCTTTGAAGCCCAACAGCATCGCCTGAATCGTGCGAAACAAATCTTCGTTGAGCGGCTGGTCTTTTGCAGTTTTCACACCGACGGCCGCCGTCACATTTACCTCGCGACGATACGATTGTTCGGTCGCTGAATCAAAGTGGACGAACGCGTCGAGCACTCCTGGAAGTGCACAAATAGCGAGCCGAGCTTTGTTTTCTTTTGCGTGGTGTAGTCTTTGGGAACGATGACGAGATGACTCGATGACGCTCGCATTGTTGATAGCTTCTTCCGTCGGCGAGTGAAACGACTGGGGCATCGCGTTTGCTTCGCGAACGGCAGAGAGATACTGCCCACGTTTTTCTGACGGTACGCTGATCTTGCCGTTGGCCAGTTTATAATCCGCCAGCAAGGCGTTACCGAGTGCTGCTTCGATGCGTTCCAATTCCGTCGGCGTTAGCTTGCGACCAACGAACAGGTCTGTTAGGGAATTCGTTGAGCTATGCTGTTGTGTGGCAAACAGAGCAACGACAGCAAGCACAAGCAGCGCGACGATCGAAACGGTTTGAACATTCCACGCCGGCATCGCTTTTGCGCCGAATTGACGTAGCGATTCAAACGCTCGGTCGATAGGCCGTTGCATCAGTTAGAGAATCTCCCGAATGACTGCCGTTTTGACAAGCGTACTAGGCTGCCATTCGCTGTTCGCGAGCCAGCGGCAATTGAATCGTGAACGCGGCGCCACCCTCGGGGCAATCCATAACGTCCACGGATCCGGAATGAGCTGCGACAATATCCCGAACGATTGCCAAGCCGAGTCCAGCGTGATCGTGTTTGGTCGTGGCGTACGGTTCGAAGAGCCGTTGCTTTAGCTCTTCCGAAACACCCGGACCAGAATCAGCGAACTCGACAACCAATCCAGTCTTCGTTACCAAAGATGTGATAACGAAGGCACCACCGGATGGCATTGCTTCGATCGCATTGTCGATGACCTTGCGAAACGCGTCTCGCATCACGATCGCATCGAGATCGACCCAAAGATTGTGCGGTAGATCGATTTCCAATTCGATTCGTTTTCGCATGAATGCGTCGGAATATTCGTTCGTGACGTCAACCAATAGCTGTGCCAAATCAAGTCGCTGAGGACAGATTGGCTTCTTCGTGAGCGTGTTTGAACTCTTGCGCATGACATTCCCTCCAAGCGGACAGACTTCGACTTGGTGGTAAATACTAGAAAACCGATGGCAGCGTCAAGCCAAAGATTTCACAGCATGGCGACGCTAGCGGATTCTACGTCGCTTGGAATGTTGTCGAGGACGTCCTTCTTAGCAGTGCACCAAGCGAGGCCTCGCAACGAAAAGCAAGAAAACTAGTTGTGGTCTTCTAGACGAAGATGCGTGGGATCATCTATCTCAAACTTCGACGACTGCGAGCCCGTTACCCGTTCCATCATCCACTCATTCACGTCGGCGAGCATTTTGGTCGTTACTTCTTGCTCACAAGGATACTGCCGAAGGCAAACGGTCATACCTGCCGAATGAAGTAGTCGAAGATCCGCACACACGGCGTCCGTATCGTAACTGAGACTATCACGACAATGGGCCATCATGATTGGCATCGATCGAGCACGCTCGATACCAGAAAATGGTTGATTAGTCGCGGGCAGGGCCCCACCAAGCGAAATCGCACCGCTGAAATACTTCGGAGCCATCAACGCCAAACGCAACGCCATTGTGCCGCCGATGTCATTGCCAACAAGGAATACACGGTCGCTGGCGATGTTGAAGCGATTCTTCGCTGATTCGACACTTTCGAGGACGTCTTCAAGAGCATCCGCTACGGAAGACGGCGACTGGCTCCATGAGTAGCACTCACGACTTACTCGCGAATTGGCTTTATTCTTGACCGTACCGCGAGGTGAAACACCCACATAATTGCGCAGACTAATATGCGGCATCACGTGTGCGATTTCGGTTTCCGAACCGTTTGGACCGTGAAGCCAAACAAGCAACGGGTAGGCGTAGTTTTTTTCGTAGTGCATCGGAATAAAAAATCGATGCGGCGACTTACGCGTGGAATCGGCAGCCAAGTTTGGCACGATATCCGATGATTTGCTAACTCGCCGGACACTTACGGCCCAGTCGTCGTGTTGAAGACGATTCATGGAAGAAAGTCACTCGCTTGTATGTCATTCCGTAGAAGTGAGAGGGTTGTAACTGAGCCAACAAAGTGTGTCAACTTCTCTGCCACGCACGACAGCCATTCAACGAATTGTCAAGGAGAGCATCACGATTTGGCTAGCAGATTTACGTCATCGGTCGTCAGAACCAAACGTTCAATCGCACTCGCACGTCCCGTCTTTGCGTCGATGTCGAGCACTACCCCATTGATACGATTTCCTCCGCTAGCAACCTCGTAGAATTCTGGACGGAACGTAAGTGTTGTGGTCAGCACGCGATCGATTCGGCGGCCAAGAATGCTATCGTGAGGCCCAGTCATGCCGACGTCGCACTGGAATGCCGTGCCGAGCGGAAGAATTTGCGTGTCGGCTGTTGGCACGTGCGTGTGTGTCCCTAAGACCGCTGTCACTCGCCCATCCAAATGCCGCGCCACCAGCTGCTTTTCAGCTGTGGCTTCTGCGTGAATGTCCACGATGATCGTTTTTACGTCCTTGGGCAGCTTTTCGAGAACGCGATCGACCGCTTTGAAAGGACAATCAACCGGCTTCAGAAAAACTCGTCCCATCAAACTGATAATCCCCACCTTTTCTCCGCCGGCTGAATCCACCACGGCAAAGTCTCTACCGGGTGCCTCTTTCGGGTAGTTCGCTGGCTTGACGATGTTGCGGTTCTTTTCCAGCACGCTATAGATTTCGCGCCGTCGGTAGATGTGATCGCCGAGCGTAATCGCGTCGACGTCAGCTTGCATCAGTTCTTCGTAGATTGCGGGCGTGATCCCAGAGCCACCCGCTGAATTTTCAGCGTTCGTAATCACGAAATCGATATTCGAGTGCTGCTTCAGCAACGGAACGGCTTTACGGACGATATCGCGACCAGGTTTCCCAACGATATCGCCAATCAACAACACTCGCAAACTTACACCTCAACCATCTGCCTAGGCTCCCGCGATCGTAACGTATCGAAAAGCCGCTATCGCGCGATTTCTGAGAATCGCGATTCGCGCACAACCGTTACTTTAATTTCACCAGGATACGTTAGTTGTTCTTCAAATGCCTTCGCAACGTCGCGACTTATTTTCGCCGCACTAGCATCATCTACTTCTCGCGAATTCACCATTACCCTTAACTCTCGACCTGCCTGAATGGCGAATGCACTGTTCACCCCCTTGAACCCGGTCGCGATTGATTCGAGCTCTTCCATACGTTTGATGTAACGTTCGAGAGTTTCGCGTCGAGCCCCCGGACGCGACGCACTGCACGCATCTGCCGTTGCTACTAGAACGGTGTAAGGATGCTCAGTAACGATCTCATCGTGATGGCCAAAGGCGGCGTGCACGACTTCTGGACCTTCGCCGTGTCGTTTCAACAGATCGGCACCAATTTTGGGATGACCACCATCCATGTCGTGGTCCGCCGCTTTGCCGATATCGTGCAACAATCCGGCGCGGCGTGCGAGCGCTGGGTCCATGCCAACATATTCCGCCAACATGCCTGCGATAAATGCGACTTCGACCGAATGCCGTAAAACGTTTTGGCTATAGCTGGTTCGCAAATGCAATCGTCCAAGGTATTCGATGATGCGAGGATGAAGTGCGGGAACGTCCACCTCATGCATAGCTTCTTCGCCTTGCTTCGTTAAGTAGCCTTCGATTTCTTCACGAGTTTCGTTGACGACTTCTTCGATCCGCGTGGGATGAATACGACCATCTGCAATGAGTTTATTTAGCGATTGTCGAGCGGTTTCGCGACGAAATGGATCGAAGCCACTAACGATGACGACGCCAGGCGTGTCATCAATGATCACATCAACGCCCGTTTCTTTCTCAAACGCGCGAATGTTGCGACCTTCTCGACCAATGATGCGGCCTTTCATTTCGTCATTCGGAATATCGACCGTACTGGTTGTCGATTCGGCGGTATGAGCTGCGGCGTATCGCTGCAACGTGGTCAGCATTATCTCGCGTGACTCGGTCTGAATCTTTTCTTCCATCTCCTTGCGATAGCGAAGAATGATACCACCCGTTTCTTGCTGCATTTCTGTTTCTAGCAGCGTCATCAGCCGTTTGGTGGCTTCTTCTTTTTCTAACCCGCTCAATTCGTGCAACGCCTGCCGTTGCATATCGACCAGCTTAGCCAGCTCATCTTCTTTGGTCCGGGTCTCTTCCAATCGGTCCGCCAATCGGCGTTGCGTACCCTCGACAATTCCTTCGCGTTTGCGTAGTTCTTCAGCCTGTTCTTCGATCGAGGACTGGCGTTTATCCATCGATCGCTCGCGTTCGCGCAGCTCATCACGCAGTTTATTAATGTCGCGGTCAGCCTCTTCTTTGTGCTTGATGGCCTGTTCTTTGACTTCAAGCTCAGCTTCCTTTCGAACAGTTACCGCGTCGGTCTTTGCTCGCTCAACGATCGCAAGTGCTTCGGTTTCAGCGTCACGCTTTTTCAAACGATCCAACAGACGCAGTACGACAAACGACAGAAAGAACGCCACAATCGCTGAGATTACGACTTGGTTCGCATTTTCCATCCGCCTCTCCCTCACTGAACGGAAGACGCGCGAGCTGAGCCAGCTGGCCTGTGCGACAATTTAAGAGAAAGCAAAGTAATCTATCGGAGTCGGACGACGCGGTTGCGCACGGGAACCAATCGCCACGCCATCGGTCGACGGATGGAGAGTCCATTCCATTTCACGAGAGCGAACATACGTTCGATTCCAACAAACGTGTCTTTCATCACCAACGCGGCGTTTGATTTACAAACGACTTGGATCCGAAAAGGACGTAGAATTCGGCCACTCGCCACAAAAACGGTTTTTAGTAGTCCGAACAACAACGTAATTGGCAACACGAAAAGAGCCGCGATCCAAATCACCAACCAATTAGATTCAATAGTGTTCTGAGTTGAGCTCATACCACTTTACTTTTTTCAAAAACGGTCACCAGTTATGCCTGCATGACAGATCAGTTCACGATCATCTTGCTTGCGCATTCGCTAGTAAAATATCGATGTTTCGATTCCGGTATGATATCACGGTCGCTTCCCACTGCCCAGACCGGCGCTCTCACGATGACTGACGAACACCACGATTTGCATGCCTTTGAGCGAAGACTAGGGCAAGATTGGCAGGTTGCGGATTGGAGCGATCTATCAGTCCTAGTAGCCGTATCGGGTGGTCCCGACAGTGTGGCATTGTTGCGTGCGTTGGTGAAGCTACGCAGCAAAGTCACTGGTAAGGGGACTATTCATGTTGGGCATTTCAACCACCGATGGCGCGCCGCAGCATCCGACCAAGACGAACAATCCGTACGAGATCTGTGCGAACGCCTGGCGATTCGATGTCATGTTGGAAGTACGTCCTCAACGGAAAAGAAGGAAGAGGTAGCCCGATCGCAGCGATACGATTTCCTTCGAGCAACCGCCGAGGCTGTGGGAGCTCGCTACCTCGTGGTAGCACACAATGCGAACGACCAAGCCGAAACAATATTGCACCGCATTCTTCGTGGCACCGCGTTGCGTGGACTGTCAGGGATCCCCGCCAGGCGAACACTCGGCGAAGCAGTCACACTTTGCCGGCCGATGCTTTGGGCGACACGCGAGGTGGTTGTGGACTATTTGAGTGACATCGGGCAGCCCTATCGTGTGGACGAATCCAATCAAGACGTGTGCTTCACGAGAAACCGGATTCGTCACGAACTTCTGCCCCAGCTCGCTCAAGAGTACAACGTGAATGTGGTCGAGTCGCTCACTCGGCTTGGCCAAGTCGCTAGTGAAGCGAACCAGATCATCGACGTTGAAGTGCAGAAGAGACTCAAGGAATCCGTTCGTTTACAGAATGACAAGTCAGTCGAACTCGATCGAGCTACCTTGCTCAAACTGCCAAAACACTTGCTTAAGAACCTGTTTGTGGCCCTGTGGAAGGAACAAGGTTGGCCTGAGCAATCGATGGGATTCGAGCAATGGGAGCGGCTCGTCGAGGCTACTAGAACAAAGGCTACCATCAACCTTCCTGGTAAAACTCGCATAACGACACTCGGCGACGTCATTCGGCTAATACGATTCGAGAGTTGATCATCTGAGCCACTGTTTCCGTCTGCCGTTGTTCAAATTGGCCCACCGAACGGATATACTCCGTGCTGCGAATAGGACGCTGGGAAAATCGTCGTTCGCCAATTCCGTGGGGTGCTGTCTTCCGTTTCCGTATGCGACGGTTGGAGTCGCCATGCTTTGGAACTATGCAGAAACGCTAACAGGAATGTCTCCTGTTTCGCATAAAGAATCAAAGGAGCATCTACAATGCAATCGAACCGTACAAAACTGATGCTGGCCTCTTTTCTGACGCTCGTCGCGTCGGGAGTGGGCTTCGCAACACGCGCCGCATCCGGTGGTATCTGGGAATCAGCGCTAGGAATCGATGGCAGTCAGTTTGGTGCCATCATGGGCGCTGGATTCTTGGGCTTCGGCATCATGATCTTCCTCGGTGGTTTCATCGTCGAAGCGATGGGCTACAAAACTGTTTTGATAGTCGCGTTCTTGCTGCACCTTGTAAGTGCCGTGATGTTGATCGTTGCACCTGGTTTGTTTGAGGGTTGGAGTGAGGGAGGCGACACCGCCGCAGCGACGACGAAAGTTTTCTCGCTGCTTTATTGGAGTGCGTTCCTGTTCTCGATCTGCCAGGGCCTCTACGAGGCAGTGATCAATCCCCTGATTGCACAGATCTATCCAGAGAATAAAACTCACTACCTCAACATTCTTCACGCTGGCTGGCCAGCGGGCATGATTGTTGGCGGCTTATTCGCCGCCGGTTTCATGGGCAGCGAATGCTGGTTCATTGAGGTTCCGTGGCAATGGGCATTAGCGTCATTCGCCATCTTTGTTTTGGCTTATGGACTAATGGCGCTGCCTGAAAAATTCCCACCAACGGTTGCACAAGGCGCTTCAAGCTTTGGCAAACTGTTCTCGTGCTTTTACTCTTGGCCTTTCCTATTGCTGATCGTGCTGCACGGTTTGATCGGCTACATGGAGCTGGGAGTTGACTCATGGGTAACCAAGTTGATGGAAAACCTGCTGCCCAACGCGGTTATTATTCTCGTTTACACCTCGGCGTTGATGTTTATTCTGCGGTTCTTCGCTGGACCAATCGTTCACCAAGTCAATCCAATCGGCCTGTTGCTCATCAGCTCGGTAATCGCTTGTGCGGGCTTGCTTTGGTTGGGTTCTGGTATCACAAGCATTGCTGTACTTTTCGCTGCTGCAACCTTCTACAGCCTTGGCAAAGCATTCCTCTGGCCAACAATGCTCGCCGTCGCTGGTGAACGCTATCCGCTAAGCGGTGCTGTGGCGATGGGTGCTTTGGGTGCAGCGGGAATGATTACCGTTGGACAAATCGGCGGACCTGCGATCGGGCACAAGCAAGGTTACAACATGTCTGCAAAGCTCGAAGCTGATGCTCCCGCAACATTCGAACGCTTTGCAGCCGAAGAAGAAACTGACTTCATGGGTATGTATGCTTTCAAGCCGATCGTGGCTGAAAGACTTGCAGCCGCAAATGGTGTGGAAATCGGTGCGGATGGCAGTGTTAAAGATACGTCTTCGATTGAAAACGCTGCACTTCTCTCGGATGAGGACAAGAAACTGTTGCTAGATAATGTCGCAACGGACGCGAAAGCAGTGCAAGAAGCAAACTTGCACGGTGGCTACCGAGCTTTGACACTCACGGCTTACGTGCCCGCAGCGATGGCGGTCGGTTTCTTGATTTTGCTTCTCTATTACAAAGCAATCGGTGGTTACAAGGTCTTGCAGGTTAATGACGACGGGTCATTGACCGAAGCTGCACACTAACCTTCACCGACGATAGACAACCGAAAAGGCTATGCGAGAAATCGCATAGCCTTTTTTCGTTATCGGTTGGTTAACGGAACCCGTGCTGTTCGCTGGGTATCGAAATCCCCGTGATTGTCATATCGGGAACTGGTAATCCGCTGACTCAATACGCTTGCAATGTGATGCGCATAAATCCTCGATCCCGCGTCGGTAATGTGAATCCCGTCGTAGAACACATGCAAGTGCTCATTCCAATCCGGAACGGTTTCCACAAGATGCTGCACCAGGTCAATGACCAGGACACCTTCTTCCTTACCAACGCGGCGGACGATATCGTTGAATCTCGCTTGCACTGGTGGATTCAACCACGACGGAGTGAGTTCGGTAAACTC
>CAYNJG010000248.1:0-10718 GCA_964397295.1 uncultured Pirellulaceae bacterium
GAGCACTGGTTTCCAAAACCAGCGGTTGCGGGTTCAAGTCCCTCCGCCCCTGCCAGACATTTTGAAAAGGATTGCGAGAAGGTGACAGGAGTCGCCTTCTCGCAGTGTGTTTTACGCAAGATTGGTTTCGGTTATGGCTGTTAAAGAAAAAGCGGTAAGCAAGGGTGCTGGCGGAGGTAGCGCAAAGGCTGCCGATTCGCCCATGGTTGCTGAGTTCTTTAAGGCTACGCCGTACAAGCGAAATCAAGGCCGGACGGTTCGTTTGGTCACAGCTGCTGTTATCGGTATCATTGTCGCGCTGTCTGCGTGGCGGTTGAATGAGACGTTAGTGACAGCATCGCCTGGTTTGCAATGGATTGTTCCTGGCGTTTTGCTTGCGGCAGGGATGTGGATCGCCTATCGCGCTATTCATATTCCGAAGTTTGCAGAATTCCTGATCGCTGTTGAAGCAGAGATGAGTAAGGTCTCGTGGCCTACGAAAACGGAGCTAATCCGAAGTTCGGCTGTCGTGATCATTTTCATTATCGCCTTGGCGGGGATCTTGTTCATGTTCGATCTGTTTTGGCGAACGGTATTTCAATTCCTGGGCGTCATCTGACTTTGTCGGTTGGCCCTATAGTGGATTATTGAGCGATGTCTGATTCAGAGAATGTCCCCGAAGACACAGAGCAGCTGGCAGGCGATGCTGGAACTGCTAGTGATGCGCCTGAAGAGGTGGCGGAGCAGGCTTCGGTCGAGATAGCCTCGCCGGAAGAAGGTTCTGAGTCAAAGCCAGAGTCTGCTACTGAGGACTCACCTGCACCTGAAGCTGAGGAGTCGCCGGAGGCTAAGAAGCCCTCGCCTAAGCCAAAGCGATCTGGGCCGCTTGAAGAAGTTGTTGAAGCGGAAGAGCCAATCGAGATGGATTGGTACATCTTGAAGGTGCAGAGTAATCGCGAGAACACCATCTGTGACGCATTGCGTCGTCGCGTTTCAGTCGCGGGGCTCGATGAGTTCTTCGGCGAGATTATGGTGCCAACAGAAGACATTGTTGAATTCAAGAACAGTAAGAAGAAGGTCGTCAAGCGAAAGTTGTATCCCGGCTACATCGTGGCTCATATGGCGATCAACGACGATACGTGGTTCTTGGTTCGCGAAACGCCCGGTATCGGCGACTTTACCGGTTCGCAGGGTAAGCCCAGTCCGATGCTTAAACAGGAAGTGGATCGGATTGTTAAGTCGGCTCATCCAGACGAAGAGGACAGCGAGCAGATCAAGATGGACATTCCGTTCAAGCTTGGTGACCGTGTTCGAATCAAGGAGGGTACGTTCGAGAACTTTGAGGGTAACGTCGAGGAAATTGACGAAGCGAACGGTCGAGTCACTGTCATGATCAATATATTCGGTCGTTCGACCCCATTTGAAGCGGAACACTGGCAAATCGAGAACGTTTAGGTGTTGCCACGCCTTCGCGAAATGATTTCCTTCGATTAAGAAAGAACCATGGCCAAGCAATTAACAGGACAAGCGAAATTTCAAATCCCTGGTGGGCAGGCAACTCCTGCTCCTCCGGTCGGTACAGCGCTCGGTAAGTACGGCGTGAACTTGGGTCAGTTCGTCCAGGCGTTCAATGACAGGACTAAGGAATTCGCTGGTACGCCGATTCCCGTGATCGTCAGCGTTTATAACGATCGAAGTTTCGATTTCATTACAAAGAGCCCGCCGGCCGCATCGCTTCTTAAGAAAGCCGCGGGTATTGCGAAGGGTTCTGGGGTTCCTAATCGCGAGAAGGTGGCGAAGGTTACCGTCGCTCAGATCGATGAAATTTGCAAGGCCAAGATGGCTGACCTCAATGCTAGTAGCATTGAAAGTGCTCGTCAGATGATTATGGGCACCGCCCGTAGTATGGGCATTGAGGTAGAGTGTTAGGCGTTTATTGGTTTTCGTCTTCGTGCTCGTCACGAGTAAATACAAGGTTCATAGAGTTCTGTCATGTCAAACAAGCGTTCCAAGCGATATCGAAATCTGGTCGGCGAAGAAGGGCCATCTGAGGTCGCAATCGAGCTAGAAAAAGCGGTTGAAACTCTAAAGGGCTACGAAGGTACGAAGTTCGATCAGACGGTGGAAATCGCTGTTCGGTTGGGTATCGACCCGCGCCAGGCGGATCAGATTGTGCGTGGTTCCATTGTGCTGCCGCACGGGATCGGTAAATCGCAGCGTGTTGTGGTTTTTGCAAAAGGTGATTTGGCCAAAGCGGCTGAAGAAGCTGGCGCTGATGAGGTTGGTCAGGAGGATCTGGCCCAACGAATCAAGGGTGGTTGGACTGACTTCGACGCGTGTATTGCCACCCCTGACATGATGGGTGTCGTTGGTCCGCTCGGTAAGGTGCTCGGTCCCCGTGGTTTGATGCCCAATCCGCGAGCTGGAACGGTGACACCTGATGTGGCGAAGGTTGTGAAGGAGTACAAAGCGGGTAAGGTTGAGTTTCGTAATGACTCCGCAGGTATTGTTCACGCGGTTGTTGGTAAGCTCAGTTTTGATTCGCAGAAGCTGGTTGAGAACACTCGCACGATGATCGACCGAATTGCGTCGATGAAGGGTGCGACTGTAAAGGGCACCTATATGAAGAGTATCGCCATCAGTGCGACCATGAGTCCCGGTGTGCGAATTTTGGCGTAAGAGTTCAACGCGAGTTGCGGCTCGCATTTTAGCAATCTAGTTGGCAGTCGAATCGAATGCGGTTTCTGCCGAGCAGGTAATGCAATGAGTAAATTAGTAAAAGGCCTGATCACCAAAGAGTTGGCATCGAAGCTTGATGGAGTGGAAGATGCGTTGCTTGTTGAGGTGGTGGGTGTTGATGCGAATGCATCAGTCGCGCTGCGAAAAGATCTGCGCGAAAAAGAAATCGGCCTGATGGTCGTGAAGAAAAGTCTTGCCAGACGCGCCAGGGAAGGGTCGGCGTTAGGTAAGGTGTTGGGCGAGCTAGAAGGAAGCTTGGCTATTTGTTGGGGAGGTGAGGATTTCGTCTCGTTGGCAAAGGAAATTACGAAGCTGAACGACGACGGCGAGTCGTACGAAAGCTTTGTGACGCGTGGCGGTGTCATGGATGGCGAAGTGCTTTCGCCAGAGCGTGTGAAGGAAATTAGCAAGTGGCCAAGCCGTGCGGAGCAGCTTAGTCTGCTCGTTGGCCAGATTTTGGGTCCTGGTGCCCAGCTTGCAGCGGCAATGAAAGGTCCGGGGGCGACTCTGGCAAGTCAAGTGAAGCAAAAGTCGGAGGGTGATGAGTAGTTAAAAACTCGTCCTCCGCTGAACATATATCCAACCACCACAGTCAATGTTTGTAAGCGAGCTCGACCAAGCCGCTATCGACGAAGAAAGGAACGTTTCCATGTCCGAAGAAGCAACTGCAACCCTTGAAATCTCTGATGATCTCAAGTCGATGGGTGACCAAATTGCTGGTCTCACACTTAAGCAAGCCAAGAGTCTGAGTGACTACTTGAAAGATGAGCACGGTATCGAGGCTGCCGCTGGTGGAGGAGCCGTAATGGTTGCCCCTGGTGGTGGTGACGGCGGTGCTGCTGCTGAAGAGAAGACCGAGTTTGACTTGGTTCTCACTAGTTTTGGTGACAAAAAGATTGCGATCATCAAAGAGGTGCGAGGCATCACTGGTCTTGGTCTGAAAGAAGCCAAGGAGATGGTCGAAGGCGTGCCTAGCAAGCTAAAAGAAGGCGTTTCTAAGGAAGACGCCGAAGAGGCCAAGAAGAAAATCGAGGAAGCTGGCGGTACTGCAGAAATTAAGTAGTCCAGAAAAAAGCCGAAATTAATGCCAACCTGGCGGCATCACCGTTGCCAGGTTGGCGTATTGCGGCAAAAATGTTCCGATTGGTCGACTCGGTGGGCTGAGCAAAATAAGTTGCGAGGCCCGCTTCAACGTAGCAGGTAGGCGAAATCGATTGATTTCGAAACCAAATCCCCCCATTAAGCGCCCGCAGTTGATTGCGGGATGCGCAATGTTTGCTGATGACACAGCAAGCTCATGGCCCCTGCTGCGCACTTATGCTTCTCGACATTCGTCGTTCGTAGCACGCGTGTTTGAATCACTCTGAAGGAGTAACTGCGCCGATGGCAACTTCCGCTCAAAGACGTTTGGAACCAACTGAAGTTCGTCGCTTCGGTAGTGGTCGAGACCAACACATAACGCCTGATCTCACTGAGATCCAGACGAAAAGTTTTGCTGAGTTCCTTCAGGAAGGCGCGACGCCTGATAAACGCAAGGAGCAGGGCATTGAGGGAGTGCTGCGCGAGATCTTCCCGATCGAGAGCTACGACAAGACGCTCAACGTCGAGTACGTGAAGTACGAGCTTGGTAAACCTCGCTACACGCCCGAAGAATGTCGTCAGTTGCGACTGACCTATGGTATGCCATTCCGTGTTTGGCTGCGGCTCAACAAAGAAGAACCGGTTGAGGAAGAGGTCTACCTCGGTGACATTCCTGTCATGATGGGTGGCGGTGAGTTCATTATCAATGGTGCCGAGCGAGTCGTTGTTAGTCAGTTACACCGTAGTCCCGGTGTTGACTTCGTGCTCGAGCAGGACACGACGACCGATCGAAAGTTTCCAAGTTGCCGAATTATTCCGGAGCGTGGGAGTTGGATCGAGCTGAACGTCACGAAAAAAGAAAGCATGACGGTCCGTATCGACCAGAGCGGTAAGTTCTCGATCATGACTTTGCTTCGTGCGATGGATCCCAAGTACGGTTCGGACACAGATCTTCTTCGATGTTTCTACGAAACTGAATCTGCGAAAATCTCTGACGGTCGAAGTGTTTCGAAAATCGAAAACCGTATCGCCGTTGACGACGTGGTTTATCCAGCCAGCAGCGATCGCGCTGGTGAGATCATTGTCGAAGCAGGTCACAAGATCACCAAGAATGCAGCGGAAACGATTTGCACTTCAGGTGTGAAGAAGGTTGAAATTCTTGAGCCGCCAAAGGTTCCGCTAGTATTTAATGCGTTGGCTGATGATACGACGTCCAGTCATGAAGAAGCTCTGCTGCGAATTTATCAGCGTCTCCGACCCGGTAATCCGCCGCAGTTGGAGAAAGCTCGTACGCTGTTCCACGAAAAGTTCTTCGATGTGAATCGCTATCGACTTGGCCGTGTTGGCCGTTTTCGTATCAATCGAAAGCTGGATCTAGGATCGTCTGAAAAAGAAATGACGTTGCGGCCAGATGACTTGGTTGCATCGATTAAGTATCTGCTCGAGCTTGCGTCCGCTGGCGATGCAGAGATCGACGATATTGATCACTTGGGTAATCGTCGACTGCGTACGATCTGCGAGTTGGCCTGTGATGAAATGCGAAAAGGCTTTCTAAAGCTTCGCCGTACTGTTCAAGAGCGCATGAGCTTGAAGGACCAAGAGGATATGACGCCTCGAAGTCTTATCAATCCAAAGAGTATTTCTGCGGCGATTGAGTATTTCTTCGGTCGTGGTGAGCTTTCGCAGGTCGTTGACCAAACGAACCCGCTTTCAATGCTTACGCACGAGCGGCGTTTGTCAGCACTTGGTCCTGGCGGTCTTAATCGGAAGCGTGCGGGCTTCGAAGTTCGTGACGTGCACATTTCTCACTACGGTCGAATTTGTCCAATTGAAACGCCGGAAGGCACGAACATTGGATTGATTTCCAGCTTGGCGATTTACGCTGGCGTGGATGACTATGGTTTCTTGGTTACGCCTTACCGTGTGGTCAAGAAAGGTAAGGTCACGGAGGAAGTCGTTTGGCTTCGGGCTGATGAAGAGTCTGAGGCGTATGTGGCTCCGGCCGACGTCGCGGTGAAGGATGGTCAGATTCAAGGCGAGAACATTGTTGCTCGTTACCGAAGTGACTTTGAGCTCGTTGATCCAACCGAGATTAACTATACGGACGTGGCACCAAGTCAAATGGTGGGTGTGTCAGCTGGGTTGATTCCGTTTCTCGAGCACGACGATGCCAATCGTGCGTTGATGGGATCGAACATGCAGCGACAAGCAGTGCCGCTATTGATTGCCGAGCCACCGATTGTTGGTACGGGCATGGAGCGACGCGTTGCTGAGAACTCGAGCATGGTGGTTCGTGCGAAGCGTGCTGGCAAGGTGAACTACGTCGATGCAACGAAGATTGTCATCGGCAACGATACGTACGACTTGAAAAAGTACCAAGGCTTGAATGAGCGAACGTCGCTCAATCAAAAGCCTCTCGTGCGTATGGAGGACAAGGTTGAGAAGAATCAGGTCATCGCTGATGGTGCAGCAACGCACAAAGGTGAATTGGCTTTGGGTCGCAACGTGCTTGTTGGCTTTATGTCGTTCGATGGCTTCAACTTCGAGGATGCAATCATCCTGAGCGAGGAGTTGGTTAAGCAGGATACGTACACTTCGATTCACATCGAAGAGTTTGATATCGAGATTCGCGAGACGAAGCTCGGGCGTGAAGAGTTCACTCGTGACATTCCCAATGTCAGCGAAAAAGCACTTCGCAACCTAGACGAAAACGGAATCGTTCAGGTTGGAACCTACGTGCGACCTGGTGACATTCTTGTCGGTAAAGTTTCACCGAAATCGAAGACCGAGCTGACGCCCGAAGAGAAGTTGCTTCACGCGATCTTTGGCCGTGCTGGTGAGGACGTGAAAAACGATTCACTTGAAGTGTCGTCGGGTATCGAAGGCATCGTGATCAATACCGAGCGATTCTCGCGTCGCATGAGCTTGTCGGATGACGAGCGAAAGCTGTTTGAAAAAGAACTGAAGGACGCGGAGACAGAAGGCAATGAAACTGTCATTCAGCTGTTTAAGGCGATGGTCACCGAGATTGAGACTGAAACAGGTGCTTCGTTGACGGATGAAGACGGTACGCCTTTGGCTGAAAACCAAGACGAGAAGTTTGTCGCTGAACGTGCTTCGCAGTTCAATCTAGAAACCGTCACTAGTAAGATGCGAAGCGACGACAAAAAGAAAAAAGCAGAAGCCATCTACAAGGCTGCCTGGCCTGATATCGAAGCTGCACTCGATGTTCGTGATCGCAAGCTCAACAGTATGAAGCGTGGTGACGAACTTCGTAGTGGTGTCTTGCAAATGGTGAAAGTCTACATCGCGACAAAGCGTGTGATTTCCGTCGGTGACAAGATGGCTGGTCGACATGGTAACAAGGGTGTTATTTCAAAGATTTTGCGTGTTGAAGACATGCCATTCTTGGAAGACGGTACGCCACTGCAGATTATGTTGAATCCGCTGGGTGTACCTTCTCGGATGAACGTGGGTCAGATTTTGGAGACGCATCTTGGTTGGGCCGGTGCGAAGCTTGGCTTCCAAGCGATCACTCCAGTTTTTGACGGTGCCACGGAAAATGACATCAACGATGCGTTGGAAGAAGCAGGCCTTCCCCGGCACGGCAAAGCTCGGCTCTTTGATGGTCGCACGGGCGAACCGATGAACCAAGAAACCACGGTGGGCTACATCTACATGTTGAAGCTTCACCACTTGGTGGACGAAAAAGTTCACGCTCGGAGCACGGGTCCATACTCGCTTATCACGCAACAACCGCTCGGCGGCAAAGCTCGATTTGGTGGTCAACGATTTGGCGAAATGGAAGTTTGGGCGTTGGAAGCCTATGGTGCCGCTTACATCCTTCAGGAATTGCTGACGGTAAAAAGCGACGACGTGGAAGGGCGAACCAAGATCTACGAATCAATGGTCAAAGGCGAGAATACCTTGGAAGCAGGCACGCCTGCCAGCTTCGATGTTCTTACCAACGAGATTCGTGGCCTCGCGCTCAATATGCAGCTCGAAAAACGACGCATCTAGAGTCTTTCCAATCGAAAAAAAAGTGTCAGCGATCGCAGTTCGTTGGCAACAAAAAATACGTATACACACCGGTCGGTAAACAGCAGGAGTTCAGTATGAGCACAGTGACTGAAAGTTCGTATGATCGCATCAACGATTACGCATCGGTCAAGATTAGTCTTGCACGTCCTCACGACATTCGTAGTTGGTCTTTTGGCGAAGTGAAAAAGCCTGAGACAATTAACTATCGAACGTATCGACCTGAAAAAGACGGATTGTTTTGCGAGCGAATTTTCGGGCCTGAAAAAGACTGGGAATGCGCGTGCGGTAAGTACCGCGGCATGAAATACAAGGGCATGATTTGTGACCGCTGTGGTGTGAAGGTCACCCACAGCCGTGTGCGCCGGAAGCGTATGGGCCATATCGAGTTGGCGGCGCCGGTTGTTCACATCTGGTTCTTTAAGGCTATGCCGAGTCGACTCGGTAATCTGCTGGCGATGAAGACGAGCAGCTTGGAAAAAGTGATTTACTTCCAAGACTACGTCGTGGTAAATCCAGGTGAGACAGATCTTGAAGCTCAGCAGTTGCTGACCGAAGAGGAATACCGCGCAGCTCGTGAGCAATATGGTGAAGGAAGTTTCGAAGCCGACATGGGTGCCGAAGCGGTTCGCAAGTTGCTTGCGAATCTAGATCTCGTCACGCTCTCGGAAAAGTTGCGCAAGGACTTGGATGAAACCGGATCTCGCCAAAAAGCTAAAGACCTCACGAATCGTTTGAAAATCGTTGAGTCGATTCGAGACAGCGACAATAAACCCGAGTGGATGGTGTTAGATGTCATCCCAGTAATTCCGCCCGACTTGCGTCCGCTCGTCTTGCTGGATTCCGGTAACTTCGCGACGAGCGATTTGAACGATCTCTATCGCCGAATTATCAATCGAAACAACCGACTTCGTAAGTTGGTGGACCTGAATGCGCCCGAAGTGATCATTCGTAACGAAAAACGAATGCTGCAGCAGTCGGTCGATGCACTCTTCGACAATAACCGTTGTAAGCGACCAGTGCTTGGTAGTAGCAACCGTCCGCTCAAATCGTTGACGGACATGATCAAAGGTAAGCAAGGTCGTTTCCGTGAGAACCTATTGGGTAAACGCGTTGACTACTCGGCACGAAGCGTGATTGTGGTCGGTCCGCGGCTCAAGATGCATCAGTGCGGGCTTCCAAAGAAGGTTGCTCTGGAACTGTTTCAGCCGTTCATCATTCGCAAGCTCAAAGAGATGGGGCACGCCGACACGATCAAGAGCGCCAAGAAGATGCTCGAGCGAAAAGACGAAGAGGTTTGGGATATCTTGGAGGCGGTTATTCGCAACCATCCCGTGATGCTCAACCGAGCTCCAACGCTTCACCGCATGGGTATTCAGGCTTTCGAGCCGACCTTGGTGGAAGGTAACGCGATCAACTTGCATCCACTTGCTTGTAAGGGATTCAACGCTGACTTCGATGGTGACCAGATGGCGGTTCACTTGCCGCTCTCGATCGAAGCTCAAGTCGAAGCCCACACTCTGATGTTGGCGACGAATAATATCTTTGGTCCCGCCAACGGCAAGCCAATTATGAGTCCGTCGCAGGACATCGTGATGGGATGCTACTTCGTATCAATGATGTCGCCGAATCGTAAAGGCGAAGGCATGACGTTCGCCTCGATGGAAGAGGCGGATCTTGCGTATGCAATGGGTATCATCCACTTGCACGCGAAGATTAAAGTTCGTTTGCCAGTCGGTCGTACCGTCAACACGAAAGACGATACGAAAGCAGGGGAAAGCGGAATCGTTGAAACCTCGGTTGGACGCGTCTTGTTTAACATGATGCTGCCCGATGGGATGCAGTACTACAATCTCGCTCTTCGTTCTGGTGAGTTGGCCCAGGTTATTTCAGATTGCTACGCACAGTTGGGTCGACGAGCGACGATCGATTTGCTGGACGACATGAAGTCGCTTGGCTTCCGCGAGAGTACCAAGAGTGGTCTCTCATTCGCGACAGATGATTTGGTTACGCCTGAATCGAAAACGAAAATCATCACGGCGGCCGAAAAGCAAGTCTTGAAATTTAAGAAGCTCTACGATCGAGGTATCATCACCGACGTCGAGCGCTACAACCAGGTTCTCGATCAGTGGACACATGCTCGTGAGCAAATCACGGCGGAAATGATGTCGGCGATGGAAACCGATTACCGTGGCGGTACTGGGTACATTAATCCGGTTTATCTCATGGCACACTCTGGTGCTCGGGGCGGTACCGAGCAGATTCGTCAATTGGCCGGTATGCGTGGTCTGATGGCGAAGCCGTCCGGTGCGATTATCGAGACGCCGATTAAGGCTAACTTCCGAGAAGGTCTCTCGGTACTCGAGTATTTCTCGTCAACGCACGGTGCTCGAAAAGGTTTGGCAGACACCGCTCTGAAAACTGCTGACTCGGGTTACCTCACTCGTAAGCTTGCCGACGTCGCGCAAAACGTTGTTGTGACTCAGGAAGATTGCGGAACGACTCAAGGTATCACCAAGGGAGTTATTTACCGTGGTGAAAAGGTCGAAGTCGGATTGGCTGACGCAATCATCGGTCGCGTAAGTCGTCAAAATATTGTTAATCCAGTCACGGACGAAGTCATCGTTAGTGATGGCGGTTTGGTGACGCAAGAAGTCGGTCGCAAGATCGAGCAGATGGGTCTCGAGCGAATTCAAGTTCGAAGTCCAATGACTTGCGAAGCATCGCTTGGTGTTTGTAGACGTTGCTACGGCATGGATATGTCAACAGGTGCCATGGTCGAAGAAGGTATGGCCGTCGGTATCATTGCTGCTCAGTCGATCGGCGAACCTGGTACTCAGCTGACCATGCGTACGTTCCACATCGGTGGTGTTGCTCAGGGT
>CAYNJG010000249.1:0-10635 GCA_964397295.1 uncultured Pirellulaceae bacterium
CATCAAGTAAAGGTGTGGGACCTTTCCAATGGCAAGAGTGTTGCTTTTCTACATGGCCACACGGCCTGGGTTCTCGGAGTCGCGTTCGGCAACGACGAAAAAACGGTGGTTTCTGCTGGGTGGGATGGGACCGTTCGACATTGGAGTCTTCGTACGAAGCAAGAACTGAAACGATGGGTTTTTCCAGGTAAGCCGAATATCGGAGACGTTGAAATCTCCACCGATGACAAAGTTGTTGTAGCAAGCAGTCCGTACGGCGTTCGAACATGGAGTACGAAAACAGGTAAGTTGATTTCTGTCCATCCAGCTGAACGAAAAGGAACTTCTGACCATCAGATTAGCTGGAGATCCAGGGTTTTGTTGGAACCCACGCTCGAGGGCAGCGTTCGAATACGTGAGATGCCATCTGCAAAAATCATTGGAAAAATCGGTGACGCAACAACAAAACGAGTTGCTCTTTCTGCCGACGGAAAGACGGCCTACTTGGGCAGTAATAGTTCACCTCCGCGAATTCAAGTATGGAATGTTGGGCTTCACTCATCAGTCAAATGAATCTCCTCGTTTCCAACGCGAGCCGCCTTGCTTCCGCTCTACTACCTCTGACGGAGAATTCGCATGAGATCTAAGCCAAGCGATTTTTCACGATTTCCATGTGATGGTTGATGTGTCCAACAAGGATCCAGGCCAATGCACGAACGGAAATCGAATTCCCGGATGCGGTGCCTTTCCGGTCCCACGCATCGGCTGGCAATCGCCGCAGAAAACTCGTATTGGAGCGACGCGTAAATTCGAGTTCATTCACCAATTGCATCAACGTTATTTGCGTATAGTCGATTGCGTCAACGTATGGATCCTGGTCCATACCTGGCAACGGTGTTTCATCGCCACATCCGAACCGGTGCGCACGCCAGCCAAACAACTTTTCGGCATCAATCAGATGCCCAACGACTTGCTTGACAGTCCACGTGTATGGCGGGTGCAGTCGCGATGCCTCTTCGTCTGAAACATTCTTCAAACTGTTTTGAACCTCGTCGACCTGGGCATCCAGTTGCTCAAACAGGTCACCGTCCGGAACGCACGCGATGTAGTTTGCGAAGTACTCGTGGTATTCACTGATATCCGGGCGACGGCAAACTTCTTTGTTCATGCTGATCACACGTTGACGTGCGGGTGTTTCTGAAATTTCATGCGCGATGGATGGGAAGGGCGGGTAGGAGCCGGAGCGGTCCCCGCACCAAGACGCTTCATTTTGGCAAATCCTGGGGAAACATGAACCCGACCACGAGTCGAATCCCGCGATTTTTCCCATGGCTGCAACAGCTCGGCGAGAGTTTTCTGTGTATGCTTGGCAAGTGGCAAAGCTGAAGCAAAGTGACTCATCGAGGTCAGCGACTATGAAGCGTTGGTTCCAGTTCTCGCTACGCACCTGGTTTGTTCTGCTAACGATCGCGACATGCCTGTTCGTCTTCGGGCGATACGCGATACATCGCCAGCGGCTACAACGCAAGATCATCGAAACAGCGACTCTCACCTACGACGGTCATTCCCGTCACTCGAGCACCCGCACGGTAACTTCGTCCGCGTTGGGTACGTACACAACGACTCCTCGGCCATACGTGTGGCTACGCGACTCATCTGTATTTCCGTGGGCCAGTCGAGCCAGTAAAGGTGCGGTGACTTTCTGCGCATTCGACACCGTGGAGAATCACCTGAACGTACCCTTGTGGATGCGCGACATTCTGGCGACCGGCGAGCTGCGCACGCTGAAACTACTTCAGCTTTACGAGAATGATATTGAGACGCTGCGGCTTGAACTTGTTGGAATGCGCAACCACGGACTGGAAGAGCTGGTTCTTTCAGCAAACAGGGACGTTCGACTTCCACTCGGAACTTCCTTGCAGGGTCTGCAGCACCTGAAAAAACTCCATACGCTCCAGCTGAGCGACGCGGATGTTGCCTGGCATCAATCACTGCCCCATGGACTGCCGCCAAACCTGAAACATGTTTCACTCCGGCAATGTGGACTGACGACGGAGGACATGCAGATCCTGACGGCATGTACGCAGCTCGAGTCGCTCGACCTGTCGGGCAATCCCGGCGGACTGACTCCATTGGTCGACGCCGGGTTGCCGTCGACATTGAAGATCCTGAACTGCAACCGAACGGGCGTGACCAAAGACGACCTGCACGCGATTCGCAACTGCAGCCAACTCGAAGAGCTGAATCTGGCTGACTCCGGCGTTGACCTTCGAAACTGCGATGAAATAGAGCTGCCTAAAAACCTCGTCAAACTGCAACTCGACAAAGCCATACTGGATGCGTCATCTTTTCGCATGCTCGCTGCGCTGCCGAGACTTGAGAGCCTGGAAATCAATGAGTCCACTTTCGAGGACGCCGATCTCGCAGGAATCCGGCTATCACAAAGCCTAAAGACGGTTGGGGCTCGTGGGACGAAGGCGGCGACTCAGTTTGCAAGGTCGCTGGCTGGGGCGGAAAAGCTGGAGTCGCTCAATTTCTACGGCATCGAAATAACAGACAAGACGCTGTTTGCTCTCGGAGAGAAACCGGAACTTCGATTGCTGTTGATGAAGAGCCAACGTATCACCGACGCCAGCGCCGAGTGGTTCAAGTCGTTAACCAAATTGTCACGCCTCGAGCTTATTGATTCGTCGGTGACCGACAAGTTTTTCATCGCCGCGCCGCACCTCAAAGAAGTTTGGGATTTGCGACTGGACGGGAGCGGCGTTTCGGAGAAGCTGAAGATAGAGCTTCGCGACCTCAAGCGAAAACGCTACGCGGAACAGCAGAAGCGAATGACTGCGATGA
Source organism: uncultured Pirellulaceae bacterium (assembly GCA_964397295.1). GTDB lineage: Bacteria > Planctomycetota > Planctomycetia > Pirellulales > Pirellulaceae > CAYNJG01. The sequence goes on from CAYNJG010000249.1 coordinate 2,827, forward strand.
GGACACGAGATCCAAACACGCTTGTTGTGCCCGGCCCTCGGCCGTAAGCCCGCCTTCGTCTTTCATGGGTCCCTCGGCAGCAGCTTTGACTGCAGCATTCGCCGAGACAACGGATACCGACTTGCCCACGTTGACTGTCAGACCGACAACGCGGTCGCTTCGAGCTGGGGACGGTTGTGTTAGTTGGACCAGTTCTGAGGCCCGCGTCTTGGAAAAATGCACGCGACCGGTCGTCTGCTACGGCATGCAGGGACTTTTGGAGTCGCGTAGCCCGTTTGCTTTCTAATTCAGACGCCATGTTTATGGATACGAAGCCAGCCAGCTCCTACCTCGAACGTACCAACATGGCCACGCCCACTTCCACTTCCCCAAGCAAGTCTCGATCCGAATCGACCGACACAAAGTTGACCGTCGAACTTGGTCCTTATGTCGTCCATGACTTGATCGATCGCCAAGATACTGGCAACGTCTTTCGCGCCCACCACAGTCAGCTCAAACAGCCTGTGGCGATCAAAGTTCTACCGCCGTTGGACGATGCTCAAAGCGCTGGCAAGTCTTGGTCGGAGGACTGCATTTCGCAGTTTTCTCAAGAGTTGGAAACGGCGACGCACGTCGTACACGACAACGTCGCTCGGCCGACGCACATTGGTGCGCTCAACGATGTTCGTTACGTGGCGATGGAGTACGTCGATGGCGTGAGCCTGCAGAAGATTGTGGAACGCGACGGTACGGTTGACTACACGATCGCCTGCGAGGTTGTGCTTCAAGCTGCGGCTGGGCTTCGGCACATTCACGAAAAAGGATTGGTGCACCGCGACATACGTCCCGCGAACCTGGTGTTGACTCGCACTGGCGTTATCAAAATCACTGACTTAGGCATCGGTCCGCTGAAGGTAACTGATACCAGCGAGCAGCTTGGCGACCTGGCTTATCTTGCTCCTGAACAACTTGGTTCTGGCGACGTTGATATTCGCTCAGACATTTACGGACTAGGTTGCACGCTTTATCGATTGTTGAGTGGACAAGTTCCAAAACGCGAGCCGCAATTCGGTAACCGACCACAGCCACTCCAGCAATTGGTGCCCGATTTGCCAGAAGAGCTGTATCTCGCTGTCGATCGCATGATCGCCGATTCACCCGAAGCTCGTTTTCAATGTCCCGATGACGTCGTTGTTGAGATGTGTAACTGGGCGAGTGACGAGAAATTGCCGGACCTGGTTGCTTGGCACATGAACACCCAAAACGCTGGTCTTGCACCGGCGGCTACATTCGCACGACTCGACGAGCGAATGCGAAAGCGTGAGAAAATGAACCGCGCGGAACGTTCGACGCGAAAGCTACTCACGGACGCGAAGGAGAAGAAACTTAACCTGGCTCTCGCTCGTCGCGTTGGTCTGATTGCCGCCTCTTTTGCCGTGCCACTCGTTGGCGCGATGGCAATGATGGGATTTGGTGCGTCTGAATCTAAACCGAAAGTCGCACCTGTTGTTGCAGCCGCCCAACGAGAAATTCTCACGGACGCGTCTTATCACGCATTGCTACTTCGTGACTTGGAAGCCAACCACGGATTGCCCGCCGGCACTTGGACGCTGCCGCCGCACGAAAGCATTCCGACACGCAATGCCATTTGCTACGGCGCTACCGCTACGCATGCCGATATCACCGGTTTCGATTTCAAGCAATCGGTTCAATTGCGAGTAAACACTCAGGGCGAGCAAGATTGGGACGCGGGTTACTTTTTCGAGGATGTTGGGGCGATGCAGGCAGGTGACCGTCTGTTGATTGCCGTTTGGCTACGTACGGCGTCTGTCGAAGATGTGCTCGGTGAACGTGGGAAGGTTTCATTGTTCGTCGAAGACGCGTCGGACGAAAAGGATGTCTACATTCTGATTGAACCGAGTGACCAATGGCAGCAATACCTAATTCCATTCGAAGCCAAAAGTGACGAAGCACGAAAGATCGGGTTTCATTTGGCATCTCGGAAGCAAGTCATCGAATACGGCGGTTTGGCGTTGATCAACTACGGTCAATCGATTCCATTTTCGAACCTGCCAATTCAACTCAACGGCGACCGTGACTGATTACAATCGTTGCACACGATTCGAACTAGTCTTGACGACTTTTGCTACGAGTCTGCGAAGTCTAGTACTTCCCGTTTGTACCAAATGTTTGTAGTTTTGATTTTCTCGGCCGCACTCGCACGGAATGATCAGGCTCGCCGGTGACTCGGTCGAACTCGTCTGGTGTTCGTTTGGTTGGCAGGTAATCGTTCGTACTCGCCGACCATGAATCCAGCGCCGCTTGCAGTCGTGCTCGTGTGGATTCGTAGGCCGGGTCGTCGAATCGATTTTGGAGCTCGCCTGGATCGCGTTGCAGGTCAAAGAGCTCCCACTTTGGTCTTGGAGATCGGAAGCAAGTTTGCTGATGTGGTGGTAGTTTACCTTCCTCTTGAAGCTTCAGCATGTTTTGCCAGCTAAGCCCGCGTCCGGCGTCCGCGGATGGTGTGGAAGGCAAGTCCGTGTAATCGTTGCGAATGAGCTTGAACCGCTGTGTCATTACACTGCGAGCATGATCCTCGTAGTCGTGCCAGTGATCTTCGGCGAACGCAAAGTCTCGATGGGTTGCTGTTGGATCGCCAAGTACATGGGCGAAACTCCGGCCTTCAGTTGTGATCGCATTCTTTCCACTGGCTAACTCAAGGAATGTTGGAGCAATATCAACCGAACTCACCAATGCCGTTGTGTTGGCCGCCGGCTTCACTTTTGCAGGCCAACGAACAATCCACGGAGTTCGAATTCCACCGTCGTAGAGCGTTGTCTTGTCACGTGGGAATGGTCGGCCGTTGTCGCTGATGATGAGAACGACGGTGTTATCGGCCACGTTTTGTTTTTCCAGCTGTGCCATGACTTTACCTACGTAAGTATCCAAACGCCCGATCTCGTCGTAGTAGAGACGTAGGTCTTCACGCACGTCGGGCGTATCAGGCAAGTGCGGTGGCACGATTACGTCTTTGGTTTGGTGTGGCGGATCGAGCGCACCGTCGTTGTACTCTCGATGAGGATCGAGCGCCGCGAGCCACATGAAAAACGGTTTGCCGCGCGGCCGATCGTTGAGTGCGCGTTCCCAGTTTTCACAGCCGCTGGGTTGTTTGGCGATCATTTTCGCTGGTTGTCCATCTTTACCGGAAGGTAGTACGAAACCTGCTGTGGAAGCTTCATAGATTCGATCGAATTGATCGCGAACCGCGTCGCCCAAGTGCCACTTGCCGGCGGCGACGGTGTAGTAGCCGAGTTTTTGCAACTCACCAGAAAACGTTTTGCTACCTTTCGGAAGCGGCCAGTGCAATTGTTCTGCGCCCGTATTGTGCGGGTATTTTCCAGTCAAAATACTCGACCGCGATGGGCTACAGGAATTCGTGGTGAGGTATGCGTGTTGGAACAGCAGGCCTTCCTTCGCAAGTCGATCAATGTTTGGAGTCCGAATGGCCGGGTGGCCGTACGCACCACAGTCGTCCCAGTTCATGTCGTCTGCAATGATCAAGATTAGGTTCGGTTGTTGTTCCTTCGACTCGTCGGCAAAGGAGCAAAGCACGTTGCCCAGCGAAAAGATTGCGACGGCGCAGGCGAGTAGCCGAAACCGCATGTACTTAGGAAGAAGCTCCACGTGTCACCTCCAATGGATCCAGCCAACAAAGCTCACGACAAAAAAACTCACGACAAAAGTCGAGAGTACCGCTTGCCGATTAGTCTAACGTAAATGAAACATCGGCCTATGTGTTGTTGTCGTGCAAGATGTATGATTCGTTGACGAATAACCTGTTGCTGTTGTTCACACTTTTGATTGGAGTCGAAGATGGCAAACAATCCTTACGATCCGTCTCGTGTCGAAGCCGGCACGTCGCCGTCGCTCGCGATTGTTGGTTCTGTTCGAACGCTTCAAGTCATCACCGCCGCAATGGCGATGGGTGTGACCATGTTTGCAGGATTCGCTTTGTTTTCAAATAAGTTCGCATTCGACGGGGCACCCAACACGCTTTGCTGGGTTGGGTTCGCATTTGCTGCGGTCATGTTTTTGCTTTCTTTTGTTATCCCTCGATTTAAGATTAACCAAGGCGTGAAGCACTTAGATATCCAAGTGCTGGAGATGGATGAGTCTGAGCAGTTTTCGAAGCTGTATCCGATTTATCAAACTTCGCACATCATCGCTTGTGCGTTGCTGGAAGGCGCGGCGTTTTTTAATGGGTTCTTGTATATGACGACAAGTTTCGTCGGCAGCATTCTTGTTGTAGCCGCATTGGTTGGGCTTATTCTTTTTCGGTTTCCTACCGTGACCGGCGCAAGCACGTGGGTTGCTCATCACATCGAAAACGTGCGTTTGCGGCGTTAAGTGAAAGCCAGATGATGATGGCCTCGCCATCTTTCTAAGCCGATGCCGTGGGCGAGTCATCTGGAAAACGGCCTAGCCTACGTTGTTGACAATGATGCGTTTTGGCTTCGTTGGTTGATGCGTCGTGTCGGTTTTCACGACTTCTTTTTGTGTTGCTCTTCTTTGGCGCGCCGTTAGCGACTTCTTTCTTTCACGCCTCGCGAAGGCTGAAACTCGTCGGCTCGTTTCACTTGTAACGATTCGATGAGCGATCTGTCCGACAGCTGATGTTTTAGGGCATCACGAAGGGCACTCGCGGGCTGCGTTCGGGACTTTCCCCAAGGGCATTTCCACATTGAAAGACAACGATGAGTCACACGAAATACTACTACGCCGGAACGATGATGGTCGTTTGGCTTGGGCTTTCCGCCGTTGCGATGGGCCAAGTACCATCGGTCAGCGGAACGTTCTACCGAGATCTTAACTTAAACAACATTGCTGAAACCGGTGAAGAGCTAAGTGGCGTTTCACTTTCTCTGTTCGCGGATGATGGTGATGGGTTGTTTGACGCCAATACTGACATTGCAGCTGGCAGTGTGGTTAGCGGAGTTGGTGGAACGTACAACTTTGGAGGACTTGATCCAACGCTGAATTACTTTGTCTATCAGTCCGCTCAAAACGTCGGCGGTACCAATTTGGTCGGATCTGTTTCGGGTTTACTTAATCCAACCACATTCACGATGACTATTGATGCCTTTGATGATCAGCAGATTGTTCAAGGCAATCCCATCAATGCGACTGGTACGTCGAACTTGACCACCCCTTCGGTGATTGGTGGACAGCGAGACCTTTATGTCAATTATCTAGGCGGTCCGGCGGAAGCTGTCTTGCACGCGAATCCTTTTGGCCTGGACGAGGTGTTGCAATTTGACCAGTCTGCCGGCGTGCAGGCCGTTGCTGTCGTAACCTGGGATGGCCTGGACAATGATATGAGTACGTCGCCCGCAGTGGGTGGCCTCGGTGGACTTGATTTGTCCGATAGCGAAGCGTTCTCATTCCTGGCAGGTATTGACCTAGCAGGAGCTGGTGAATCGCTTACGTTGCGAATCTTTTCCGGTACCGATGTTTCCACGGCCTCTGTTCCGATCCCGGTGACAGACGGACTTGCAACGACCTTGCAGATCGTGGAATTTAGCCAGTTTTCAGGCACTGCTTCGTTCTCGGACGTAGATGCAATTCAGCTAGAACTCGGCGGCGTCGCGCCATCGATCGACGCTCAGATTGGACCCATCAGTCTGATCTCTGGCACAACCAACAATTTTCTTGTGGCTCCCGAACCTTCCGCTGGGTTGATGGGAGCGATGAGCTTCCTAGGCCTCCTTGCTTCGCTCCGACGTCGACGACAATAGCTTTCAGCTATGCCATGTCTCCCCCCCTTGATCGTTGTCGATGTCAAAAAGAAAAGCCCGCATCATCTGATGCGGGCTTTTTGCTTGGGGTAACCGCGTCGAGTGCCCGAACCGGGCTCGCTTACTTCGTTACGCTAGTTGCTGAGGCGAACTAGTTTCGTGTTGGTTTTGTTCACGAAAGGATTCTCTACAACGCCGTCGTCGACCTTCATTGTGAGGTTCAGCAAGGTCTTCTTCTTTGTCGATTTCTCGACTGGAACTGCGTGCATGTTCTTAATTGCCTTGGGAGCTGGCTTTGCAACGGGCACTTCAGGAGTTCGAACGTAACCTGGGTAAGCGAATGGGCTATAACCGTAGGTTCGTGCTACAGGTGCACTGTAGTAAACGGGGGGGTGAAGTGAGAAGTAAGGAGGAACAGGAATTCGGCTCAATGCGTAGGGCGATCCGAGAAGTCCGAAGTTTCCTCCGAAGATTCCTCCTCCTTGGCATGTAGCGCAACCGGAACCAATATATCCCTGAGCTTCTACGGTTTCGATGTTAACAAGTAGCATTGCGGCGAAAGCGATCGCCGAAGTACCAAGAAATTTAATCATGGGTGATGCCTCTCTGTAAAATTGCCCAGGTTCTACCTAGGTGCGTCTTGGCAGACAATGGAAGTGATGATCGCCTGGGTAACCGCTACACACGGACCACGTCGACTTACAGTCCAAACTAGTTGCAAAGGATTCGGTCGCAAGCATTCTATCGAGCATGCTAACCAGCGGATACAAAAGTGTTTCGATGAACGGGGCATGCACGTACACTTTGTTGAAGTCGTGTGGTTTCGTGTACGTTCGAGGGCGACGACAAACGGAACTGAGCCCAATCCCTCGGTTTCAGCAGGCTCTATCCAAGAGCAAGCTTTAGTTTTGGCCATTAGCAATGAAATAGCCGTGAACGAACAAGTCACCTCCGATCTGAAACGTGCGGCAAACGAGTTGGGGTTCGAACTCGTGGGCGTTTGTCCTGCCGTTACACCCAGCGGCTACCACCGATTCCTGGAATGGATCGAATTGGGCTACGGCGGAGAAATGCATTATCTGGCGGATCGCGCCGAAGCATACCGTCATCCCAGCGGCGTGCTAGACGGAGCAAAAAGCATCGTCATGTTGGTGATGAGCTACCACACCGAAGTCGATACGCCCAAAGAAGAAGCTAACAGCGATGAAAAAGACGCTCCAGCGGGTACGGGCAAGATCGCAAGGTACGCGTGGGGCGAGGTGGACTACCACGATCTCATTCACCGCCGGCTGAAGCAGTTGAAGTCACGCGTCGGCGAATGGCTTCCCGAAACCTCCGTGCGTGGAGTCGTAGATACCGCCCCATTGCTGGAACGCGAGTTCGCGCAGTTGGCGGGGCTTGGTTGGATCGGCAAGAACACGTTGCTGTTGAACAAGCAATACGGCAGCTACTTTTTCTTGGCGTCGCTGTTGCTTGATGTGGAATTGGATTATGACGATCCGTTCGACGCCGACCATTGTGGTACTTGCACCGCTTGCCTTGATGCGTGTCCCACGAATGCTTTCCCTCAGCCGTACGTCATGGACGCGCGGCGCTGCATTAGCTATCTCACGATCGAATTTCGTGACGAGATCCCCGCAGACTTGCGTGGTACATGGGACGACTGGCTTTTTGGGTGTGACGTGTGCCAAGAAGTCTGTCCGTGGAATCGTGATATTCCGCTCAGCAGCGAACCTAGCTTCCGACGAGACAATGAGGCGCAGCCCAACAGTCCGCTGGATCTTGCGGAGCTGTTTTATATGGACGATGACCAGTTCCGCGAGAGATTTCGAAAGACGCCGCTCTGGCGTTCAAAACGTCGTGGCATTCTTCGCAACGCGGCTCTTCTGCTGGGCAGCCAGAAATTCGAGCCCGCAACGACTGCTCTCGAACGCGGAGCCCAAGATTCAGAACCTCTAGTTCGCGAATCGTGCGTATGGGCTCTCAAACAGATACGAAATACGGGCTAACTCGCGGGCATTGCCCACTACGACCC
>CAYNJG010000250.1:0-10623 GCA_964397295.1 uncultured Pirellulaceae bacterium
GAGGAATGCCACTCATCAAAAAGAGAAGTTCTGCGCATCTTGCAACCCGGATGGCACCACAACCTTGGCGATCTCGCGTTCGACACCGATGGACTGCTGTACGTTTCCTCTGCCGACGGAAGTACCTCCCGGCGCACCGCGCCGTTCATGTCCGATAACTCGCAGACCCCAAGCACCATCTTTGGCAACATCCTGCGAATCGATCCGCTCGGCAGCAACAGCCAAAACGGTGAGTACGGCATCCCCGCATCTAATCCCTTTGTCAACGACGACAGCTTCCTTAATGAGATTTGGGCGTGGGGCTTCCGCAATCCGTTTCGAATTTCGTTTGACTCCGAGACCGGCGATCTCTACACCACGGACACTGGAGAGCTTCGTATCGAGAGCGCATATCGTGTCGTTGAAGGCGGCAATCACGGCTGGAACCTCAAGGAAGGAAGCTTTGTCTACGACAAAACAACCGCAGAAGTTACGCCCGATATCGATGCAGACAATTCGGGTGTCGGTGACGTCGCTGAGGCAAACAACCTGGTCGAACCGATTTTCGAATACGACCGAGACTTCGGAAGAGCCATCGTTGGCAGCGTGCTATATCGCGGTGACGCCATACCTGAACTCGAGGGCTCTCTCGTTTTCGGAGATTTTGACGGGCGACTCTACTTTGGTGATTCGAACACGAATGAAGAATTCGAATTCCAGCTGGCAGCAGAAAGCGATGCACTGCCTTTTCAAATTCATAGTGTCAACGCTGATGACAACGGCAACCTGTATGTCCTGGGGATCCAACCTGACCAAGGTGACTTTCGCGGGGTCGTCGTACGACTCGGCGGTATTTCTGGCGACTGCAATGGAGACGGCATCGTAGACTCTCAAGACTTGCTGTGTAGCTGCCAAACACCGCTTGCTCAAAATGCGCTGCTCGCTGACTTGGACCAAAATGGTGAGGTCGATTTCGGCGACTTCCTCGTCATCTCGCAGAACTTCGGGCACACGGTCGCCAGCTATTCCGACGGCGACGTCGACTGCAACGGCGAGGTGGATTTCGGTGACTTCCTCGTACTTTCGCGAAACTTTGGAAACCGTGCCTCGGAAACCGCATCGGTTCCGGAGCCAAACCAGTCGCACCTGGCACCAATCCTTTTGTCCATATTGACGATAAGGAAACGCCGCCGACCTCGCGGTTAGCCGACAACCTGGCGGCACCAAAGCCTGCAAACTGCGGCATGCGGCACTCTCCGTGCATACAGAGTTGTAAACCGACCTTGCTTTATTCGCCCTGATCTCCCATCATTTCTAGGGCGCCGCCTTCACGGACACCTAGGCGCCCTAATATGTTCCAGATCAGAGCGATGAAATAGCATGAGCACTACCGAACCACTAGAGATCAAAGTCAAACCAAGTGATTTGGACGAGGACCAGTTCGTCAGCATTTGGAACGTCGCAGACGCCACGATGGAAGGCGATCAGGAACAAACGCGATTACTCGCCAGCAAATTGATCGGGTTTCTTTGCAAGTACCGCTGCGAGTTTGTCAGTGTGAGTCCAGCGGACGCGAAGTACCTCGACGAGTTCTACGAGAAAGACAACGCATTGCTGAACGATTGGAAACCAGCAAGCGAAAAAGTAGACGTCATTACGCAGCACGCTCACGTTCAGCATGATGCACTTGTTCGTCTCCTGACAAAGAAAAAGTTCTCGGTGGAAAAAAACTACAGCCCCACCAGAGCGAATCGACGAGAGTGGTTCGAAAACGACTGGAACGTCGGCTAGTAGCGACGACACAAATAGACAAATGGAAATGCTGGCCCCAATTCGAGGCCAGCATTTTTTTTGCAACAGCTGTGGCGTAGCAACTCGCGCACAATCCAACAATTTAATTCTTGCAAGCTGCCGCAACTTGGACGCCGCAAAAGGTGTCCTGTCTAACAGGCAGTAATCTAACAAAGCGCAAAGTTAATTTTCGCCGCATTTTTTCGCGACATTCCAGACCACTTTGGCGTCATTGGTCGAGTTGACGCCGCGCATTCCAAGTCCGCGTTCATGCTCGTGACCGTGGTGCATGAGTATTATGCATTGGAATCGAAGAGGCATTCACACAGTCCTGCAACCCTCCACGGACAGTGATCTTGAATGCAACCCCAGGCACAACCACCCTCCGCTGTCGATCAGTTGTTTCTTGCGGCCATCCGCGCCGGTGCGGCCAATATCCATCTCAAGGTTGGACAACCGCCCGTGTTTCGCGTCGACGGTGAACTAAGGCGTTCGAAACACCAACCGCTCAATTCAGATCAGATGGTCGAATTGTGCGCACCACTAGTGGACCGCCGGCACATGGACGAATTCGATGACGCGGGCGGTACCGACTTCGCCCACGTCGTACATCACAACAACAAAGCCTATCGATTTCGTGTCAACTTGTTCACGCAAAGCGGTAGCATGGCACTCGTCGCACAAGCCGTGGAGCCAGACGTTCCAGAACTAGGCACCCTCAACTTGCCACCGGTACTCGAATCGTTGTGTCGGTTCGATCAGGGCATGATTCTCGTTGCCGGCATGACGGGCACTGGCAAGACAACGACCATCGCAGCGATGCTGGAGTGGATCAACCACAACTTTCGCAAACACATTCTCACCATAGAAGATCCTGTCGAATTCGTCTTTTCCGACGCCATGTCTCTCATCAATCAACGCGAAGTGGGCGAATGCGTAAAAGACTTCTCGACCGCAATGAAACACGCAGTCCGAGAAGATCCAGACGTGATTTTGGTTGGAGAAATGCGAGATGCAGAGAGCTTCGAAACAGCACTCCATGCATCGGAAACAGGTCATCTTGTTTTCGGCACCGTGCACGCGTCGTCCGCAGCCACAACGATAGGTCGAATTCTTGATCTATTCCCGCAAGCCATGCACAACGCACTTCGAAGTAGCATGGCATTTAACCTGAAAGCTGTGGTCGCACAGAAACTGATGACAACCGTCGTTGAGTCGCCTCGCCGTGTGCCTATCGCGGAAGTCATGACGCTAAACCCAACGATTCGAAAGCTCATTTTAGAAGGCAAAGAAGAGAGCTTGCAAAATGCAATAGGCCTCGGAAAGCAGGAAGGCATGCAGACGTTCGAAGATAGCCTGTTCGAATTCGTCGACCGTGGCTGGCTCGACCGAGAATCCGCGTTAATGGCTGCGCCAAATGCTGAAGCATTCAAAATGCGGCTCAAAGGAATTTCGGTTGCTGCCAGCGGATTGATTTAACATTGCAAACCTGTTTGTAAATGTCACAACAACGCTGCGTCAAAATCGAATTACTATTCATTCGAACTCATGAATAGGAGCGTAACCCAATGGGGCTTCCTGGTGGCGGTGGAGGGATCGGAACCACAACGACTATGCTCGTTGCGGCAATAATTCCACTTTGCGTTTTCGGCTGGCTTGTTTACTTCGCGGCCAGCGCCTTTTGATATGATTTCGGCACACGCGGGTTGACGGTGTCTACGTTTGGGCTAACCTCGATTAGCTTCTTACACAGTCATGACTACGAGAGAGAGCCCGAGCCTTGAAACGATCTTACGCGAAAGCGCTCATTCCTTTCCTATACCTCTATTGCTTCGCAAGTATTTGTGACGGCCAAGTTATCTGGGAACGATCACACCTCGACCACATCCGCACAGCAAAGCCTGTTGCAGGTACACCCATTGGCGACGCACTGTCGCGATTGCGAATGTTGGCAGACAAAGCGTTGCAGGAAAGCCCAAGGTCGGTCACGGAGAAACGAATCAAACCGCCAAGTGGTGATCTTCACGACTACCAAAGTTTCTCGCGTTACTGGTGGCCCGATCCAAATCAACCCGATGGCTTGCCCTACATTCGCAAAGATGGGGTCGTAAACCGCAAACTTCTTGCACAAGGAGATCGGAATAGGTTGGGCGAGTTCATGGATGATGTGCAAGCACTCGCTTTGGCCGGACATCTCTTCAACGACAAACGATACTCGCAGCATGCCGCAAAGATAGTTCGAGTTTGGTTCTTGGATGACGACACCAAAATGAACCCGAATCTCAACTTTAGCCAAGGCGTACCTGGTCGCGCTCACGGGCGTGGCCCAGGAATCATCGATACACGTGGCTTCATGTTCGTGCTTGATTCCGTCGAACTACTGGAAGCCACAGAATGGTCTCCCGAAAACCAACAAGCGCTGCAAACTTGGTTCAAAGAATTCGTCGGCTGGCTGCAGACTGACAAGCTGGGCCTGCACGAGAGTGCGGCTAAGAACAATCATGGCTCGTGGTACGACGCGCAGCTAGCTCGCTACGCCTTGTTCGCAGGAGACCTAGAGCTTTCGAAAGCAGTTGTCGAAACGGCGAAAACGAAACGCATTGCCAACCAATTCGATGGCGACGGCAATCAGCATGAGGAACTCAAACGAACGCGATCGCTTCACTATTCGATGTTCAATCTCACTGCACTGACGACGTTAGCTCGCGTTGGTGACAAGGTCGGAGTCAATCTGTGGGAATTCACACCGGAACACGGATGTGGCCTGCAGAAATCGTTGGAGCAACTCTTGCCGTATCTCGGTGGCGAATCGAAATGGCAGCATCCACAACTCGAACCTTACACACTTTCGCGATCGGCACACATGATGCTAAGTATGTTTGCCAATCATTTTTCCGACCCAAAATTCAAGGACGTGGTCGCGAATACAAAACTTCGGCACCCGGAATTGGATTACACGACGCTGCTCATTGGCGTCCCGGAATGAACGCGTTGCTCAACAGGGCCAGGCCTACATGGGGATGATGATCACGCCCGCCATCTATTCTTTTGCAATTGGAATACTGGCAACGCGACTTTTGCCGACACGAGGACTAAGTGCTGTCGCGTTCGCTTCCAACTTCCAGTGCCACCCCAGCCAGCATTTCACGAACCTACCTAGCTAGTGCTTTGCCTAAGACAGTGAGGCACATTACCGACTGGAAAACTGTGTTTTCCGACTATCGATAAAACTGACCTTGGCAAGATTAACGACGCCTCCTAATTCTGTACAGAATCAGGTTGATGCGTGTCGACGACACCTAAAAGGTGTAGATTTTCCTGCCGAAAGAGCCACGTGTTTCGTTTTTTTCTTGCAATATGTCTGCTTGCATCAGTTGTAACAGCAGCGAACGCCCAGTGCTGTCAAGAACAGCAGGGGCACGCTTGCTGCTGTGGTAATTGCGACGTCGACTATGATGGCCATGGACACGATAGCTGGTGGCGATACACCGTAACGAACAAAAAGCCGCTGTCGCGGATTAAGAATAGTTTCTTTCAGCTTTCGGAAACCGATGCGGCGTGGATTGGCGGCGATGATGATTTTCAGGTCACCGAAATCAACACGCTATTGCGTGTTGCTATTCCCCTGAACGAGGAGCGAACCAACATTCTGGCACTTCAACCGGGGCTGCGAACATATTCTCTGAATGGCCCAGAAGAAGTTGATGTACCGGAGCAACTATACGACGCCCAACTTTCAATCGTTTGGCGAAAGACTTACAACGATCGTTGGCAGACAAATGTATGGCTGCAGCCGAAGATCCGTAGCGACTTTGAAACTAGCGAAGACAATTTCTTCTTCTCCGGCGGAGCATTCGCGAAATACACGTGGGTGCCAGACACGCTCGACATCTACTTTGGCGCACTCTTTCTTGACCGCGACGACGTTTCCTTTTTGCCCGGTTTTGGTGCCATCTGGACCCCGACGCCAGACTGGCGACATGAGTTCCTCCTGCCACGACCGAAATTCGCCAAACGAATTTCACGCACTGGCGACTCATTCGAGAAGTGGGTCTACCTGTCGGGACAACTAGGCGGCGGCTCGTTTGCCGTAACACGAGACACTGGTGAAACCGACAAAGTAACACTCAGGGATTTACGATTGTTCCTGGGAATCGAAGGCGTGCGGCCCGGAGGTGGCGGCAACTTCTTGGAAGTCGGCTACGTCTTCAATCGCGGCATCGACTACGCGAACAACGACGAGGAATTCGATTTTGGCGATGCGATCATGCTTCGCGGTGGTATTCGTTTCTAAATCAGCCCCGACACTCAATCAAGCAGACCTATTGCTTGGCAGGTACTGCTTCCACTTCCAGAGCTTTCTCTTCCGCAGCTTGCGTGTCGCCTGGTTGGTAGGAACGAACAGCGTTGGCCTTCACGTCGTCGCGATAGAGCCACGACGTCTTCAGCTTTTTCTTCGCCAACAACCTCGCTTGGTCAATATAGTGCGGTGACCGCTTGTCGGAACTCTGGCCGTACGGCACAAGGGAAGAGCCAGTTGTACGCTTACCGAATTCGACGGCTGCCATGTAAGCGGGACCAACGACTGCGTATTGCTTGGGACGCATGAATTTTACACCCGGTGCGCTATACATCGTAAAGATGACGCCCATCGGCCCAGGTGCGCCCGGATTCGGAACACTCTCCGTGAGATCACTAAACGACACGGCGGCTTCGATTGTCCCGGGCTTCTTGGTTCGCCTCTGCAAGCGATGGACATCTCCCCAGGGAACCTGCCATTTGCCATAGAGTGACTTCAGGTTGGCGGCAGCCTTCGGCAAGACTTCGAGCCGCTTTGTGCGATTGGCCATGAACTTATCTTTCACGATTTCACCAGGGTAGCGAGCACCGTACAACTCGATGTACCACGCTTCGCAGAGCGTCGCTTGAGTTGAATCCAGAGTGACCTTGCAATCCCAGTCCAACAAGTGCTCCAAATAAGGCTGAACCTTTTTCGCACTTTCCGGATCAGTTTTGCTCAGTCGTTCGAAGTCATCTTTAAATCGCGGCAACTCAGTCAGCGCCCAGTAAATCGTCGTGTCGAAAACCAGTTCCTGAAACTGGCCGTATTCCAGATCTTCGCATTCACGCAATAGTTTCCGTGACATCTTGGAACGCCGTTTGTCTTCGTTGTAGTCGTCAAACATGTATTCCGGGAAATCATCGCGTGACGGATTGCCATCGTCCGTCGTCACAAATGGGCTTGAGTTGCAGTTTTGCACGTATCCTGTTGGCGGATTGAGGACCTGTGGCAATTCGTCGAATTCCAGTATCCGCTTCCATTCCGTTGCGGGATTGTTTCCGTCGACGGGCTGGTACCAGTCAAAGTTAGGATCTCGCACGGGCATGGTCGCGTTGTAACCATAGAAGATGTTTTCCTTGTCATCCGCATAAGCAACGTTAAACATCGGAATCGCAACGTGACGCATGGCGGCATACCATTCTTCGAAGTTCTTTGCGCTGATCATTTCAAACGCCTGAGCAGGTCGATCCACGTCGTACAGTCCCGCGATGCGGACGGTAAGCGCCGTGGTCGGATTCTCGTATCGAACAACCGGGCCATGATGCGTCTTGCGAAACGTGAATTGCCGTGACTCAGTTTCATCGCCGACACGCACAAGAATCGTGTCATCCCATTCCGTGGCTTCGCGGACTTCCTCGCCAAAGCGATAGGCCAGCGGTTTGTCCTTCACATCAAATTTGACGCGGTATACGTCCGCAACGTCTGGGTCGTTAGTCGTATACGCCCAACCCAAATGTTCATTGAAGCCCAAAGCTGGAATCGGGCTACCGTAAAAGCACGCGCCTGAAAAGTTGATTCCTTCATCGCTAATGACATGCGTCTCGTAGAACTGCCCCGCACCGTAAAAAGGTTGATGAGGATTAATCATCAACATCGTACCGCCGGACTTCGTCTTCGAACTACCGATGGCCCAAGCGTTGGACCCCGTCGAATTGGCGACGGACTGCAAGAATGCATTCGGCTTAGGCTTTCCTGTGTGCGAACGACCGTAGACAAAATCTAGAATGATGTAACGATCCATCGTCAGCACAAAGTGCGGTTCGAATCGTTCAAGCAGCCTGGGTTTCTCTTCCGGGTGCGTGGCCAGATAGTAGTTGATTCCATCGGCGAAGGCTGTAAGTGCCTTCTGTTGGAATGGATCGAGCTTGGCGAAGTCTGCGCGACTGCGGGATTCGACCTCAAACGACCGACTCAGCACATCGCCCGCCAGCGCGCTTTCACCAGCAATTTCGGCGTAGCGGCCAAGTGCTCGAATGCAATTGTCTTCGATCTGCCAGAAGTAGTCTTCGGCCTGAGCGTAGGCTTGCCCGAACACCATCGCGACGTTTGTCTTCCCCCAGACGTGCGGCACGCCCCATTCATCTCGATAGATGGTGACTTGATCCGCTAGTGCCGGTCGATCGATTTTCGGCTTATCCTGCGCCGAAGACGTCGTCGTCATCACCAATGTTGCTATGAAAACCAAACCGTGGATCGACAATCGTTCGTACATAGTAAACCAGTTCATGCGGGTGCTCGTCGCTAGTATCGGATTCCGAATTTACGGTAGACAAATCCCAGCAGCCACAGCGGACCAATCAGCAGGAACTTGAGATCATCAGTAAAGCTGGGCTTGGCACCTTCGATCTTGTGTCCCACGAATTGACCAATCCACGCGACCACAAACACAACAAGTGCAGTGATCCTTAGCGAACCAACACCGAGCCGTTCATAGCCAAGGATGACACTAACCATGATGGCCGTGACAAGCAACATGCCGATAGCCAGTGGGACAGAGAGCCGCCAGTAGAAGATGGTCGAAAGTAAGATCAACAACCAGCACCAATTGAAACCCGGTACCACTTCAGAGATGGCCGCCGGAACACGAATACTCCAAACGAGAGCCAGCAGGCTCAGCATAATGAGCGGCACGCACAGCCAATGCAGCAGTTTATTGGTTGGGTTTTGATGGCAGACGCCGTACTCCGCAAACCATTCGTCAGCGTTCTTTGTATTTCCAGTTTCACCCATCGCTTCAATAGACAAGAAGCGATTGTCCGGTGCAAGACTTGGGTTAAGCTTTGGAGCAGTTGCTGGCGCTACTTGGGGCTACGGAATACGTTAACAGCAAGGATGTGATTGCTTCGATCCGTCGGGCCGCTTTGATTGACGGTCTGGTTCATGTAGCCAAGCTCCACTCGCCAATTGCTGCTGTGGTGGCGTTTAAAGCCGAAGCCCACAAAAATACGATTCTGGTCGAATCCACTCCGTTGGCCAAAGTCGGTGTCGTTGAGCGCGATGAACAACTCGTCCCAGACGACAAACGTGCGTCTCGAGCATGAGCCAATGTTCTTTTGAAAACGTGCAAACTGACGGATTCGCAGCCCCGTATCGTCGCTCGATTCGAAAAAGCGTTGTTCGAACCGAGTCCGCAATGCAACCTTGAACGGATCGAGTTTTCGCGACCAAGTCCACTGCTGCCAGATCCGGTGCTCGTCAATGTCTTCACCGGTGATGGGTGACGTGCGTATCCAGCCATAGCCGGCCCACAACGCGGAGTTCTTGCCGACATCGATACCAACGCCAGGGCGGATAATGCTCTGGCCGAAACCATCGTTGTCATCAAAAAGCCGATAGTGTCCATCAAACCACCAGCGCAAGCGGCTATCGGAATTCTCAGGATTGATTTTGCCCTGGGTGAACAGAGCATTCCATTGGCCCACGTCGTCAACCGTTTGGCTCAAGGCGGGAACGCTGAAAGAGAACAACGCAAAGAACAAAACAGTGGTAAGTATGCGGCCTATTCTCACGATTCGGCTCCGTCGTGAACATTGGATGGGTCTATTCGTTGCATCGGCAACACCGATTAACAAAGCCAGCGCAGCGTAGCCTTGAGTAGCAGGTCACTACTGATTCGCGCGGCGCAAACGTTACAGCTGACAAAACGCTAAGGCGGATGCATTCACTGCCTGCGTGCACGGATGGCGAATAATTGCCTGCATCTAAAAAGTTGCTTCCAGATTTTGCTTTAGTATGATCCACTCAATTCAACGAAAACGCGAAGGGCCAATTATGTCGAGTCGAACCGTGAAGCCACACTCTGTCTGGATTCGAGCAAGTCTCATCATCCTTTTTGCCTTGCTGCCATCGACGCTGCTTGCTCAGTTAACTCCACAATTGGTCGAGGTAAAACGCATCTGGGACAAAGCTCCACACAATGCGTTTACCGACCTCGTACACTGGAACGATCACTTCTACTGTGCGTTTCGAGAAGGCCAAGGACACGCAGGCGATATCGGAAAGCTTCGCGTGCTTGCTTCAAGCGACGGAAACGACTGGTCGCCCATAGCGTTGCTCGAATTGGACGAATACGATCTTCGCGACGCCGCTCTTTCTGTGACGCCCGACAATCGCCTGATGGTATTGGGCGGAGCTCAACAAACGATTGACGGCCAGCGAGCTACTGGCACGATTGTAAGTTTCTCAAAAGATGGAAAGGTCTTTACAAAGCCTCGAATTGTGATTCCAAAGGGACGCTGGCTCTGGCGAGTCACCTGGCACAAGGACGTTGCGTACGGAGTCATCTACGGCACGCCCGTGAGTCGAGAGAGTAGTGCGCTGATGCGCACCACCGATGGATTGTCTTACCAAACCGTGGCTGCACACCATCTCGCCGAAGGCGGTTGGCCCACGGAGGCTCGCATTCGATTTGACGAAACCGGCACGGCGTACTCACTGCACCGTCGCGATGGGCAGGGAAATACGGCGTTTCTCGGCACGTCCCAACCACCCTATAAAGAGTGGTCGTGGAA